>JAZBLS010000114.1:0-10837 GCA_037033365.1 Actinomycetota bacterium | reverse complement strand
GCCGCGGAACGTGAAGCTCGCGGTCGCCGGCAGCCGGTCGACCGGATCGCCGGTGACCGCCGCCTGGGGCACCGCGGCGAGCACCCCTCGCATGAACCGCCCTGTCTCCTCCTTCAGTCGCGCGGTGAGGGCATCGCGTTCGGATTCGGCGAGATCGAGCGCCGCGGCGAGGGCGACGGCTCCCGCCACATCCTCGGTGCCCGACCGTCGGCCGCGCTCCTGGCCGCCACCGTGTAACAGCGGCTCGAGCGGCACGCGACCCCGCACGCCGAGCGCACCGATGCCTTTCGGGGTGCCCAGCTTGTGTCCGGCGAGGGAGACCGCGTCGGCGCCCAGACCCGCGAGCGACAGCCAGCCGGCCGACTGCACGGCGTCGACGAGCAGGGGGACCCGCGTGTCTCTGATGGCCTCGGCCACGGCCGGGATGTCCTGCACGGTGCCGATCTCGTTGTTCGCGTGGCCGAGCGCCACGAGAGCGGTGTCGTCGCGGATCGCGGCACGCACCGCATCCGCCGAGATGCGACCTCGCGCATCGACCGGGAGCATGGTGGCCTCGACGCCGTGGAAGCGCCGGAGATAGTCGACCGACTCGAGCAGTGACTCGTGCTCGATGGGGGAGAGGACCACGTGTCGGCGTCCGCGTTCGAGAGCCGCGAGCACGATGCCCTTGACCCCGAGGTTGTTGGCCTCGGTGCCGCCGGCGGTGAAGATCACGTCGCCCGTGCGCATGCCGAGGTGACGAGCCACCCGTGCACGGGCATGGTCGAGCGCGCTCGCCGCGGCCTCTCCGACCGAGTGATGGCTCGACGGATTGCCGAACACCCCGGTGAGGTACGGGCGCATCGCCTCCCACACCTCGGGGCGGACGGGCGAGGTCGCCGCGTGGTCGAGGTACAGCATCCGTCAGTCGATCCGGACGTCCAGGCCGAGATCCAGCGCGCGCGCCGAGTGCGTGAGCGCACCGACCGAGATGACGTCGACGCCCGTCGCCGCGATGGCCGCGACGGTCTCGAGGCTCACGCCGCCCGACGCCTCGACCTGTGCACGACCGCCGATCAGAGCCACCCCTGCGCGGAGGTCGTCGAGCGAGAAGTTGTCGAGGAGGACGGTGTGCGCGCCGCCGTCGAGCACTGCCGGGATCTGGTCGAGCGCGTCGACCTCGACGACCACGTGGGTCGTGTGCGGCAGCCGCGCGAGCGCCTCGCGGAGTGCGCTCGCGAGATCCACGCCCGAGCGCTGCAGCACCGCGAGGTGGTTGTCCTTCGCCATCACGGCATCGGAGAGCGAGAATCGGTGGTTGGACCCGCCGCCCGAGCGCACGGCATGGCGCTCGAAGGCGCGGAGCCCCGGGGTCGTCTTCCGGGTGTCCGCGATGCGCGCCACCGCGCCCTCGACGGCGTGGACGTAGGCGGCCGTCACGGTGGCGATGCCGCTCATCCGCTGGGTGTAGTTGAGGGCGATGCGCTCGGCCGTGAGGATGCTCCGCGCGCTGCCGGAGACCGAGGCGAGGACGTCGCCGGGCGCGAACTCGTCGCCGTCCCCGACGTGGACGTCCACCACGACCGCGGGATCCGTGAGGGCGAAGGCGGCGGCGAAGACCTCTCCGCCGCTGAAGACGCCGGCTTCACGGGCGACGAGGTCGGCCGTCGCCGTCGCGTCGCTCGGCAGCAGGGTGGCGCTGGTGAGATCGCCCCACGGGGCGTCCTCCTCGAGGGCTGCGCCGACCACGCGGGAGATGAGGGCGGGGGTGAGCATCAGACGGTCCCCAGGAGGGGTGCGGTGGCAGGTGTGAGGAAGTGCGCGCCGACGGATCCGGTGCGGGCGAGGGCTGCGGATGCCGTCGCCTCCGCGACCTGCAGCAGCGCGGCGTCCTCGAGGTCTGCGATGGAAGTCGGATCGGGCAGGCTCGCGAGCCAGCCGTGCGTGGTCTCGACCGCTGTGACGAGTCCGTCGTGCGAGCGCAGGAGTCCCACCTCGTCCCACATCAGCTGCTGCAGGGCGGCGCGGGAGAAGGGAGCGGACGGGGCCGCGGTGGCGCGCACGGGGATGGCCGGACGCGGGAGTGCGGGGGATGCGGTCCACGGACGCCCGAGCGCCGCCGCGGCGCGAGCGCCGAACACCGCGCCCTCCAGCAGGGAGTTCGACGCGAGGCGGTTCGCGCCGTGGACGCCGGTGCGGGCGACCTCGCCGACCGCGAACAGCCCGGGGATCGTGGTGCGGCCGTCGAGGTCGGTCACGACACCGCCCGTCAGGTAGTGCGCGGCGGGGGTGACGGGGATCGGCTGCGCCGCCCAGTCCAGGCCCCGCTCACGGGTCACCCCGTCGATCGTCGGGAACCGCCGCGCGAGCGTCTGAGCTCCGAGCATCGTCGCGTCGAGTCGGACGGGGGAGCCCTGGAGAGCCGCCTGACGGGCGATCGCCCGCGACACGACGTCGCGCGGTGCGAGCTCGCCGTCCGGGTGGATGTCGAACACGAACCGGCGCCCGTCGTCGTCGATCAGCGTCGCCCCTTCGCCCCGCACCGCCTCCGAGATCAGGAAGGCCGGGCCCTGCGCGAGGACGGTCGGGTGGAACTGCACGAACTCGAGGTCGGCCACTTCCGCGCCGGCGCGCAGCGCCGCCGCGATGCCGTCGCCCGTCGCACCGGACGGATTCGTCGTGTGCGCGTACAGCTGGCCGGCTCCGCCCGTGGCGAGGACGACCGCGTCGCCCTGCAGCTCGACGGTCTGGCCGTCGATGCGAACCCGCACGCCCCGCACGGTCCCGTCCGAGACGAGCAGATCCTGCAGGAACGCCGATTCCCACACCTCGATCGATGTCGCGCGCACCGCCGCCGCGAGCGCACGGGCGATCGCGGCCCCGGTCGCATCGCCGCCCGCGTGCACGATCCTGGCGTGGCTGTGCGCCGCCTCCCGGCCGAGCAGAAGCTTCCCGTCAGAGGACCGGTCGAAGGCCACACCCCGCCGGATGAGTTCGGCGATGCGGTCGGCGGCGTCGTCCACGAGCACGTCCACCGCCGCCGCATCCGACAGCCCGGCGCCCGCGGCGATCGTGTCGGCCGCGTGCTGTGCGGCCGAGTCGCCGATGCCGTAGACGCCGGCGACGCCGCCCTGAGCGAGGGCGGTGCAGCCGTCGCCGAGCGTCCCCTTCGTCACCAGCGTCACCGCGTGGCCCGCCTCGTCGGCGTGCAGCGCGGCGGTCAGCCCCGCGATTCCCGAGCCGACTACGACGACGTTCATCGCGCGCCTGCCACCACGGGCGGCTTCGCGGCGAGCATCCGCTCCAGCGCCACGCGCGCAGGGTCCGCCACATCCGGGGCCACGGTGATGCGGTTGGGCGTGCGGCCGGCCACGAGCTCCTCGAGCACCCACGCGAGGTACCCGGGGTGGATGCGATACATGGTCGAGCAGGGGCAGACGACGGGGTCGAGACAGAAGATCTCGTGCTGCGGGAACTGTGCCGCGAGCCTCCGCACGAGGTTGATCTCGGTGCCGATCGCGAAGGTCGTCGGCTCGGTCGCTCCGGCGATCGCGCGGCGGATGTAGTCGGTCGAGCCCGCCTCGTCCGCGGCATCCACGACGTCCATCGGGCACTCCGGATGCACGATCACGCGCACTCCGGGGTGCTCGGCGCGGGCCTGGTCGATCTGCGCCACCGTGAACCGGCGGTGCACCGAGCAGAAACCGTGCCACAGGATCACGCGGGAGTCGACGAGCTCGTTCGCCGCGGAGCCGCCCAGCGGCTTCCGCGGGTTCCACATCGGCATCTGCTCGAGCGGGACGCCCATGGCCTTCGCCGTGTTGCGACCCAGGTGCTGGTCGGGGAAGAACAGCACACGGCGACCGCGCTCGAAGGCCCACTCGAGCACGGTCTCGGCGTTCGAGGAGGTGCAGACGATGCCGCCGTGCCGCCCCACGAATCCCTTGATCGCCGCGGAGGAGTTCATGTATGTCACGGGGATGACGGGAACCAGGCCGTCCGCGTCGGGGGTGTCGAGGTCGCCCAGCACGTCGGCGAGCTGCTCCCAGCAGTCCTCGACCTGGTCGATGTCGGCCATGTCGGCCATCGAGCATCCGGCGGCGAGGTTCGGCAGGATCACGGCCTGTTCCGGGCCGGAGAGCAGATCCGCGGTCTCGGCCATGAAGTGCACGCCGCAGAACACGATCGCCTCGGCATCCGGTCGTCCCTTCGCCGCCGTGGCGAGCTGGAACGAGTCGCCGACGTAGTCCGCGTGCCGGACGACCTCCTCGCGCTGGTAGAAGTGGCCGAGGATGACCGCGCGGTCGCCGAGTGCGGCCTTCGCGGCGCGGATGCGCCGATCGAGCTCGTCCTCGTCGGCGTCGCGGTACGCGGCGGGCAGCTCGCCCTGACGCGGCGCGCCGGTCGGGATCACGTCGCCCATGGACGAGCCGGGGCCGTAGCCGGGGCGGGTGTCGAAGTCCCACGGGCCCAGTGCGAGGTCCGTGGTGCACGTCTCGTCCGTCGAGGCGCCGGTCACGATCGACTGGATCGCGTGATCGACGGAGGCGTCGAGGGCGGGGACGGCCGGGGTCGGAACGAAGGTGATGCTCATCGGATGCTCGTTTCCTCGGGTCCGAGCGGGCCGTGATCGGCGAGCTCGACATCGGTGTTGTGGCGATACAGGCGGGCGGGGCGGTGGCTGCCGGTGCGGAAGCCGTCGGTGGGGCGGATGCTGTCGGCGGACTCCACCTGGCGGCGGAAGTTCGCGGGGTCGAGCTGGCGGCCGAGGATGGCCTCGTACGCCTCACGGAGCTCGGCGAGCGTGAACTCGGTGGGGAGGAAGCCGTGCGCGACCCGGCTGTAGCCGACCTTGTTCCGCAGTCGCCAGAGGGCGTAGTCCACGATCTTCGCGTGATCGAACGCGAGGGGCGGCAGGTCGGCGAGGTCGAACCAGCGGACGTTCTCGGGCGCTCGGCCGGTAGCCCGATGAGCCGAGCTCTGCGCGTCGACGTCGTCCTGTCTGAGCAGCGCCCAGTACACGATCGACACGACCCGGGTGGGGGAGCGGTCCACGGCTCCGAACGCATAGAGCTGCTCGAGGTAGCTGGGGGTGAGGCCCGTCGTCTCCGCGAGTGTGCGGGCCGCGGCGTCCACGGGGGACTCGGATGTCGTGAGCCACCCGCCGGGGAGGGCCCACTGCCCGGCGAACGGCTCGCGTGTGCGCAGCACGAGCGGCAGCGCGAGCACCGGATCGCCCGTCGCGTCGCGCCGGAGCGTGAGGATGACCGTCGAGACGGCCACATCGATCCCGCTACTTTGAGTCATTGGCACCTTAACCTCCGAAGGCCATCTTATAGTCACGCGGACCTTTAGTGCACGCATGTGACGCGCTCGAGGTCGAGGCCGAAACGTTATCTCTCCGCGATCGCGGCTCTTGTCGCCCGGCGGCGGATTTGTTAGGTTACTGTCCTAACAAATCCCATCGTCGGGATTCGTGCGGACTCCTGCCCGGGGTCCGGCTCCATCCCTCCTGCAGTGCAGCACCGAGAGGAAACAAGAGAATGATCCGTAACGGAAAGCGCGGGATCGCGCTCACCGCTGTGGCGGGGGCATCCGTCCTCGCTCTGGGCCTGACGGCCTGTGGCGCCGGCGGCAGCGACGGGGGCAGCGCCGACGGCGACCGCGCCCTTCGCGTGTGGGCCGGCAGCCAGACCCCCATCACGGCGAACTACAACCCGTTCGCACCGACCGTGCTCCACGGAGCGCTCGGTCCGATCCTCGAGCCGCTGTTCTTCTTCAACAAGACCGCGGACTCCGAGCCCGTCGGCCTGATCGGCGACTCGTACGAGTACAACGAGGACGGCACGGTGATCACGGTCACCCTGAAGCCCGATCTGAAGTGGAGCGACGGCGAAGCGCTCACTGCCGAGGACGTCGCGTTCTCGTTCCTGTACGACGGCAACAACCCCGACGGCAACGGCCTGGTCTCGGCCGAGGCGACCGACGACACGACCGTGGTCCTGACCTACTCGAGCGCGCAGTACACGACCGAGTTCCAGCGTCTCGGCTCGACCTACATCCTCCCCGAGCACGTGTGGAAGGACGTCACCGACTACGCGAACTTCGCCAACGAGGACCCGGTCGGATCCGGCCCCTACGTGGTCGACAAGACGACCAGCGAGTCGTACACGCTCGTCGCGAACGAGAACTTCCGCGACGCGGACGACCTGGGCGTGAAGAAGGTCCAGTACATCGCCGTCGACAACAACCAGACCGCGCAGGATCTGCTCGCGGCGGGCAAGCTCGACTGGACCGGCATGTTCATCCCGAACCCGGACGACGTCACCTCGAACGGGGCGATCGAGTGGGTCAACACCCCGCAGGACCCGACCGTGCTCTACACGTGCTCGAACGCCGACCTCGGCTGCGCCGGACCGCAGACCGACGTCGCGGTGCGTCAGGCCCTCAACGCGGCGATCGATCGCGGCACGATCAAGGAGAAGGCGTTCGTCGACCTGACGGGCGAGATCTCCCCGACCTACGCGCTCCTCCCGCGTGACGAGAAGTGGGTCGTCGACTCCGCCAACGAATGGAGCCCGCAGGAGGCGAACGCCGCCGAAGCCGGGAAGATCCTCGAGGCCGCGGGGTACACCAAGGGCTCGGACGGCATCTACGAGAAGGACGGCACGCCCGTCGAGCTCACCCTCACCTCGGTCGACGGCTGGACCGACTACAACGACGCGGCGAAGCTGATCGCGGAGCAGGCGGAGGCCGCCGGCATCAAGATCAACGCCTCGACCGTGCAGTGGCAGGAGTTCTCGGACGCCCGTCAGGGTGGCGACTACCAGCTCATCGTCGGCGGGATGATCGGCACCTCGGTCGCCGACCCGTTCCAGATCTACCGCGACTGGTTCGGCGGCACGCAGGTCGAGTCCACGAGCCCGGTCGGCGAGGAGGTCCCCGCAGGACGCTGGAACTTCAGCCGCTACAACAATCCGACCGTGGACGCGGCGATCCAGTCGGCGATCAGCACGAACGACGAGGCGACGAAGAAGGAGCTCTACGGCACGATCCAGACCGAGATCGTCCGTGACCTGCCCTACATCCCGCTCGTGATCAACGCCACGCAGACCTTCTACAACACGAAGGACTTCACGGGCTGGCCGACGGAGGACGACATGTACGCGTTCCCGCCGTCCTGGGGTTCGATCGCCGCCGGTTACGTGCTGGCGCATCTGAAGCCGGTCGGGTAAGCGGAAGGGTTCGGGGAAGCAGGAAGTCAGGAAGACGCACATGAAGTTCTATGCACGAAGGATCGGGTTCTACGCGTTCACGCTGTGGGCCGCGATCTCCATCAACTTCCTGCTTCCCCGCATGATGCCGGGCAACCCCGCGGACATCATGATCGCCAAGATGCAGCGGGCGGGTGGTGACGTCTCCGAGACGACCATCCGCAACATCAAGCTGCTGCTCGGCGGAGACGACTCCTCCCTCTGGGAGCAGTACCTCTCCTACTGGGGTCGGATGTTCCAGGGCGACCTCGGGATCTCGGTCACGAAGTTCCCGACGCCGGTGACCGAGCTCATCGGTCAGGCGCTGCCCTGGACGCTGATCCTCGTCGGCACCGCCACCGTGATCTCCTTCATCCTCGGCGTCGTGCTCGGCGCATGGGCCGGGTGGAAGCGCGGCACCTGGGTCGACCACCTCATCCCGGCCACGACGGTGCTGCAGTCGATCCCGTACTTCTGGATGGCGCTGATCCTCGTCGCCGTGTTCGCGGTCGGACTCGGCTGGTTCCCGATCTTCGGCGGCTACGACGTCTTCGACTTCCCGGACGGTCCGGAGCCCACCTGGGCGTTCTTCTCGAACGCGGTGTCGCACGCGATCCTGCCGGCACTGACCATCGTGATCAGCTCCGTGGGCGGGTGGCTGTTCGGCATGCGCAACATGATGGTGTCGACCCTCGCCGAGGACTACGTGCTCACGGCCGAGGCCAAGGGCCTCCGGCCGCGGCGCATCCTCACCACCTACGCCGCGCGCAACGCCGCGATCCCGTCCATCGCGGGGTTCTCGATCACGCTCGGCTTCGTCGTCGCCGGCTCGATCGTGATGGAGCAGGTGTTCACGTATCCCGGCATCGGGAAGCTCATGTTCCAGGCCGTCACGAACAACGACTACGCGCTGATGCAGGGCCTCTTCCTCGTCATCACCATCACCGTGCTCGCCGCCAACTTCTTCATGGACCTGATCTACGGATTCATCGACCCGAGGGCTCGCCAGAATGTCTGACACCAAGCTGACCCCCCTGCAGATCGTCAAGGAGCAGCCGGCCGTCGAGCCGGCGACCACGATCACCCTCGCCACGCAGCGGCCGCGCAAGGGACGCGGACTCCTGCCGAGCCGCTCACCCAAGTTCATCGCCGGTCTCGTGCTCGTCGTCGCGATCGTGCTCTTCGCGATCCTCGCCCCGATGTTCTCACAGAACCCACGCAGCACAGACAACGCCGCCCTTCAGCCGCCGTCGGCCGAGCACTGGCTCGGCACGACGAAGCTCGGCAACGACATGTTCGCCCAGCTCGCGATCGGCGCGCAGGGCTCGCTCCTGGTCGGAGTGGTCGCGGGCGGGATCGCGATCGTGCTGTCGCTGATCTTCGGCGTCCTCGCCGGCTACCTGGGCGGATGGCGCGAAGACGGCCTCGCGCTGCTCACCAACGTCATGATCGTCATCCCCGGCCTGCCGCTGGTCATGGTGATCGCGTCGTTCGTGCCGCAGCGCAGCTGGCAGCTCGTGGCCTTCGTGCTCGGCATCACCTCGTGGGCCGGCGCCGCGTACGTGCTCCGGCTGCAGACCCGATCGCTGCGAACCCGCGACTACGTCTACGCGGCGAAGGTCGCGGGGGAGCGGTCGTTCCGCGTCATCCTCGTGGAGATCATGCCGAACCTGCTGCCGCTGCTGACGGCGCAGTTCCTGTTCGCGATCATCTTCGCGATCCTCGGGGAGGCGGGCCTGTCGTACCTCGGCCTCGGACCGAACTCGTCGATCACGTGGGGCACGATCCTCAACGACGCCCAGTCGGGGCAGGCCCTCGGACGCGGTGCGTGGTGGTGGTTCGTACCACCGGGAGTCATGATCGCCCTGCTCGGCGCGGGTCTGGCCCTCATCAACTTCGCGATCGACGAGGTCATCAACCCGAAGCTGCGCAACGCTCCGGCCGCCGCACGCTCGGTCCGCAAGGCCGCGAAGACCAAGGGGGTCACCGCATGAGCGCGCCCGTCCTGACTGCTCGCAACGTCTCGATCGAGTACGAGGTGGACCCGCCGGTGAAGGCCGTCCGCGATGTCTCGCTCACTCTCCACCGCGGCGAGATCCTGGGGCTCGCCGGGGAGTCCGGCTGCGGCAAGACGACCCTCGCGTACGGCATGAACCGGCTGCTCAAGGCACCGGCGCTCATGACGAGCGGCGAGATCGTCTTCCACGACCGCGACGGACACGACATCGACGTCGTGGGCCTCGAGGCCGACGGTCTCCGGGCGTTCCGCTGGGACAAGATCTCGATGGTCTTCCAGGGCGCGATGAACTCGCTCAACCCGGTCATCAGCGTCAAGGCGCAGATCTTCGACATCTTCGATACACACCGGCCGGGGATGTCCCGCAGGGACAAGCAGGCGCGCGCCGAGGAGCTCCTCACCCTCGTCGGGGTCGACCCGTCGCGGCTCACGAGCTTCCCGCACGAGCTGTCCGGCGGCATGCGCCAGCGCATGATGATCGCGATGGCGCTGGCGCTCGATCCGCAGGTCATGATCATGGACGAACCGACCACCGCGCTCGACGTGGTGGTGCAGCGCGGCATCATCCGCGAGATCATGCGCCTCCGCGAGAAGCTCGGGTTCGCCGTCATCTTCATCACGCACGACCTGCCCATGCTGATCGAGATCAGCGACCGGATCGCGGTGATGCTGCAGGGTCAGATCGTCGAGCAGGGCACGGCGGAGGAGATCTACCGCACGCCGCAGCACGAGTACACGAAGAGGCTCCTCTCGAGCTTCCCGAGCCTGCGCGGCGACCGCGGCGACTTCGTCCGCACGGGCATGCAGCAGAGTCAGGAGCAGGTGCGATGAGCGACGGCACGAACAGCGCGCGCACGTTGGAGGCGCGGCATCTCACGAAGGACTTCCAGCTTCGCTCCGGGTTCCGGACGAACATCCTTCATGCCGTGAAGGACGTCTCTTTCACGCTCGAGGCGGGGAAGACGATCGCGCTGGTGGGGGAGTCCGGTTCGGGGAAGTCCACGATCGCTCGGATGCTGATGAAGCTGGAGACCCCGACGGGCGGGCAGATCCTGCTCGACGGCGCCGATTCCGGCATCCGCGGTCAGGCGCTCGCCCGCTACCGGTCCGACGTGCAGATGGTGTTCCAGGATCCGTTCGCCTCGCTCAACCCGTTCCACTCGATCGTCCACCACCTGGAGCGCCCGCTCCGGATCCACCACCCGGAGCTGAGCGGAGCGCAGGTGCGTGAGCGCGCTCTCGAACTCCTCGAGCGCGTGCGGCTGTCGCCCGCCGAGAGCTTCGCCGAGCGCCGCCCGCACGAGCTGTCGGGCGGTCAGCGGCAGCGTGTGGCGATCGCCCGCGCGCTGGCCCCCGGAGCCCGGTTCATCGTCGCCGATGAACCGGTGTCGATGCTCGACGTGTCGATCCGGCTCGGGGTGCTCAACCTGCTCGCCGATCTGCAGCGCGAGGACGACCTCGGCGTGCTCTACATCACGCACGATCTGGCGACGGCCCGGCACTTCAGCGACGAGATCATGGTGCTCTATAAGGGTGACGTGGTCGAGCGCGGGCCGGCGGACGAGGTGATCCTGAACCCGCAGCACGA
>JAZBLS010000113.1:0-11023 GCA_037033365.1 Actinomycetota bacterium | reverse complement strand
TCCCGGCCAGCACCCGAGCGGTCACCGTGCGCACCTGCACGGTGACGAGGGTCTCGGGGCTCGCGCCGATCAGCCCGTCGACCGCGAACGCCCACGTGTCGGGATATCCGGTCGACAGCGCCCGCACGAGACGACGGAGGTCGCTCCCGGCGGGGACGCTCCCGGTGAGATCGCGCGCCAGGACGACCTTGCTGAGCGCGCCGCTCGCGATGCGTTCGAGGGCCTGACGCACCGAGTCCTGATAACCCTGGGGGCTCTGCGCGCCGGGTCCGACCGTGCCCGCCCAGTGGGGGCCGTAGGCGGTCTCCTCGGCATCCGGCACCGGCGCATCGGCCGTGCGGATGCGGGTGATCCACGTGCGTCCGCGGTGCCGGCCGACGACGACCGCGGGGACCACGAGCACGCTGTCGGCGGCGGAGTCCTCGTCGAACGCGAGGGCGCCGAACGCGACGAGCCCCGTGCCGGGGAGGGCCAGCGGATCCTCGACCTCGGCATCCCGAACCAGGTCGCGCCACGCGTCGGCGATGGCGTCCGAGCGCTTCGCGTCCCCGCCCGCGGCGACCCGGATCGTGGCGACCACGTCGCGTCCGGCGGCGACGATCCCGTCACCGCGGCGCAGCCAGGCGAGGGGCTCTTCCGGATCGGCGTAGGCCAGGAGATCCTCGATCGGATCGATCTCGCGCGTCTCCACGACCAGCCTGCTGCTCACCCTCTCAGCCTAGTTCGTCGCCGATCTCCGAGATCCGCTCCGCCGGTCTCGCCGACGCCCCATCTGAGCTCCCAGGCCCCACGGCAGCGACGCCGATCAGATGGGGCGTGGACGCCCAGGTGGGGCGTCGAGCGCAGCACACGACGCGGGCACGTAGCCTGAACGCGTGAGTGACGCACGCCCCGCACCCGGTACCGAGATGGTGTTCCAGTGGACGAAGTGGGACGGATCGCCGCACTGGCGACACGACTGCGTGTACCTCGGCTCCGACGAGTGGGGCGACTGGATCGGTCAGCCGACCGGCTGGCTCAGCGAACGTCCCGGCGCGTCGTTCGTGGCCGCCACCCCGAACGTCACGCTGGTTCCCCGACAGAGCGACTTCGCGCTCACGGTCAACCGTGATCACCCGAAGGGCATGCGCGTGTACATCGATCTGGGGTGGGACATCGGCTGGACCGAGGACCCGCTGCTCGCGGTGGGCATCGACATGGATCTCGACGTCGTGCGGGTGACGGGCGCACGCGGCACCTGGGTGGACGATCGCGACGAGTGGGCCGAGCATGCGGAGCAGTTCGCCTATCCGGCCGACGTCATGGAGACGCTCGAGGCTCTCGCGCTCGATCTCGAGACGCGCGTCCGCTCTCAGGTCGCGCCGTTCGACGATGCCACAGCAGATCCATGGTTGGACCGCCTGGAGGCCCTCGCCCTCGCGCCTAGACTGGACGGGTGACCTCGAACGAACCGAACCGCGCCGACCTCGGCAAGGACCCCGCCCGCGTCAGCGGCATGTTCGACCAGGTCGCGGCGGGGTACGACCGCACGAACACGGCCATGACCGTCGGCAACGACGCGCTGTGGCGCGCGGCGACGACACGCGCCGTGGCGCCGAAGCCGGGGGAGAAGATCCTCGATCTCGGCGCCGGCACCGCGTCGTCCTCGGCATCCCTCGCTCGCAGCGGTGCCCAGGTCGTCGCCGCCGATTTCTCGCCCGGCATGCTCGCCGAGGGGCAGCGTCGGCACGGAGCGCTCCGCAACCTCTCGTTCGTACAGGCGGATGCCACGGATCTGCCGTTCGCGGACGACGAGTTCGACGCCGTGACGATGTCGTACGCGCTCCGCAACGTCAACGATCCGAAGAAGGCGCTCCGGGAGCTGCTCCGCGTGACGAAGCCCGGCGGCCGTCTCGTGATCAACGAATTCTCCACGCCTCCCGGGGGGCTCTTCCGCTCCGCGTACCGCTTCTACAACTCGCAGGTGCTGCCGCGGGTGGCTCGCGTAGCGGGGACCAACGGCGAGGCGTATGACTACCTCAACGAGTCGATCCGCGACTGGCCCGACCAGAAGCGTCTCGCCGCCTGGATCCGCGAGGCGGGGTGGACCGACGTCGCCTACCGGAACCTCTCGTTCGGCATCGTCGCACTGCACCGAGCACACAAGCCCGCACGCAAGCCCGAGGGCAGCGCGTCCGCGTGAGCCGCACGCGCGAATCCGCACGACGGACGACGGTAGGCTGAGGGTGTGACTTCGAGCCGCGTTGCCCCGGGTTCGCGACTGGCGAGCCGTCTCGGTTTCAGCGACCGCGTCTTCATCGGCCCTGCGGCCCGGCGCGTCGCCCAAGCGATCGAGGACGGCCTCGAGCGCGTCGAGACGGGGCTGGCTGAAGACGTACGCGTCGCGGACCCGCTCGCCGACGCCGCGAGCCGCTACCTCTACGAGGCCGGTGGCAAGCGCATCCGCCCGGTGCTCACGCTCCTCGCCGCCCAGCTCGGCGACGGCAACACCGACGAGGTCATCGACGTCGCCAAAGCACTCGAGATCACGCACCTCGGCTCGCTCTACCACGACGACGTCATGGACGGTGCCGACCGTCGCCGCGGTGTGCCCGCCGCGCACGCGGTGTGGGGCAACAACATCGCGATCCTCACCGGCGACATCCTGTTCTCCCGGGCGAGCCAGCTGATGTCGCGGCTCGGGGAGCGGGCGATCCGTCTGCAGGCCGACACGTTCGAGCGGCTCGTGCTCGGTCAGATGCACGAGACACTCGGTGCTCAGCCGGACGACGACCCCATCGAGTTCTACATCCAGGTCCTCGCCGACAAGACGGGCTCGCTGATCGCGGCGGCCACGCAGGGCGGCGTGATCTTCTCCAACGCTCCGAGCGAGTATGAGGAGCCGCTGCGCGTGTACGGCGAGAAGATCGGCGTCGCGTTCCAGCTGCTCGACGACGTGATCGACCTCTCCGCGAAGCCCGAGGACACCGGGAAGGTGCCGGGCACCGACCTCCGCGCGGGCGTCCCCACCATGCCGTATCTGCTCCTGAAGGCGGAGGCGGATGCCGCATCGCTCGACCTCGCGGCCCGCATCGACGACGGCGTCGCCCGTATCGCCGACGGCGAGGATCCGTCGATCCTCGACGGTCCGCTCACGGAGCTCCGCGATCACGCGGGCACCCAGAAGACCCTGGCGCTCGCGCACACCTGGACCCAGGATGCGATCGACGCGCTCGCCCCGCTTCCTCGGGGCACCGTGCGCGAGGCGCTGACGCGCTTCGCCGAGACCCTCGTCGAACGCTCCAGCTGACCGGCGCGCGGCTGCGGCCGCGCCCCCGTGGACGTGACGGCATACGAAAGGATCACCATGACCAAGCTCAGACTGGCCATCGTCGGAGCGGGCCCCGCCGGCATCTACGCCGCCGACATCCTCCTCAAGGCAGAGCGCAAGTTCGACGTCTCGATCGACCTCTTCGAGCAGCTGCCCGCGCCCTACGGACTCGTCCGTTACGGCGTCGCGCCGGACCACCCCCGTATCAAGGGCATTATCACCGCGCTCCGCGACGTGCTCGACCGCGGCGACATCCGACTGTTCGGCAACGTCCGGTTCGGCGAGGACATCACTCTCGAGGACCTGAAGAAGCACTACAACGCGGTCATCTTCGCCACGGGCGCGATCCGCGACACCGCGCTCGACATCCCGGGCATCGACGCGGTCGCCTCCTACGGCGCGGCCGACTACGTGAGCTGGTTCGACGGGCACCCCGACGTCCCCCGCGAGTGGCCGCTGGATGCGGCATCCGTCGGCGTGCTCGGCAACGGCAACGTCGCGCTCGACGTGGCGCGGATGCTGGCGAAGCACGCCGAGGATCTGCTGGTCACCGAGGTCCCGGAGAACGTCTACGAGGGGCTGAAGGCCAGCGCGGTCACCGACGTGCACGTGTTCGGACGCCGTGGACCCGCCCAGGTGAAGTTCACCCCGCTGGAGCTCCGCGAGCTCGGCGAACTGCGCGATGTCGACATGGTGGTCTACGACGAGGACTTCGACTACGACGATGCATCGAAGGATGCCGTCGCCAGCAACAAGCAGGTCATGGTCATCGACCGCATCCTGCAGTCGTGGCGCAAGCGGGACTCGGTGAACAACGCGGGCGGCACCGCCTCACGCCGCCTGCACCTGCACTTCTGGGCGCGCCCCGTCGAGGTCCGCACTGACGAGACCGGCCGGGTCGCGGCGCTCGTCTACGAGCGCACCCAGCCCGACGGCCAGGGCGGTGCCGTGGGCACCGGCGAGCTCCGCGAGGTGCCGCTGCAGTCGCTGTACCGCGCCGTCGGCTACTTCGGGTCGCCGCTGCCCGGTGTCCCGTTCGACAAGAAGCACGGTGTGATCCCGAACCGCGAGGGTCAGGTGCTCGCGAAGGACTCGAACCAGCAGGTTCCGGGCATCTACGCGACCGGATGGATCAAGCGCGGGCCGGTCGGCCTCATCGGACACACCAAGTCGGATGCCATGGAGACCGTCCGCCACATCATCAACGACCAGGGCTCGTGGTGGCACCCGGAGGACCCGTCCGAGGACGCGATCCCCGCTCTTCTGCAGGAGCGCGGCGTGAAGTGGACGGACCTCGAGGGCTGGCACCGCCTCGACGAGCACGAGATCGGACTCGGCGCACCGCAGGAGCGGGCTCGCGTCAAGATCGTCCCGCGGGACGAGATGGTCCGCGTCTCCCGCGGGGAGTGATCGACGCCGTATCGTTGCGGAGCGCGCGGAGAGGTCGGGCGACCCGCTCCCTAGGCTGAGGGCATGCGACTGCGCTCTCTTCTCGTGCTCGGCACGGCCGCCCTTCTGCTCGTCTCCGGATGCACGCCCGAGCCCGCGCCGTCATCGAGGCCGTCGGCATCGCCGTCCGCAACGCCGACGCCCTCTCCCACTCCGACCGACGAGCCGATCGTCGCGCCGATCGCGGCGTTCGACGTGACGTGCGACGACGTGGCGACCGTGATGCGCGATCTGGTGGGCGAATCGACGACTCGGGTCGAGCCCAAGCTGTCGACCCTGTCGACGATGGGCTGGATCCCCGGCCCCGGGCAGCACATGTTCCAGCGGGCGGCCGGGATCGCGTGCTCAGCGGGGGAGCAGATCGACCGGGCATGGGAGGTCGTGCTGGTTCCCGGGGCGGAGTCGGTGCTCGCGGGTGCGGCGGAGCGCGGTGGCTACTACGGGGAGCAGTCGCGCTGCGAGGACGGGTACTGCGTTCTCGAGTTCCCCGACGGAGACGTGCTGCTCTCGGCGACCGTCAGGGAGCCCGGTCTCGGAACGACCGACCTCGGGCGCGTGGACGAGGCGCTGCGGCAGCTCCTCGCGACCGCTTCGGCGTCCGTGCGTGAGGTCGAGTACGTCGACAGCGACGTCGTCGGAGCGCCGTGCGAGCGGTTCCTCACCGCGGAACAGGTGAATGAGCAGCTCGGGGTGTCCGATGCCATACTCTTCGCCGATTTCGGCGGGTGGGGGATACCCGCGGAAGTGTACGAGTACGTGAACGGATCGCGGATCTGCCTCTTCCGGTCGTCGGCGGGGTTCGAGGCGCCGAGCTATGTCATGGTGACGACTCTCCCCGCGGGGGCATGGGCGTTCGAGGAGACGGAGGGCACTCCGGTCTCGGTCGAGGGTGCGGATGCGGCGAAGTCGAGCGTCGGCGAGTATGGCGAGAGCATCCTGGACGTCCGGGTGGGTCTCGACTGGATCCGCCTCATGACATACGACAACGGATCGGGGGCCGCAGACCCGACACCGCTCGCTGCCACGGCGGTGCGGAACCTCACGGTCGGGCAGACCGCGCCGCAGTAGCCGATGGACGGTCGGCTAGCCTGGCCCCATGCCTGCATGGGTCCCAGACGTCCTCGGAGACGAGTTCGAGCAGCTCGAGCTCGACCTCGGAGAGGACGATGAGGGCCCGGTCGTCGCGACCCTCGTCCGGGCAATGCCCTCTGAGACGTCGTGGTGGGAGAGGGTCCGCCACCGCAGCCGCCAGCTCGACGACGTGGACGTGCTCTACGTGCACGGATGGTCGGACTACTTCTTCCAGAAGCGTCTCGCCCGGTTCTGGACCGCTCGAGGCGCGCGCTTCTTCGCGCTCGACCTGCGCAAGTACGGTCGGAGTCTCCGAGACGGCCAGACCCCCGGCTACATCACCGACCTCGGAACCTACGACGAGGACATCGCCGCGGCCCTCGAAGCCATGGGCAGGGGAGCAGAGGGCGCGAGCTCGTCGCGACGGCTCGTGCTCCTCGGGCACTCCACCGGCGGCCTCACGCTGAGTCTCTGGGCCTCCCGGCACCCGGGCACGGCGGATGCCGTGATCCTCAACAGCCCCTGGCTGGAGTTCCAGGTCGCCTCAGCGCGTCCGCTGATCGCACCGGTCGCGGAGCTGCAGGCCCGGTGGGCTCCCCGCGAGGTGGCGCCGCAGGTCGATCTGGGCTTCTACACGCGGGCCCAGCTGGAGGTCGCCGACCCCGACGACCCGGTCGAGGTCAACGCGGTCTGGCGACCGGCACAGACCATGGCCGTGCACGCCGGCTGGTTCCACGCGATCCTCACCGGCCATGCCGCCGTCGCCGCCGGACTCACGATCGACGCCCCCGTCTGCGTGCTGCTGTCGGCGAGGTCGGCGCCGCCCACGCGATGGTCGGAGGACCTCACCCGCACGGACTCCGTCCTGGTGGTGGACGACATCGCGCGCGCAGCGCTCAAGCTCGGGCCGTCCGTCACGGTCGAGCGCATCGACGGCGCCCTGCACGACGTCTTCCTGTCCCGGCACGAGGCGCGGGAGGACGCGTACGCCCGCCTCGGGAGCTGGGTGGCCGGCTGGTCGGCCGTGAGCAGAGCGCGTGCCGGAGGGCGTCAGACGTAGTACATCGCGCGGGCGAAGCGCTCCGCGTCGTCCGCGTCGCCGCGCACGATCGCGTCGCGGAAGTCGCGGTAGACCTGCAGCATCCGCTCGCGGTCGCCATCGGGCAGCCTCCACTCGCGCAGGTTCCGGAACACCGCCATGCTCGCATCGTCGACGAGGACCTGGTGCTGCACGTTGCCGCTGCGCTCGCTGAGGTAGGCGAACACCGCCCAGCGCGCGTTGCAGATGTGGTCGTCCTCGGCGATCGGATGCTGGAGCTCATCCACGAGATCGGCGAGTCTGGCACGTTCGGTCGCGGTCATCCGCGCCACCCCCATGCGGGCCGCCGCTCCTGCCTGGTACCCGGCGAATTCGAGCGTCTGCTGGACGAGCTCGGGGGTGACCGCGGTCACCTCCGTGTAGCGGCTCGGGTACATCACCACGAGACCGAGCCGCTCGAGGCGCTGGAGTGCCTCACGAACGGGTGTCCGAGACACGTGGAGTTCGTCGGCCACGTCGATGTCGCGGATGCGATGACCGGGCTCCAGCACGCCGTCGACGATCTGCGCGCCGATGTGCTGGAAAACCTCCTCAGCGAGGAGTTGCTTGCTCTCTCGGATGCTCGACATCGAGCTGCTGCTGTTCACGAACTGCCCCCAGTTGCATTCCAGTTTCCGGGCCCCCCAGTCGTGCCCGGACGGCCACTACATCACGAACTCGATCCCTGTGCCAACAATCCACAGGCGCAAATCCTCCGCGCCGCGCCCGACGCCTTCTCTCGAGCGGCGGTGAGGGCCGATCGATCGCCCTGTGACCGGCGAGGTAAGGGGTCCTCACCGGTCACAGGCGATGTCGAGCACGGAGCTGCACAGCGCCGAGTCCCCACAGGGCGGGAACCTCGATCCGCGGTGCGGGGCGAGGCTCGGCAGCGCATCGTGCGCCGATGCATCGGTCGTCGCATCGGGATGCGACTGGACCCAGTCTTGAGCACGACGGCCCGTATATCGATATGTGATTTCGGAGCACCAAAAAAGGGCGGATGCTCCGCATCCGCCCTTCCCTGAGACCGCCTCAGCGGTAGTTGATGAACTGCAGGTCGAGGTCGAGATCCGCACCCTTGAGCAGCGCGATCACGGACTGCAGGTCGTCGCGGCTCTTGGACTGCACGCGGAGCTCGTCTCCCTGGATCTGGCTCTTCACGCCCTTGGGGCCTTCGTCGCGGATGAGCTTGTTGATCTTCTTCGCGTTCTCGGAGGAGATGCCGTCCTTCAGCGACGACATGATGCGGAACTCCTTGCCGCTCGCGTACGGGTCGCCGGACTCGAGGCTCTTGAGCGAGATGCCGCGCTTGATGAGCTTGGACTGGAAGACGTCGAGGACCGCCGCGGCCCGCTCCTCGGTTCCTGCGGTGATAAGGATCTGCTCGCCGCTCCAGGCGATCGACGCGCCGGTGCCCTTGAAGTCGTACCGCTGCTCGATCTCCTTGCGGGCCTGGTTGAGGGCGTTCTCCGCCTCCTGGTGATCCACCTTCGAGACGATGTCAAATGAGCTGTCAGCCATGGGAAAAGTGTATCGACACCGCCCGCATCACGCAGATTTGGAAGCGTTTCCACAGGAAGCCAGGACAGGCAGTGCGGTCACAGCTTGATATCGACGCGCGCTTTCATTGCGCATCAAGCTGATCTCGATGCATACTGTAAGCGCTTGCAGTTCTGCAGGTCACAGCACTCAGAGAGGCACACACCAATGAAGGTGAACAAGAGGGGCATCGTCGCCGCCGGCGTCATCGCGATCGTTTCGACTCTTTCCCTGGCCGGTTGCTCGACCGCGACCGACGGCGGCGACGCGTCCGAGGGCGAGAACGGCGGCTCGCTGACCGTCTGGGTCGACGCCGAGCGCGTCGACGCGCTGCAGAGCGCCGCCGACTCCTACGAGGAGAAGACCGGAGTCAAGGTCGAGCTCGTGGGCAAGTCCGTCGACGACATGAAGGACGACTTCATCCAGCAGGTGCCGACCGGCAAGGGCCCCGACGTGGTCATGGGCGCGCACGACTGGCTCGGCGAGCTCTCGACCAACGGCGTCGTCGCGCCGCTCGAGCTCGGAGACTCGTCGGCCGATTACCTGCCCGTCGCGCTCCAGGCGGCGACCTACGACGGCACCGTCTACATGCTTCCCTACGCGGTCGAGAACATCGCCGTGCTGCGCAACGCCGACATGGTGCCCGCAGCCGCGACCAGCTTCGACGACATGGTCTCGAAGGGCACCTTCGTCGTCGAGCAGGGCACCGAGGGCAACCCGTACCACCTGTACCCGTTCCAGACGGCGTTCGGCGCACCGGTCTTCGGCACCGACGATTCGGGCAGCTACGACTCGAGCGACCTCCAGCTCGGCAGCGAGGGCGGATTCGCCTTCGCCGACTGGCTCGCCGCTCAGGGCGCCGCAGGCACGCTGAACACCGACATCGACGGTGAGATCGCCAAGCAGCAGTTCCTCGACGGCACCGCGGCTTTCTGGCTGACCGGCCCCTGGAACGTCGGTGCGGCCGTCGACGCCGGCATCAACGTCGCGATCGATCCCGTCCCGAGCCCGACCGGTGAGACCGCGTCGCCGTTCGCCGGCGTCAAGGGCTTCTTCGTCAGCTCCGAGTCGAAGAACAAGGTCGCCGCGAACGACTTCCTCGTCAACTACCTGGGCACCGAAGAGGTCCAGCTCGCACTGTTCGAGGCGGGCAACGTCCTGCCGGCCCTCACCGCCGCCGCCGACACCGCGGCATCCGACCCGATCATCGCCGGCTTCCAGGCTGTCGGTGCCGATGCGGTCCCGATGCCTGCGATCCCCGCGATGGGATCGGTGTGGGAGTTCTGGGGCGTGGCCGAGGCCGCGATCATCAACGGCTCCGACCCGGCGTCGACGTGGCAGAAGCTCGTCGACGACGTGACCGCCGCGATCAAGTAACTCGAGTCAGCACATTCCCTGCCGGGGCGGACCTCGTCCGCCCCGGCAGGTCCACGACGGGGACGAGATGACACAGACGACCGAGCCCACGGCTCCTCTCACCACACGCCAGCGACAGGCCGCCCGGATCGCCGAGGCCGCCTCCGGCCCGATCGGCTGGATGCTGCTGAAGATCCTGCTGCTCGCGATCGTCGACGCGATCGCCCTCTACGCGGTCTTCGTGCTGTTCGCCCAGCGCGAGTGGCTCGTGCTGGCGATCGTCGTCGCCGTCACGGTCCTCGTGAACTGGATCTACTTCTCGCGCAAGCGGGTGCCGGCGAAGTACCTGACGCCCGGCATCATCTTCCTCGTCGTGTTCCAGGTGTTCACGCTCCTCTACACGGGGTACATCGGCTTCACGAACTACGGCACCGGACACAACGGCACGAAGGACCAGGCGATCTCCTCGCTGCTCGCCTCCGCTCAGGAGCGCGTCGAGGACTCCGCCACCTACCCGGTCACCGTCGTCGAGCAGCTCGGCACCTACGGCCTGCTCGTGACCGACCCCGAGTCGGGCGATGCACTGCTCGGCACCGCGGAGCAGCCGCTGAAGGAGGTCGACGCCGAGTTCGAGGGCGGCCGGGCCGTCTCGACCGAGGGGTGGACGACGCTTCCGCTCGCGACGGTCTTCACGCTCTCCGAGCAGCTCGAGGAGCTCTCGGTCCCCTTCAGCGACGACCCCAACGACGGGAGCCTGCGGGCACCGGACGGGCAGAAGGGCTACCTCTACGTCTCGACGCTGGAGTACGACGCGGATGCCGACACCATCACCGACACGGTGAGCGGCACCGTGTACTCCGACACGGGCGAGGGCGCGTTCACGTCGCAGGGCGGCGAACAGCTGCTCCCGGGCTGGCAGACCACCGTCGGCTTCGACAACTTCATCCGCGCGGTCAGCGACGAGTCGATCCGCGGCCCGCTGATCTCCGTCACGATCTGGACGTTCGTCTTCGCGATCCTGTCGGTGGCGACGACGTTCTTCCTGGGACTCCTGCTCGCGCTCGTCTTCAACAACACCCGGATGCGGTTCCGCAACGGGTATCGGATCATCCTGATCCTCCCGTACGCGTTCCCCGCGTTCCTCTCCGCGCTCGTGTGGGCGGGCATGATGAACGAGAGCTTCGGCTTCATCAACCAGGTGATCTTCGGGGGAGCGGACA
>JAZBLS010000112.1:0-11042 GCA_037033365.1 Actinomycetota bacterium | reverse complement strand
GGCTCCTCGCTCAACGGGCGGGGGTGGGCGCAGGCTCCTCGCTCAACGGGCGGGGGTGGGCGCAGGCTCCTCGCTCAACGGGCGGGGATGGGCGCAGGCTCCTCGCTCAACGGGCGGGGATGGGCGGCGATCACCCCGGGAGGCGGAACGGCGCGGCAGCCAGGGCGGCGGGGTCGAGAGCGAGGTCGGCCAGCACGGCGCCCACACCCGGGGCGAACTTGAACCCGTGTCCGGAGAAGCCGGCGCCGACCACGATGCGTCCCCTGCGATCCAGCACGAACGCGCTGTCATCGGTCGACGTGTACGTGCAGCTGATCGGGACCGCGGACGCAGGGTCGAGGCCCGGCATCCATTCACGCACGTACCGCTCGAGCGCGTCGGCGTGCGTCGTCACGTGCGGCCGCGCATCCGGATCGACGAGATCGCCCACACGGTGGAAACCGACCTTGACGCCCTCGCCGGGTGTCGGCATCCCGTAGACCGTCGCCGGATAGGCACCCGGCTCGACGTAGTGATTGAACGAGGGCCAGGCGGCGTCGCCGACCGGAAGGAAGTGCGCGGGGGTCTCCTCCGTGACGGAGAGGCGCGGGAGCGGCATCTCCGGGAGCATCTTCGACGTCCAGGCGCCTACGGTGACGACGGCCACGTCCGCTCTGATCCGCCCATCCGCGAGCACGAGGTCGACGCCGGAGTCGGCCTCCTCGATCCGGAGCACCGGCGTGCTCCACCGCACCTCGCCTCCGGCGTCGACGATTCGGCGCTCGAGCTCCTCGAGGGCGGCGGAGGCGCGTGCCACCCCCGCGTCGCGGGAGAACAGGACGTCGCCGTCGAAGCGCATCCCGCTCCACCGCCGCGAGGCCTCGGCTGCGGAGAGGCTCTCGGCATGGATGCCGCGATCGACGAGCCCGCGCGCGATCGCCGCGATGTCGAGGGGGCCGTGGGTGACGAGACCGTGCAGGCGGAGCAGCGGCTCGCCGTCGACGGAGCCCAGCGCGTCCCACCCGGCGCGGGCCCGGACGAGCAGGTCGAGGTAGTCCTCGTCGTCGTATGCGTTGTTGAAGTTCCTGGTCGCGCCGTGCGAGGCGCCCTCGCGGTGACCACGGGCGAATCTCTCGAAGACGATGGGCCGCAGACCCCGTCTGCTGAGCTCCCAGGCCGTCGCCAGACCCATCACTCCGCCGCCCACGACGGCGACCTCCACCGCATCCGCTGTCATGCCGCCTCCTGGTCCGGCTCCAGTCTCCCAGCCTTCGGGGGTACCCGGTGCCGGGTAGGCTGGACGGGTGACCATGGAGATCGAGCTCGGCCGAGGCAAGCGTGCGCGACGCGCGTACACGTTCGACGACATCGCGGTGGTGCCCTCTCGGCGCACGCGCAACCCGGAGGACGTGTCGACCGCATGGACGATCGACGCCTTCGGCTTCGGCATTCCGGTGCTCGGGGCGCCGATGGACTCCGTCGTGAGTCCCCAGACGGCGATCATGCTCGGGCAGCTCGGCGGCCTCGGCGTCCTCGACCTCGAGGGGCTGTGGACGCGCTACGAGAACCCGGAGCCCCTGCTCGCCGAGATCGCGGGCCTCAGCGCCGACAAGGCGACGATCCGCATGCAGCAGCTGTACTCCGAGCCGATCAAGCCCGCGCTCATCACGCAGCGGCTCGCCGAGATCCGTGAGGCCGGCGTGACGGTGGCGGGCTCCCTGACCCCGCAGCGCACCCAGGAGTTCTACGACACGGTCGCCGCAGCCGGCGTCGACCTGTTCGTGATCCGCGGCACGACCGTATCGGCTGAGCATGTCTCGAGCGTCGACGAGGCCCTGAACCTCAAGAAGTTCATCTACGACCTCGACGTCCCGGTGATCGTCGGCGGCGCCGCCACGTACACCGCGGCGCTGCACCTCATGCGCACCGGCGCCGCTGGCGTTCTCGTGGGCTTCGGCGGGGGAGCGGCGTCGACCACGCGCGCGACCCTCGGCATCCACGCGCCCATGGCGACCGCCGTCTCCGACGTCGCGGCCGCCCGCCGCGACTACCTCGACGAGTCGGGTGGACGCTACGTGCACGTGATCGCGGACGGTGGCGTCGGCACCTCCGGCGACATCGTCAAGGCGCTCGCGATGGGTGCGGATGCCGTGATGCTCGGCGTCGCACTCGCCCGCGCGACGGATGCACCCGGACGCGGCTTCCACTGGGGACCCGAGGCGCACCACCCGCAGCTTCCGCGCGGACGCCGCGTCGAGGTCGGCGGCATCGGCACGCTGGAGGAGATCCTCTACGGCCCCGCGCCCGTCGCAGACGGCACAGCCAACCTGATCGGCGCGCTCCGCAAGTCGATGGCCACCACGGGATACTCCGACCTCAAGGAGTTCCAGCGCGTCGAGGTCGTCCTCGCGCCGTATGAGGCCTGAGGACTCGCACGACACCGTGACCGCGCCGCCCGTGTTCCCGCCGACCCTTCGCGAGGTCATGCTCCGAGGACGCTGGATCGGCGTCCTGGGGTTGTGCCTGCTGGTCGCGGGGGTCTTCGCGTGGCTCGGTCAATGGCAGCTCGGTCGCGCGATCGACACGGATCCGCAGCCCGCGGGCATCACCGAGGAGGTCAGTCCGCTCTCCGACATCGTCGAGCCGGGGGAGTACCTTCCCGAGCCGCTCGTCGGACAGCGCGTGGAGACCTCGGGGACGTGGGTCCCCGACGACTTCATCGTGGTGTCCAGTCGGTTCGACGAGGGCGTCGAGGGCTACTGGGTGACGGGCCAGCTGCGGGTCGCCGAGCGCACCTCGATCGCGGTCGCGATCGGCTGGACGCCCGACCGCGACGTCGCGGATGCCGCGGTCGACGAGCTGAACGCGCGCGGCGTCGAGGACGTGACGGTGACCGGTCGCGTCATCTCCGACGAGGGGCCGTCGGTCCCCCCGAGCACCGACCCGGAACGGTTGGACCGCATGTCGACGGCCGCGCTGCTGAGTCGCTGGCACGACACCGAGCAGCTCGACGTCTTCCGCCCCTATCTCGCCTCGACGACGGCCGACGCGGGGCTCGAGGACATCTCCTCCCCGGCACCGGACGAGCTGTCGCCGGTCAATTGGCTGAACGTCTTCTACGCCGCGGAGTGGGCGATCTTCGCAGGCTTCGCGTTCTACCTCTGGTACCGACTGGCGAAGGATGCCTGGGAGCGCGAGGTCGAGGAGATCGAGGACGCTGCGGCGTCCGAGAACGCCTGAGCGGGCGCGCATCTGCGCGCGCGAACCCGCGCATCCGAGCGTGATCTCCCGCGGTATTCCACCTTCGTCAGGGGTGCCTCAGGCCTTTCGGTGAGCGCTGGGTTACCAATGAGAAAACTCCGTTGAGGTTGTCCGAACCGCTCCGTATGCTCGCTCACATGTGCGCCGGCTGAGAGGTCGCACAGGATCGGCTCCACGAGAGCCGACGCCCCCTGACGAACCCGAGGAGACAACACGATGATGTCCGCTCCCGACGCGGCGAACCGCCAGGTTCCCGCGTCAGATCGCAGAGGTCGGGGGCGCATCGGCGTCCTCGCCGTCACCTGCGTCGCAGCCCTGGGTGCCAGCGCCCTGATCGCCGCGCCCGCGTCCGCGAACGTCGCAGGAACGGGGGTGGTGATCAACGAGGCCTACCTCTCCGGCGGAAGCGCAGGGGCTGCGTTCACGAACAAGTTCGTCGAGCTGTACAACCCCACCTCCTCCCCGGTGACGCTCGACGGCATGTCGCTGCAATACCGCTCCGGAACCGGAACCGGCAACTCGAACGGCGTCGCGCCCCTCTCGGGGACGATCCCCGCCGGCGGCCATTATCTCGTCCAGGGCGGGAGCAACGGCGCGAACGGCGCCGCCCTCCCGACCGCCGACGTCGTCGGCACCCTGAACCCGAGCGGCACGACCGGCACGCTCGCTCTCGTGAACGGCACGTCCGCGGTCACCCTGACCCCCGGTTCGGTCACCGGCGTCGACGGCATCGTCGACGTCCTCGGCTACGGCACGTCGAACACCTTCGAGACCAAGGCGGCGACGGCCCCGACCGGCAACACCGACGTCAAGTCGCTGAACCGCACGAACGGCGTCGACACCGACGACAACAGCGCCGACTTCACGCTCTCGGCGTCGATCACCCCGCAGAACTCGGGCGGTACGGACCCGGGCACCGACCCCGGCACGGACCCGGGCACCGACCCCGCCAAGGTGTCGATCGCCGAGGTGCAGGGCACGACCGACGTCTCGCCGCTCAGTGGTCAGACCGTCACGGTCGAGGGCGTCGTCACCGCCGACTACCGCACCGGCGGCTACAAGGGCATCGTCATCCAGACGCAGGGCTCCGGGGGAGAGGCCGACGCCACCCCCGGCGCCTCGGACGGCGTGTTCGTGTTCCTGAACGCGCTGGCACCGACCCTCGCGATCGGCGACCTCGTGTCGGTCACCGGCTCCGTCAGCGAGTACTTCGGCCAGACCCAGATCAACCCGACGGCCGCCGCCGGTGTGTCGGTCGTGCAGGCCGGAGTCGGCGTTCCCGCCGTGACCCCGCTTCCCGACACGGTCGTGGGCGCGGATCGCGAGCAGTACGAGAACATGCTCGTCGCCCCCACCGGCACGTACCGCCTGGCCTCCAGCCACCAGCTCTACAACTTCGGCACGCTGTGGCTCAACGCCGGTGCCGATCTGAACGTGAAGAGCACCGAGCTCGCGCGCCCCGGCGACGAGGCGGCGGCGATCGCGGCGGCCAACCGCGCCAACCGCATCCTGCTCGACGACGCGTGGTCGATCCAGGTCACCAACAACGGCCACCCCAACGACCAGCCGTACTTCACGAAGGACCAGGTCGTCCGCAACGGCGACACCGTCGACTTCGCCGACGGCGGCTACGTGCTGCAGTACGGCTTCGACGACTGGCGCCTGCAGCCGGTGCTGCCGATCGACAGCACGTCTCCCGCCGCGCTCAAGGCGAGCTTCGAGGCCACGAACCCGCGTGAGGAGTCGGCGCCCGAGGTCGGCGGCGATGTTCAGGTCGCGTCGTTCAACGTCTTCAACTACTTCACGACGCTCAAGAGCGAGAACTCCAACGCCCGCGGTGCGGCGAACGCGGAGCAGTTCGCGATCCAGAAGTCCAAGATCGTCGCAGCGATCAACGGCCTGGACGCCGAGATCGTGTCGCTCATGGAGATCGAGAACTCGATCAAGCTCGGCGGTTCGCTCGACGAGGCGCTCGCCGACCTGGTCGACGGGCTGAACGACGCGCTCGGCAGCGAGGAGTGGGACTACGTCCGCACCCCCGATGAGCTGAACAACGCGTCGACGACCGACTTCATCACGAGCGCGATCATCTACAAGAAGGATGACGTCGAGACCGTGGGCGACAGCCTCACCGTGACCGACGAGACCGTGTGGGGCAACGCGCGTGAGCCGATCGCCCAGGCGTTCGACATCGACGGACGCGTCGTCACCGTGGTCGCGAACCATTTCAAGTCGAAGTCAGCGCCCGAGGGCGGCGGGGCGGAGCCGGCCGACGGCCAGGGCTTCTTCAACGCCGACCGCGTCGCGCAGGCGAACTCGCTGAAGGGCTTCACGGAGGTGATCGAGGAGGAGACCGGAAGCAGCGACATCCTGCTGATCGGCGACTTCAACGCGTACGCCAAGGAAGACCCGATCGAGGTCTTCACGAGCGAGGGGTGGAGCGACGTCGCGCGCGAGAAGGCGCCGGACGAGCACACCTACTCGTTCGACGGCGAGCTCGGCTCGCTCGACCACGTGCTCGCGTCGCCGTCTCTCGCGGCATCCATCACGGGTGCCGGTGTCTGGAGCATCAACTCTCCCGAGTGGAGCGACCGCGGCTACGCGTTCGGCGCCACCGAGGCGGGCACCCCGTTCCGCTCCAGCGACCACGACCCGATCATCGTCGGCGTCTCGTCCGAGATCCCGCCGGTGAGCATCGACGTCGTGACCATGAACGACTTCCACGGCCGGATCGAGGCCGACGGCGCAGCCGCCGGTGCCGCGGTCGTCGCGGGAGCCGTGCAGCAGTTCCGGGAAGAGAACCCGAACACGATCTTCGCCGGTGTCGGCGACCTGATCGGTGCGTCGACGTTCACGTCCTTCATCAACGACGACAACCCGACGATCGACGCGCTCAACGCGGCCGGTCTCGAGGTCAGCGCCGCAGGCAACCACGAGTTCGATCAGGGCTGGGAGGATCTGCGAGACCGCGTGCAGGACAGGGCCGAGTGGGAGTACATCTCCTCCAACGTCTTCGTGACGGAGACGGGTGAGACCGCACTCGCCCCCGCGTGGGTCAAGGAGCTCGACGGCGTCAAGGTCGGATTCATCGGTGCCGTCACCGAGGACCTCGACTCGCTCGTGTCGCCCGAGGGCATCAAGGACCTCGAGGTGCGCAGCATCGTCGACTCGGTGAACGCCGTGGCCGACGACCTGCGCGACGGCGATGCGTCCAACGGCGAGGCGGACGTGATCGTCCTCCTCGTGCACGAGGGCGCGGCGAGCACCGAGCTCTCGAGCATCACCCCGAGCTCTCCGCTGGGCGAGATCGTCTACGGCGTGGACGACGACGTGAACGCGATCGTCTCGGCGCACACGCACCTCGCGTACAACCACGTGATCGACGGGCGACCGGTGATCTCGGCGGGCCAGTATGGCGAGA
This sequence comes from Actinomycetota bacterium, assembly GCA_037033365.1. Classification (GTDB taxonomy): domain Bacteria; phylum Actinomycetota; class Actinomycetes; order Actinomycetales; family Microbacteriaceae; genus Microbacterium. The sequence goes on along the minus strand of JAZBLS010000112.1, from coordinate 4,381 downwards.
ACCTGGGTCTCATGAACATCCAGGTCGACCCGAAGACGAAGGACCTGATCTCGATCACCAACGAGATCAAGCCCCTCGTGGTGGGCGGCGTCGCTCAGTACCCGGCGGTCCCCGCCGTGGCGGACATCGTCGCGAAGGCCAAGGCCGACGCCGACGTGCTCGGGGCCGTCAAGGTCGGAGACATCACGGCCGACTTCAACCGCGCGCGTCAGGCGAACGGCTCGGAGAACCGCGGTGGCGAGTCCACGATCGGCAACTTCGTCGCGGACGTCCAGAAATGGTCGACGGATGCCGACATCGCGATCATGAACCCGGGTGGGATCAGGGCCAACCTGACCTACGCGTCGTCCAACGCGAACGACCCCGCAGGCAACGTCACGTACCGCGAGGCAGCCACCGTGCAGCCCTTCGCGAACACGCTGGTGACGCTGAAGCTCACGGGTGCCCAGCTCAAGGGAGTGCTCGAGGAGCAGTGGCAGCCGGCGGGTGCCGCGCGGCCGTTCCTCAAGCTCGGCCTATCGGAGGGGCTCGTGTACACGTACGATCCCGCCGCCGCACAGGGCTCGCGCATCACGACGATCACCCTGAACGGCACGCCGATCGATCCGCAGGCGAGCTACACGGTCGCGGCGAACTCGTTCCTCGCCGCAGGTGGGGACAACTTCCTCACCTTCCGCGAGGGCACGGACAAGCGCGACACCGGCAAGATCGACCTGCAGTCGATGGTCGACTGGTTCGACGCGAACAAGACCGCCAGCCCGGATCTCGCCCAGCGCGCGGTCGGAGTGTCGGTGAGTGCGGCGGATGCCGACGGCTACAGCGCCGGCGACTCGGTGACCGTGTCTCTCTCCTCTCTCGCATTCAGCGCGGGGGAGCAGGCGCCCGGCGCGGTGACCCTGTCTCTCGGGGGCACGCAGCTCGCGAGCGGAGCCGTCGACCCGACCATCGTCGATACGACGGACGAGGTGGGGCGTGCGTCGCTCACCTTCACGGTCCCGGCAGGGATCTACGGCGAGCAGCTGCTCACGGTCGCGGTCGCCGGAACCGGGACCACCGTGCAGGTGCCGTTCACGATCGCGGGAGAGGAGCCGGAGGAGTTCGCCGGCACGATCGACCTCGGCTCGTCGAAGGTGACCGCGGGCAAGAAGCTGCAGGTCACGGGTGAGGGCTACGAGCCCGGCGAGACGGTGACGGTGCAGCTGCGGGCCAAGAAGGGCCAGGCTCTCGAGCTCGGCACCGTCACGGTAAAGGCTGACGGAACCTTCTCGACCTCGGTGACCGTGCCGAAGAGCACGCCGGCGGGGAAGTACACCGTCGCGGTGTCCCAGGCCGACGGCGACGAGGCGACTGCCACCGTCACGGTCAACAAGGCCGGTGGGATCGGCGGGATCATCAAGGACATCGTCGACTGGCTGTGGGACCTCCTCAAGGGGTGGTTCTGATCCGATAGTCGGATGATGCGAGCGGAGGCCGTCGGGGCGACCCGGCGGCTTCCTTCGTTCCTGCTACCGTTCGTGGAGGGGGAGCAGATGATGGACATGAATGAGGCCCCGGCGCCGGGGTGGTACCCGGTGACCAGGCAGGTGCGCCGTTGGTGGGACGGACATGCCTGGGGTGAGGATGCCCTCCAGGGAAAGCGCCGCACGACGGTCACGGCGCTCCGCCGATTCATCCGGATCGTGCAGTGGTCGTGGATCGGGCTCGGTATCGTCTGCCTGGCGTTCGCGCTCGGGATGTCCGTCGTCTACGGGTCCTCCACCGCGTTCGTCCTCGCTCCGATGGCACTCCTCGGAGTCGTGGCGATCGTCGCGGTCTCGATCGTGGCGACCAGACAGCTCGCCAGCCTGCCCGTGACGGCGTCCGGCCCCTCCGGCGCTGCCTGAGGAGTCCCTCCTCGAGGAAGGCCGCCCGCGGAATCGCCCCCGGGCCCCTTCCGCATGCCCGCGCACGGCGCGAACCAAAGCAAAAGCAACACCTTACTCTTGTATTTGTGTGGTTTCATGTTGTATCGTGTGGGAAAGTTTTCCACCAGCAACGGAGCCGCAGATGTACGCGATGGAGCGCCAGCAGGGGATCGAACGGATCCTCGCCGACGAGGGACGGGTCGTCGTCGTCGATCTGGCGCAGCGCTTCGACGTCACGACCGAGACGATCCGCCGCGACCTCGCCTCCCTCGAGGACGCGGGTTCGCTCGTGCGGGTCCACGGGGGAGCGGTCGCGAAGGACGACGACAGCACGAATGAGCCGTCGGTCCTCGATCGTGTCCAGCAACACGGTTCCGCGAAGCGGACCATCGCCGCCCGTGCGCTCGATGCCCTCGGCCCGGACTTCCGCGGCTCCGTCTTCATCGACGCGGGGACGACCGCGGCCGCCGTGGCCGACGGGCTCGCTGCTCGCGTCGCCGCAGCACCCCAGGGATCCCGTGCCCGCATCGAGGCCGTCACCCATTCGCTGACCATCGCGCCGGCGCTCGCAACCGCCGACGGCATCTCGCTCACCGTCATCGGCGGTCGCATCCGAGGCATCACCGCCGCCGCGGTGGGGGCCGAGACGGTCTCCATGATCGGTCGCCTGCGCCCCGATGTCGCCTTCATCGGCGCCAACGGGATATCCGCCGGATTCGGCCTCAGCACGCCCGACCCCGACGAGGCGTCCGTCAAGGCGGCCATCGTCCGCGCGGCTCGCCGCGTCGTCGTCGTCGCGGACTCGAGCAAGCACGGCAGAGAACTGCTCGTCTCCTTCGCGTCGCTGCGCGACATCGATGTGCTCGTGACCGATGTCGAGCCGCCCGCCGATCTCGCCGCCGAGCTCGCCGACGCCGAGGTGGAGGTGTGGATCGCATGATCGTCACCCTGACCGTCAATCCTGCGCTGGACCGCACCGTCGCGCTGGACGATGCCCTGCACCCGGGAGAGGTGCAGGCGGCCTCGTCATCGCGCGAGGAGGCCGGAGGGAAGGGCGTCAACGTCGCCCGAGTGGTCGCGGCCGCGGGCGCCGACGTCGTGGCGGTGCTCCCGCTCGCGGCCGATGACCCGTATCGCATCCCGCTCGCCGCAACGGGCGTCGCGACGGTCGCGGTTCCCGTCGTGCGACAGGTGCGGACGAACCTCGCGATCACCGACCCGAGCGGCGTGACTACGAAGATCAACCTCCCCGGGCATCCGCTCGCCTCCGTCGACACCGCCGCCGTCATCGAGGCGGTCGTCGAGGCGAGTGCCCAGGCGGAATGGCTGGTCCTCGCCGGATCTCTCCCCGAGTCGACCGACGCCACGTTCTACGTCGAGGTCGTCCGAGCCGTCCGTGATCGATGGGGAGCCCGCGCGCCGCGGATCGCCGTCGACGCGTCGGGCGCCGCCCTGCGCGAGGTCGTCGCTCGTGCCTCCGTCGACCTCATCAAGCCGAACGACGAAGAGCTGGCCGAGCTCGTCGGCGCGCCCATCGACGGCGACAGCGCAGAGGCACTCGTCGACGTCGTGCGCGGCATCGTGCCCGACCGCGTCGCCGCCGCGCTCGTCACGCTGGGCGGAGCAGGCGCCGCGCTCGTGACGGAGTCCGGCGCGTGGTTCGCCGCGGCGCCCCGCATCCGTGTCGTCAGCACCGTCGGCGCAGGAGACAGTTCGCTCGCGGGATATCTGCTCGCCGATCTCGGCGGCGCGGATGCCCCCGCCCGACTGACATCCGCCATCCGCTACGGCGCCGCTGCGGCGTCGCTTCCCGGGACCCAGGTGCCGACACCGGCCGACCTCGGGGACCACGAGATCACCGTCCGATCCATCTGATCACTGACGACCACTGGAGGTCATCATGTCCGACACCATCACCGCCGAGCTCGTCAGCATCGACGCAGCGCTCGGCGCCGACAAAGCGGCCGTCATCCGCGCCCTCGCAGAGCGCGTCGCCGCGCAGGGGCGCGCGAACAGCGGCGAGGGCCTGTTCGCCGACGCCTGGGCGCGCGAGGAGAAGGATGAGACCGGCCTGCCGGGCGGCATCGCGATCCCGCATGCGAAGAGCGCGTCGGTGACGATCCCCACCCTGGCGTTCGCACGCCTCTCGCCCGGCGTCGACTTCGGGGCACCGGATGGACCCGCCGACCTCGTCTTCCTCATCGCGGCACCGGACACCGCCGCCGAGGCCCACCTCGCGATGCTCTCCAAGCTCGCGCGCAGTCTCATGCAGGAGGAGTTCACCGGCGCCCTGCGAGCCGCCGGGTCCGCCGACGAGGTCGTGCGCATCGTCGATGCGGCGATCGCCGACGAGCCGGCCTCCGAGGCCCCTGACGCCGCCCCGGCTGCGGAGCCCGCGGCCCCGGCCGCACAGACAGCGGTCACCGGCGGCTCGACCGCGAAGATCATCGCGGTGACGGCGTGCGCCACCGGCATCG
>JAZBLS010000111.1:0-11214 GCA_037033365.1 Actinomycetota bacterium | reverse complement strand
GTCGTAGATGCTGAGACGCCGAAAGACGTTCGACTGCTTCAACCAATGGTAACCGTGGCGCATTCCCGCGCCAGGAGCCTCAGCGGCCGGGCAGGAACCGGCGGAGGATCGACCCGAGGGTCTTCAGCTCGGGCGCCCGCAGGAGAGCCAGGATGCCGATGTAGACGAGGACAACGACGGCGCCGATGATGCACGTGCCGAGGGCGCCCAGGAGCTGGTTCTGCATGGTCCACCCCTCGTTCCCACCCAGGAGGAGGAACACACCCCAGCCCGCGAGGCCGGCGGGGATCGCGGCGACGGCGAAGAGGGCGATCGACGCGATCCACGAGCGGATGCGGAGGCCGCCGATCTTGCGATGCAGCAGCCACACCGCGAGGAGCGTCTGCAGCGTGCTGGCGATGGATTGACCCAGGGCGACTCCCGCAGCCAGCAGGGTCACGGGGATCACGTCGAGCGAGTACAGCAGGGAGGCGAGGAGAGCAGTGCCGACCACCAGAGCGCACTGGATGATCGTGAACCAGAAGGGGGTGCGGGTGTCGTCGTACGCGTAGAACGTGCGCTGCACGATGAACAGGACGGTGAGGGGGAGCAGCCCGATCAGGTAGGCGATGAGCACGGGAGCCGCGCCGAAGGCCTCGTCGAGGTTGCTCGAGAACACCCGTGAGGCCGGGAAGGTCGCCGCTGCGACCGCCGCGATCGCGGCCATGATGAAGAACACGAGGGTGCGGATGCTGCGGCTGATGTCGGCGCGCACCTCGTCGTCGCGACCGGCGGCCGCATGCTCGCTGATCTGCGTGAAGTAGGGCGTTCCGATCGAGAGCACGATCACCGAATACGGGAGCATGAACACGAGCCACGCGTTCGCCAGGACGGTCGACGATGCGCCGGCCCCGGATGCCGCGGTCGCGACGCTGCTCTGGAAGAACCCCGCCGCGATGCCGGCGAGGGCCATGAGGAGCGTCCACCCGGCGAGCCGGCCGACCGTGCCGAGGCCGGCGCCGCGCCAGTGGAAGTCCGGGCGCAGGGAGAGCCCCGTGCGGCGCCAGAACACCAGCAGCACGAGCGCCTGGAGCGCGATGCCGAGAGTAGCCGTGCCACCCAGGACGGCGACCATCGACGGCGTCCAGGATGCGGCGCTGCGGGGGACCTCGGTGAACACGGCGCCGAGCGCGAGGAAGCCCGCGATCGAGACGATGTTGTTGACCACCGGCGCCCACGTGAACGGGCCGAACACGCGTCGGGCATTGAGTGTCTCGCCGAGGAGCGCGTAGATCCCATAGAAGAGGATCTGCGGAAGACACCAGTAGGCGAAGGCGATCGCCAGCGCACGGAGCTCCTGCTGCTTCTCGGATGTCGCGAGCCAGACGAGTCCTGGCGCTGCGATCATCGCCACGGCGGTGCAGACGAGAAGAACGACCACGCCGAGCGTGAAGAGCTTGGAGATGAACGGGCCGCCGCCGTCGGGCTTCGCGGTCGCCTTCACGATCTGCGGCACGATCACGGCCGTGAGCACGCCGACCGAGATCAGCTGGAACACGCTGTTGGGCAGCTGGTTCGCGACGGTGAAGGCATCGGCCGCCTGTGAGATGGAGCCGAGCACGCCGACCAGCACGATACTGCGCAGAAGGCCCGTCACGCGCGACACCATCGTGCCCGCGGCGATCACCGCGCTGGCGCGCCCGAGACTACTCATTCGACTCCTCGGTCAGGACGCGGCCGTCGTCCGCGGCATCCGTCTTCTCTCCTGAATCGCGCTCGCGACGCCGGCGCCGGACCGTGCGGATGATGCCGAGTCCGAGGAGGAGCACGATGAGTCCGCCGAAGCCTGCGAGGCCGATGGTCTCCCACTCGGCGCGCACCGAGACACGGACGCTCTCCTGCGGGCCGATCTGGACTCCGGTGGGGCTCAGCAGCGTGAGGCGCAGAGTGACCTCTCCGCTCGCGACGCGCGCCGAGACGGGCACCTTGACTCGGCTCGTCGTGCCGGCGGGGATGGTTGCGGCGATTTCGGGTTCGACGTCGAGCCTGGTGTCGTTCGGCTCGACGAGGAGCCGCACAGACACGGGCCACGGGAGGTCGTTGCGCACGGAGAAGGGGAGGTCGGCGTTGGCCGAGAGGAGCTGGATCGTGCTCGCCTGCGGGATGTCGACGGCATCGAGCGTGTCGCTCGTCGCGGTGTGCACGGCCGAGACGGCTTCGTCGAAGCCGTCGGCGCCGAGTCCGACCGCGGTCGCTCGCATGATCTGGATGCGCTTCGGGCTCAGCAGGACCTGCGGGTCCTCGAGGATCGTCCCGAATGCGGCCAGCACGACCTCGTCGTCCAGCATCCGCTGGAGAGAGGCGCCGCGTGCGCCGTCGGGGGTGGCCGTGAGCGTCGTGGTCGTGGCCGGCGCCGCGAGCAGGCTCTCGAGCGCGAAGCCCGGCGTGTCGACCGAGGCGATGACGTCGCGCAGCGCGTCGGCCGATCGGGTGTCGTCCCTGGTCAGGCCGATGAGGATCGGTGCGGTCGGGTTCGCGAGGGCGGAGAGCTGCAGGTGGGCGCTCGCCTCCGCCAGGCGCTGCTGCCGGAGCGGCGCCGCCGCGGCGTTGGCCGCGCGCGAGAACGCGGAGGACGAGGGTGCGTCGGTCACGAGAAGGCTGCGCCCGTCGACGGTCGCGCGGGCTCCGGTCGCTCCCTCGACGACCGAGGACGACACGATCGTCGTGGCGTCTTCACCGAGGTACGCCGAGAACGTCGCGAGGTTCTGGGTGGTCAGGTCGCTCCGCGGCCACAGGATGCCGGACACGGACCCCTCCACCGCTGTCAGCGTCGCATCGTCGGGCAGAACGGGGCCGTCGGTGGGCGTGGGTGAGGGAGTGGGCGACGATGTCGGCGTCGGCGTGGCGATGGGAGCCGCCGTGAATGCGTCGGGATTGAGGAACGGAGTGAGCGTCGTCGGCTGGAGGAGGGCTCCGAGACCCGCCTGGGCCTGCGTCGTGATGTCCGCATCGCCGAACTGCAGGGTGAACCGCTCGTTCGGGAGTGCGTCGAGCCGGCTCAGCCACTCGCGCGCCTGCTCCGGCGCCGTGGAGCCGAGAGACCGGATGGCGGCGGGGATGGACGGATCGATCGCCAGGATCGCCGACGTACCGGCGACGCCCTCGAGGACCGCCGTGAGATCGCCGTCCGGCGCGGTGAGTGCCGAGAGCTCGTCGGGGGAGAGCAGAGCGCCGCTCGCGGGTGTCGCCGTGACCGGCACGATGACCGCGACCGGCGGGACAGCTGCTGCCGACACGACGAGGACGGAGCTCGAGGTCACGGTCTTGACGTCGGTCTGGTCGTTGTCGATCGTCGCATCGCTCAAGCTCGCCCGCAGGGGATAGATGCCCGGAGCGAGGTCGGCCAGAGCCTCGGGGGGAACGAAGACGTTGCTGCTCACGCTGCTGTCGGCGTCGACCGGGGCTGTGGTGTCGGTGCCGAGCTCGTCGAACGTGCCCGCGGACTCGTCATCCTCCAGCCAGGCGGTCAGCGCGTCCTCACCGGTGAGAGGGGTGCGGCTGATCTCGACCGTCACGCGGCCGGACGACAGGCGGGACGTCGCGTCGTTCTCGACTGTGACGGACGCGGTCGTCCCGGTGCCCGGAGCCACGGTGCCACGCACTCCGGCGGAGACGAACAGCTCGACCGCCGGCGCATCGGCATTCGTCTCGGCGACGGCGGCGGTGCCGCTCGCGCCCGTCGCGCAGAGGCCGAGGGCGACCGCGAGGACGACGGAACCGCGCGCCAGGCTGTGCAGGCGCGCGCGGAGGCCGTTCTCGAGAGTGGTCGCGGTCATGAAGTCTTCCTCGAACGCCGGAGATCCAGGCTGCTCGTGAGTGCTGACCTTGTGATTCTAGGCGGCTGGCTGAGGGAGAACCCTGAAGGCGCGTAGAGTGACGGCCGTGTCCGACACCCCCGCTCCCGTGCCCGACGCGCTGCACAGCGCCGCGCTCGCCGCAGATCTCGACGCCGCCGACTTCCGTTCGGAACCCCTTCGGAGGCTCTGGGGAGAGGAGGCCGACGACGCGCTCGGCCGCGGCATGCGCGAGCCGATCCTCCGAGCGATCGCGGGGGATGACGGTGTGCTCGCGACACTCGGGCGCCTTCTGGTCCTCGGACTGCCGCAGCCGCGCGAGGCCGTGGAGCGCGCACTGCCACGGCTCGGGGTGCAGGGGTTGCTCGCGCTCGGGCTGGCAGGGGAAGAGGCGGAAGCCGTCGCTCCCGCGGCCCTGCTCCGGCCGCAGTCCTTCGTGGACGCCGAGGGGTTCGGTGAATGGTGGATAGCGAGCGACCTCGACGAGGTGGCGCTGGACGGAGCCCTTCCGCCTGAGCACGTGCTCGGTGTGGGTGGCGCCTCGCGCACCCTCGCGGAGATCGTCATGCCGATCGAGGTCGACCGCGCACTCGATCTCGGCACGGGCTGCGGCATTCAGGCGCTCCTCGTCGCCCGCCATGCGGAGTCGGTCGTGGCGACCGACATCTCCGCCCGCGCTCTCGCCTATGCCGAGCTCAACGCCCAGCTCAACGGCGTCACCAACATCGAGTTCCGCCTCGGGAGCATGTTCGAGCCCGTCGCGGGGGAGTCCTTCGACCTCATCGTCTCGAACCCGCCGTTCGTGATCACGCCTCGCGTCGAGGGCGTGCCGGAGTACGAGTACCGCGACGGCGGTCTGGTCGGCGACGCGCTCGTCGAGCAGTTCGTGCGGGCGGCACCCGGGTTCCTCACTGCGGGCGGCGTCGCGCAGCTGCTCGGCAACTGGGAGTCGCTCGGCGGCCAGGCCTCGCTCGAGCTGCGGGCGGGCCTCGACCGGCTCTCGTCCTGGGTCCCGGGTGACCTCGATCTGTGGGTGGTGCAGCGCGAGGAGCTCTCTCCTCTCGGCTACGCGGAGCTGTGGATCCGCGACGGTGGCACGACGCCCCGCGACGTGGGCTTCACCCCGCTGCTCTCGGCCTGGCTCGACGACTTCGAGGCCCGCGGTGTGACCGGCGTGGGCTTCGGGTACATCCTGGTGCGTCGCCCGCGCGGGGACGCAGCGCCACTGCGGCGGCTCGAACGGCTGTCGCAGCCGGTGTCGAACGTGGGCGGGGCGCTGCGCGCGGGTCTCGCGGCACATGATCTGCTCGCGGGCGGTCTGCCGTCGACGCTGATCACGGCATCCGATGTCACCGAGGCCCGTCACCTGCTGCCGGGCAATGACGATCCGAGCATCATCGAGCTGCGACAGGGCGGCGGTTTCGCCCGCACGATCGCCGTCGACACCGCGCTCGCCGCGTTCGTCGGCGCCTGCGACGGAGAGCTGACCGTCGCACAGATCGCGGCGGCCCTGGCCGACCTGTTCGAGGTGCCGTTCTCGAGCCTGTGGAGCGACCTCGAGCCGCGCGTGCGTCAGCTGGTGCTGGACGGCGTGCTGCTGCCGGGGGAATGAGCGTGCGCCGTCTGGAGAAGTTCGACCCGGATCCACAGCCTCACGGCGGAATACACGACCTCTTATATGCGTTCGAATACACCATGAAGGCTTTCGGATTCCTCTCGTTCGGGCACTATGCCGACGTGCCCGGCTCGGCGACCCGCACAGCGGGCGACATGCTGAAGCAGACCATCGAGATCGCGGAGGGCGCCGACGAGATCGGCGTCAACGGCGCGTACGTCCGCGTGCACCACTGGGCGCGCCAGGCGGCGTCGCCCATGCCGCTGCTCTCGGCGATGGCTGCGCGCACGAAGCGCATCGAGGTCGGCACCGGCGTGATCGACATGCGGTACGAGAACCCGTTCCAGTTCGCGGAGGAGGCGGCGGCGCTCGATTTCATCGCCGACGGCCGCATCGCGCTCGGCGTGAGCCGTGGCTCACCCGAGACGGCGCTCCGCGGGTACGAGACGTTCGGCTTCCACGACGAGGAGGACCCGGAGCGGGGGAGTGTCATCGCCCGCGAGAAGTTCGATCTCTTCCTCCGGGCGATCGACGGCGAAGGACTCGCGCCCGGCGACCCGCGCATGGTCGGCGCCGGCCGGTACCTGGCCATCGAGCCGCAGTCGCCGACGCTCCGCGACCACATCTGGTGGGGTTCGGGGTCGCGCTCGACGGCCGAGGAGACCGGACGGAAGGGGCTCAACATGATGAGCTCCACGCTCGTCACCGAAGCGACGGGCCAGCCGTTCCACGAGCTGCAGCGCGAGCAGATCGACCTCTTCCGCTCCGCCTACAAGGAGGCCGGTCACACCGGCACACCGCGCGTCTCGGTCAGCCGCAGTGTGTTCCCGCTCGTCTCCGACATGGATCGGGCGTACTTCGGCCTGCGCAGCGAGGAGAACGCCGACCAGGTCGGCATCATCGACGGCTTCCGCTCGACCTTCGGCAAGACCTACGCGGCGGAGCCGGACGTTCTCGTGAAGCAGCTGCTCGCGGACGAGGCCGTCATGGCCGCCGACACGCTCATGCTGACGATCCCGAACCAGCTGGGACCTGCGTACAACCTCCACGTGCTGGAGTCGTTCGCGAAGTACGTCGCCCCCGAGCTCGGCTGGAAGTCCAACACGGAAGGCCCCGTGCAGGGCTACCCGGCCTGACACCCGAACGGACCGTCTGTTTATGCCGAACGGCAGAAACAGACGGTCCATTCGTGTCATACGGCAGAAATAGACGGTTTGTTGCCGGGTGACACCGACCTCGCCCCGCCGGCCGGTATGCCGATACTCTGACCGCATGCGTGCGCCTCGGAGCGGAATCATCGCCGGAACGATCGTCCTCCTCGCCGTGCTGGTGGGTGCGATCCCCGCGGCGGCCGCCACGACGACCTCGTGGGCGACCTGGGGTGAGCTCGCCGGAACCGGCGGCGCGTACACGACGACCGTGCAGATCGCACAGAATCCCGCGGTCACGGCGACCATGACGTCCGACTCGCGCGCCGGCCAGGTCGGCGTCATCTCGGGCGCCTCGACCTGGCTCTCCCAGGGGACGCCGGTCGGTGCCAAATACGGCACGAGCGTCAACCAGTCGTACCTCAACCTGCGTCCGAAGACCGATACCGCGACCGGTGCCTCGACCACGACCTACTCCTTCGCGAACCCGACTCCCGCGTCGGGCTGGACGTTCGTCCTCGGCGACATCGATGCGGATGCCGTGCGCATCCAGGCCGTCGGAGTGAACGGCCAGACACTGTCGGCAGCCGATCTCGGATTCCAGGGCGGCTTCAACTACTGCGCCCCGGGCGTCGTCGGCAAGCCGTCGTGCACCGGTGATGCGACCGACGTGCCGACATGGGATCCGACCACGCTCACGCTCACCGGCAACCAGGCAGCCGCCGACACCGCCGGCGCCGCCGCGTGGTTCGAGCCGTCGGTCCCGATCACGTCCCTCACCTTCTTCTTCACCCGCCGCGCAGGACTTCCGATCTACCAGACCTGGTTCGCCTCCATCGCCCGCGACATCACGGGAACCGTCGTCGACGCCGCCGACGGACCGCTCGAGGGCGTGACCCTCACCCTCTCGGATGCGAACGGCACCGTCGTGGGCACGACGACCACGGCCACGGGCGGCGCCTACGCCTTCCCGGGATTCGTCGCGACCGACGGCTACACCGTGCGCGTCGCTCCTCCCGCGGGCAAGGTCGCCGAGACGGCCATCGCGGTTCCCGTGGACCTCAGGGATGCCGACGGCGTCGCGAACTTCACGGTGCGGGCCATCGAGCCGGTCGCGGTCTCGGGTCGCGTCGTGATCGACGGGACGACGACGCCGGTTCCGGGTGCCACGGTGACGATCGGCGCGCTGACGACGACCACCGACGCGAACGGCTTCTACCTGTTCGACCGGGTCGAGGTCGGGGCGTACACGGCGATCGTCACACCTCCGCCGGGGTACTCCACCGCGAATCCGGCACAGCCTATCGTCGTGCCTCCGAACAGCGAGGTGCCGATCGAGAACGTCGACTTCGCGCTCGTCGAGAACGCCGATCTGTCAGGCACGGTCCGCGCAGGCGCCGCGGGAGTCGCGGGAGTCGTCGTCACGGCATCCGTCCCCGACGGGCCGACCCTCACGACGGTGACGAACGGCAACGGCGACTACGCGTTCTCGCGCATCCCCGCCGGCGCGTACGACATCACGATCACCACACCCGACGGCTATGTCGCGGCGGGGCCCGTCACGCGGGCGGAGACGCTCGCGACCACCGACATCGTCGACGTCGACTTCGACCTCGCGCGGCCCGGCTCGATCGACGGGGTCGTGCGCACGGACGGTGATGCTCCCGTGAGTGGCGTCGTCATCAACGTCACCGGCGACGGGGGCAGTGAGCAGCTCGTGACGGCGGCGGACGGCTCTTACAGCATCGGCGCGCTGCCTCCCGGCACCTACACGGTCACCGTGACGGCTCCGTCAGGCAGCACCATCGTGGGGGCGGCCTCGCGAACGGTCGTCATCACCGCCGCCGGAGAGGCTTTCGTCGACCAGGACTTCGCCCTCGCGGCGGTGGTCGTCCCGCCGACGACACCGCCCACGTCTCCCGGCCCCAGCCCGGACCCGGGCACGGGCGCCGCGAGCGGCGGCACACTCCCGGCGACGGGTCTCGGGCCCGAGACGTTCGTGTGGGCGGCGGCCGGTGGAGCAGTGCTCGTGCTGGGCGCGGTGCTCCTCGTCGTATCGCGCCGACGGTCGCGCCGAGACTGATCCGACGCGACGGACGAGACTGTCGCGGACGCGCGCTCTCAGCGCGGGTGGACGAGGCGGAACCGCTCGCAGAGCACCGGCATGTCGGGAGCGTATCCGCGCGGATTCTCGGAGTGCTGACGCCAGTAGCGCTCATGGACCTCACGCCAGTCCGCGAGGCTCCGGTCGCCCTCTCCTTCCGAGAACGCATGCTCGGCCGTGACCTCGTCGAACGGCACGGTCTGCAGGTCGGTCGTCTCGATCACCGCACGCGGGACCCCGGCGCCGTCGAGGATGATGCTGAGCTCACCCTCGTAGGGGAGGGGGTCGCCGGTGGCTTCGTAGTCCCAGAGCGAGGATGCGGTTCCGGTCTTGATCCCGTCCAGGACGAGCGCGAGAAGCCCATCGGCGTGAGCCGGCGTGGCGCCGAAGGCCCAGGCACCCGGGGGCTCCTCCGGGAGCGACGGGTCCTCGGCGCGAACCCTCCGCCAGTACTCGGCGATCGCCGCGGTGTCTGTCATCCGGACAGCATAGGCGCCACGCAGTCACACTCAACGAGGTGTGCCGAACAGCTCCTCGCCGTGCTCGTGCAGCAGACGGTAGGCATCGGCGAACGTCTGCGGCTCCGGTTCGCCCGGCTTGCCGTACTTCGCGATCAACAAGCCGAGAAGGCCGCGAGCCGGCGGAGTGAGCGGCTTCATCTGGTCGGCCTCACCGGGATGGGGCTTCTTCTGCTCGGGGTTCGGCGGAGTGTAGGCGGGCGTCGTGACGGGCCAGTCGGCCGGATGCCGCGGCTTGTCGAGGTTGACGACCGAGAACAGCGTGTTCGCCGACTGGTCCCGGTCGTTGAGCGGCTTCAGACCGTGCAGTCGAGAGAGCGTCGCCGTCACGGATCCGTGGTGCATCTCGTCGTGCACGATGGTTCCGCGCTTCGTGTACGCCGATACCGCGATGGCCGGCACACGGCATCCGAGTCGGTCGAAGGTGAAGTCCATCTCGCCGGGCTTCGCGTCCTTCGTGGGTGTGGTCGCCGCGGGCGGCGGCACGTGATCGTACGTGCCGCCGTGCTCGTCGAACGTGATGAGCAGCAGGGTGTTGACGGCGTTGGAGCCCGTGGGGGACGCACTGGTGCGCACGGCCTCGTAGATGTCGTGGATCAGTCGGTCGCCGGCACGCACGTCGGAGATCGCACTGTCGAAGACCTCTTCGCCGTCGACCTCGCCCTCGCGCGGCGATCCGAACGGCGGATGGAAGTCGTTGTGGTCGTAGACCATGCGCGGCTCGATGAACGCGTAGGCCGGCAGGGTGCCGTTCTTCGCATCCGCGTAGAAGTCCTCCATCGTGCCGAAATGCTCGGTGCGCCAGTACTTCTCGAGCGCGGCGGCGTGCAGCATCCCGGTGTACGAGACGAGCTGGATCTTGTCGATGTAGATCTTCCAGCTGAGCTTCTTGTCTTCGAGGCGGTTGAAAACGGTGGGCGCGGCCGGCGCGTCGAGCCACTTCCGGAAGCCCTCGCCGCCCTGGTTCGTCACGAAGCCGTGCGAGGTCGACGCGTGGAAGAACGAGCGATTGCAGAACGTCTGAGACGGCACGCCCGCGAACCAGTGGTCGAACACCGCGAACTCCGACGCGAGGGTCGAGAGGACGGGAAGCATCTCGGGGGAGAACGACCCCATGATGTGGGCGGCCTCGTCAGGCTTCGGCTCGGTGCCGCCGCGCAGGCGTCGGAAGTTGATGATGTAGTCCTCGAGGAACCCCGACATCGTGGCCTTCTCGCCGTGCGTCGGTGCGTTGAAGGGTGCGGTCATCTGCTCCGCGAAGAGGTCGGCGTTGCCCTTCGGGTCCACCGTCCCGAAGATCTGGGTGTTGACGTGCGGATACTCCTCACCCGGATCCGGGTCGGGATAGCTCATGATCCGGTCGGTGTCGCCCGTGTATACGTGGGCGTCGACGGTCGTGCCATCGGATGCCGTGTTGCTGTACTTCCCGAAGGCCAGCCCCTCGAACGTCTCGCCCTTCGGCAGCGTCTCCGCCGTGTAGAGGTAGCCGAGCAGGTTGTCGAAGGAGCGGTTCTCGCCCATCACCACGACGAGGTGATCGAAGCCCGGCTCGCTGCGCGGGGTGAGGGCGGCGAAGGGATCGGGGTCCGACGCGAATCCGCTGCGTCCTCTGCCGCCGACGCCTGCGCCGATCGCGGCTCCGCCGGCTCCGCCGATCACGGCGCCGGCGAGTGCCGCGCCGCCCATCTTGAGGAACCCCCGGCGGTCGGTGCTCGCGGAGGACGTGTCGTCGGTCATGGTGCCGATCCTAGGACGGGCCCGATCGGGGCGGCACCCCTTCGCCGGCCGGGCACAGCTTCGGAGATCGGCGCCGACACGCGGGAGGGGGAAGCGGATGCCGCGGCGCGCCGCCTGCGGCATCCGAAGCTGTGCCCGGATCACAGGACACCGAGCCGGACCCGTACCCGGGACCGTGGGGGCAAGAGCTTCACGGGGGATTCACCGATCGCGGCGCGAGTGGCCGCCGTCCACAGGGACTACACGGCGCGGCAGACGC
>JAZBLS010000110.1:0-11273 GCA_037033365.1 Actinomycetota bacterium | reverse complement strand
TCGAAGGGCCTGACGACGCTTCGACAAGCTCAGCGACCCAGGAAACTCGCTCAACGACCGACGGTTCGGTGACCCGCGAATCGTGGCGCGTTTCGTCTCGCTCCGCTCGCTCAACGAGCGAGGGTTCGGCGACCGCCGCGTCGGCTCGCTCAATGAGCGAGGAGGCGACCGAAGAAGGAGGCCACGGCTCGCCGCCGGGTACGCGCGGGAGGCCCCGCCGCAGCATCCGCGTCGCCATGGCTACTTCTTCCGCGCCTCGAGCGCCGAGATGACCTGCGGCACGATCGTGAACACGTCGCCGACGATGCCGAAGTCGGCGACGTCGAAGATCGGCGCCTCGGCGTCCTTGTTGATCGCGACGATGTTCTTCGAGGTCTGCATGCCCGCGCGGTGCTGGATCGCGCCCGAGATGCCGAGCGCGACATACAGCTGCGGCGACACCGAGACTCCGGTCTGACCGACCTGGTGCGACTGCGGGATGTATCCGGCGTCCACGGCCGCACGCGAGGCGCCGACCGCGGCCCCGAGCGCGTCCGCCAGCTCCTCGACGAGCACGAACTTCTCCTTGGACGCGAGCCCGCGGCCGCCCGACACGACACGGGTCGCGCCGCGCAGCTCGGGGCGGGACGACGTCGCCTCGACGGCCTCGACAGCACCGACGGTGGCCGCAGCGGCACCGGATGCCGTCACCTCCAGCGCTTCGACGGTCGGCGAGTCGACGGCCTCTGCCCGGGCATCCACAGCCCCCTGCCGCACCGTGATGACGGGTGCGTCGAAGGTGGGGGCCGCGTCGACGAGGTAGGCACCGCCGTACACCGAGTGATGCGCGACGACGCCCTCGTCGTCCCGCGAGACACCGACGGCGTCGACCGCGAGCGCGAGCTTCCGGCGCACGGCGAAGCGTCCGGCGATGTCGCGTCCGGCGATCGAGTTCGAGATCAGCACGGCGTCCGGCTGCACCTTCTCGAACGCGGCCTGCAGAGCGTCGACGACGGGGACGGTGAGCGATGCGGCATCCGCGTCCGCGGTGAGCACGACCGAGGCCCCCAGCGCGGCGACCTGCGACGCCGCATCAGCTGCGCCGCCGACCACGAGTGCCACCGGGGTGCCGATGGTCGAGGCGGCACCGAGCAGCCCCGCCGTGCTCGACGCGGGAGCGCCCGACGGGTCGAGGTCGACGACGACGAGGACGGACTTCTCGGGATAGGTCATCTCACACCAGCCTGTTCTGCACGAGGAACTCCACCAGCTTGTCGGCGGCGTCGCCCTCATCGACGATCTTCACTCCGGCGGCGCGCGCCGGCTTCTCGGCCACCGCGGTCATGATCGTCCGCGGGGCCTCTGCGGGGTCGGCCGAGACACCGAGGTCGTCGAGCGTGAGCACCTCGAGCGGCTTCTTCTTCGCCGCCATGATGCCCTTGAAGTTCGGGAAGCGGGCGTCGGGAAGCGCCTCGGTGATCGAGATGACTGCGGGGAGGGATGCCGAGATCGGCTGCGCTCCGGCATCCGCTCCTCTCGTGCCCCGGATGCCGTCGGCCGTGATCTCGACCGCGGTGAGCGCGGTCGCCTGCGGCCAGCCGAGGTGCTCGGCGAGCATTGCCGGGATCACGCCGCCCGAGCCGTCGGTGGAGAGGTTGCCCGTGATCACGAGATCGGGCTCACCGCGGCGGATCGCCGCCGTGAGCACCTCGGCCGTCAGGCCGAGGTCGGCGCCGGAGAGACGCTCGTCCGCGATGTGCACGGCCGAGTGCGCGCCGATCGCGAGCGCCCGTCGGACCGAGGCCGTCGACCCCTCCGGAGCCATCGCGACGGCGACCACTTCAGTGCCCTCGTTCTTGTCGGCGTGGCTGAGAGCGACCTCGAGGGCCCGTTCGGTGATCTCGTCGAGCACGAGGTCGCCGGCACCGCGATCGGCGAGGCCGGTCTCGAGGTTCAGCACACGATCGCCATAGGTGTCCGGCACCTCTTTGACCAGGACGAAGATCTTCATCGATTGCTCCTCACGACTGTCTCGATTCTAGCCCCTTGGGACTCAGTACCACCCCGGAGGCGACTGGGAACCACCTGCTGCGACCCGAGCGGATGCCCTACCGTAGAAGCGTGGTCCGACCCCGCCCGCTCCCCGTGGATCCGCTCGCCGAGGCGAAGCGGCAGTGGGTGGCGCATGGGTGGACGGATGCCGCCGACGGGATGGCCCTCGTCACCTCGGTCATGCGCGCGCAGCAGCTGCTGCTCGCCCGCGTCGACGCGACCCTGAAGCCGTTCGCGCTGAGCTTCGCACGGTACGAGATGCTGCGGCTGCTGGCTTTCAGCCGGGCCGGCCGCCTGCCGCTGTCGAGCGTCGTCGCCCGACTCCAGGTGCACGCCACGACCGTCACCAGCACGGCCGAGCGTCTCGTGCGCGACGGTCTGATCGTCCGTGAGCCGCACCCGCATGACGGCCGTGCCGCGCTCCTCGCCCTGACCGACGCCGGCCGCGACCTCGTCGACCGTGCCACGACCGCCCTGAACGAGGGCGTGTTCGCCGACCCCGGCGTCAGCGGCGCGGATGCCGCCGAGCTCGTCGCGATCGTCGCGCGTCTGCGCAAGGACGCGGGCGACTTCGCGGACCCTCGACCTCAGCCGGATCCGCTCTGACATGGCGGAGTTCACTCTGGAGAGGGTGATCGCGGCGCCGCCCGCCGAGGTCTTCGCGCTCGCGCTCGATCCCGGTCTGCATCTGCGCTCGATGGCCCGGTACGGCGAGACCATGGTCGAGGCGCCGGCCGGAGGCGTCTTCAGGGAGGGCTCGACCGTCACCTGGCGCGCCCGGCACTTCGGCATCCCGTTCCGTCTGCGCTCGCTCGTGTTCGACGTCGATCCTCCGCGCGGGTTCCGCGACCGCCAGATCGCCGGCCCCTTCGCGGACTTCCTGCACGTGCACTCGTTCGAGGAGCATCCGCAGGGCACGCTCATGCGCGACACCATCGTGTTCCACTCGCCGTTCGGACCGCTCGGGCGGATCGTCGACCGCCTCGTGATGCGGGAGCACCTGCGGCGACTCATCGAGGAACGCAATGACGCCCTCGCCTCCGAGCTCGAGGGGCACGGGCGTACTCTGTCGCCATGAGCGAACTCCGCCTGCACACGACCCTCATCGGACGCGGCCCCGCCGCCGCGATCATCCTGACCGACGAGCAGGTCGCCTCCCTCGGCGCCGGCAAGGCGTTCCCCGTCTCGGTCACGATCGGCGACCGCACCGCCGGGCTCCGCCTCTCGCGCATGGGCGGAGAGAACATGATCGGCCTCAGCAAGGCGTCCCGTGCCGCGCTCGCTGTCGACCCCGGGCAGGAGATCGACGCGATCATCCGCGTGGACGCGGCCGAGCGCACGGTCGAGATCCCGCCCGCGCTCGTCGACGCCCTCGATGCCGACCCCGCGCTGCGCGCGGCCTTCGACGCCCTCTCGTACTCGACCCGCAAGGAGCACGCGCGCTCGGTCGCTGAGGCCAAGCAGGAGGCCACGCGCGACCGCCGCATCGAGAAGATCGTCGCGGCGCTGCGCGGCTGACGGCTCTGTCGCGGCCGAGCCCGGTTCAGCGGTTCTGGAAGTCGGGGGCACGCTTCTCCCGGAAGGCCGCCATGCCCTCCTTCTGGTCCGCCGTGTCGAACAGCTCGGCGAACGCCTGCTTCTCGTGCGCGAGACCGTCGCTCAGCGACAGCTCCATCGCGGCGTCCAGCGCCGCCTTCGCGGCGAACAGCGAGGGCAGGGACTTCGAGGCGATGGTCTCGGCGAGAGCGGACGCCTCGGACAGGAGATCGGATGCCGGGACGACGCGCGACACGAGACCGGACCGCTCCGCCTCCTCCGCACCCATGAACCGCCCGGAGAGCACGAGCTCTGCGGCCTTGTAGTACCCGACCGCGCGGATGAGGCGCTGCGTGCCGCCCATGCCGGGGATGACGCCGAGGTTGATCTCCGGCTGCCCGAACTTCGCGGTGTCGGCGGCGAGGATGATGTCGCACATCATCGCGAGCTCGCACCCGCCGCCGAGGGCGAAGCCCGCGACCGCGGCGATCACCGGCGTGCGCACGGCCGCGAACTCGTGCCAGATGCCGAAGTGATCGGTGTCGAGCATCTCGGCGGCCGACTTCGACTCCATCTCCTTGATGTCGGCACCCGCGGCGAAGGCCTTCTCCGACCCGGTGACGACGATCGCGCCCACACCGTCGTCGGCGTCGAACGCCTGAGCCGCGGCCGTGACCTCCTCCGCGACCTGCGAGTTGAGGGCGTTCAGAGCCTGGGGGCGGTTCAGGGTGATCCACCCCACGCGCCCGCGTTGCTCGACCAGGATCGTCTCGTACTCGGTCATGAAGGCCTCTCCGTCGTGGTCATTCCAGGTCGTGGTCATTCCAGTATGTCGCTGGTGCCCGCCTCACACCGAGCCGTCACGGATGTCCGTGATGATGCCCGAGAAGTCGCGCGACGCTCCCTCCCCCGCCGCGAACGCCGCGTAGAGCTGCTGGGCGAGACGCCCCATCCGAGCATCCGTCGACGTCTGCTCGATCGCCTGCAGGGCGAGGCCGAGATCCTTGGCCATGAGTGCACCCGCGAACCCCGGCTGGTAGTCGCGGTTCGCGGGGCTCGTGGGCACGGGACCAGGCACGGGGCAGTTGGTCGTGATCGACCAGCACTGACCGGATGCCTGCGACACGACGTCGAACAGCGCCTGGTGCTCGAGGCCCAGCCGCTCCCCCAGCACGAACGCCTCGGCGACCGCGATCTGCGAGACCGCGAGCACCATGTTGTTGCAGACCTTCGCGGCCTGGCCGAGGCCAGGGCCGCCGCAGTGCACGATGCGCTTACCCATGACCTCGAACAGGGGCAGCGCGTCGGCGTAGTCCTCGTCCGAGCCGCCGACCATGAACGCGAGCGTGCCGGCCTCGGCACCCACGACCCCGCCGGACACCGGGGCGTCGATGTTGCGATGCCCCGCGGCAAGCGCGAGAGCGTGGGCGGCGCGAGCCTCGTCGACCGCGATCGTCGACGACTCGACGAACAGCGTCCCCGGTCGCGCGGCCGCGAGCAGCTCGGTGCGGTACGCGTCGATCACGTGCCTGCCCGCGGGAAACATCGTGATCACGACGTCGGCGGTGGCGACGGCATCCGCTCCGCTGGCCGACACCGGGATGCCGGCGGCCTGCGCCGCCTCGATCGCCGCGGGCACGAGGTCGAAGCCGTGCACCTCGTGACCTGCGGCGACGAGGTTCTTGGCCATCGGAAGCCCCATGTGGCCGAGCCCGAGGAACGCGACGACGCGAGAGGCGCTCATGATGCGCTCCGCATCGAGGTGGAGCCCGCGGGGCGCAGCATCTCGCGACCGACGATCAGGCGCATGATCTCGTTCGTCCCCTCCAGGATCTGGTGCACGCGGAGGTCGCGCACGACCCTCTCGATGCCGTAGTCCTGCAGATAGCCGTACCCGCCGTGCAGCTGCAGCGCGCGATTGGCGACATCGAAACCGGCATCCGTCGCGAAGCGCTTGGCCATGGCGCAGCGCATCGTGGCGTCGGGCGCGTGCTCGTCGACGGCGCGGGCTCCGTCCTGCACCATCAGCCGCGCGGCCTGCAGATCGGTGCGCATGTCGGCGATCGCGAACAGGATCGACTGCTTCTCGGCCAGCGGCTCGCCGAACGCGACCCGCTCGTGCACGTACTGCACGGCCCGGTCGAGCGCCCACTGCGCTCCGCCGAGCGAACAGGCCGCGATGTTGAGGCGACCGCCGTTGAGCGCCGACATCGCGATCGCGAAGCCCCTGCCCTCGTCGCCGAGCAGGGCGGATGCCGGAACGCGGACGCCGTCGAGGATGACCTGTCGCGTGGGCTGCGCGTGCCAGCCCATCTTCTTCTCCGGGGCGCCGAAGCTGAGCCCTTCTGCGTCACCCGGGACGAGGAAGGCGCTGATCTCCTGGTGTTTGGGTCCCTGAGCTTGTCGAAGGGGGGCTGTGCGGGCCATGACCACGTACACCGCGGCCTCTCCCGCGCCCGAGATGAACTGCTTCACTCCGGTGAGCACGAAGTCGTCGCCGTCGCGCACCGCGCTCGTGGCGATGTTCGCGGCATCCGATCCGACGCCCGGCTCGGTGAGGCAGTAGCCGCCGAACTCCTGCATCGCCGTCAGGGACGGCAGCCACTGCCCGCGTTGCGCGTCGTCGCCGTAGGTGTCGATCATCCAGACCACCATGTTGTGGATCGAGATGTACGCCGCGACCGCGGGGTCGCCCTTCGCGAGCTCCTCGAAGATCGCGACGGTGTCGGTGCGGCTGAGTCCCGTCCCGCCGAAGTCCTCGCGCACGTAGATGCCGCCGAGCCCCAGCTCCCCGCCGCGCTGCAGAGACTCGCGGGGGAAGATGTGCTCCTCGTCGCGCTCGGCGGCGAACGGGGCGAGCTCGGCGTCGGCGAACTCGCGGACGGCGTCGAGGATCGCCTCGCGCTCCTCGGCGGTCGTGGTGATGGTGGTGGTGTCAGTCATGGTCATCGCGCTTCCTTGAAACTGGGTCCCTGAGCTTGTCGAAGGGTCGACCGGTTGGGGTCAGTGCATCGTCGGGATGACGAAGCTCGCGCCCTCACTGGGTCCCTGAGCCTGTCGAAGGGCCGCCGCGGGCCAGCGGCTCGTCACCGTCTTGGTCTTCGTGTAGAAGCGGAACGCATCCGCGCCGTGCTGGTTGAGGTCGCCGAATCCGCTCCTCTTCCACCCGCCGAACGTGTAGTACGCGATGGGGACGGGGATCGGGACGTTCACGCCGACCATCCCGACCTCGACGCGGGCCGCGAAGTCGCGTGCCGCGTCGCCGTCGCGCGTGAAGATGGCGACACCGTTGCCGTACTCGTGCTCGGAGGCCATCCGGAGCGCCTCCTCGTAATCGGCGGCGCGGGCGATCACGAGCACGGGTCCGAAGATCTCCTCGCGGTAGATCGCCATGTCGGTCGTGACGTGATCGAACAGCGTCGGGCCGAGGTAGAAGCCCTGCTCGTGCCCCGGCACCGTGAAGCCGCGGCCGTCCGCGAGAAGCGTCGCCCCCTCGTCGACGCCCTGCTGGATGTATCCCTCGACGCGCTCGACCGCGGCCCTGGTGACGAGCGGGCCGTAGTCGACGTCGGCCGCGAGCGACGGCCCCACCCGCAGCTGCGCGACGCGCTCCACGAGCTTGGCCGCGAGAGCATCCGCCGTCTCCTGTCCGACCGGGACGGCGACCGAGATCGCCATGCACCGCTCGCCCGCCGAGCCGTATCCCGAGCCGATCAGCGCGTCGACCGCCTGGTCGAGGTCGGCGTCCGGCATCACGATCATGTGGTTCTTGGCGCCGCCGAAGCACTGGGCCCGCTTGCCGTGGGCGGCGGCGGTCGCGTAGATGTACTCGGCGATCGGCGTGGAGCCGACGAAGCCGACCGCGCGGATGCGGTCGTCGGTCAGCAGCGCGTCGACGGCCTCCTTGTCTCCGTGCACGACGTTCAGCACGCCTGCGGGGAGCCCCGCCTCGAGGAACAGCTCGGCGATGCGGACCGGAACAGAGGGGTCGCGCTCGCTGGGTTTGAGGACCACCGCGTTGCCGGCGGCGAGAGCCGGACCCGCCTTCCAGAGCGGGATCATCGCGGGGAAGTTGAACGGCGTGATGGCCGCGACCACCCCGAGGGGCTGACGCATCGAGTAGACGTCGATGCCGGCTCCCGCGCCGGTCGAGTACTCGCCCTTGAGGAGGTGCGGCGCGCCGGCTGCGAACTCGATCACCTCGAGCCCCCGCTGGATGTCGCCCTTGGCGTCGTCGACCGTCTTGCCGTGCTCGCTCGCCAAGAGCTCGGCGAGCGAGGTCATCTCACGCTGCACGAGATCGAGGAAGCGCAGCAGGACTCGCGCGCGCTTCTGCGGGTTCGTCGCCGCCCAGCCGAGCTGCGCCTTCTCGGCGTTCGCGATCACGCCGGCGACCTCGTCCGCGGACGCCAGGGGCACGCGCGCCTGGACGGCTCCGGTGCTGGGGTCGAAGACATCCGCGAAACGGCCGCCTTGGGGCACGAGCGGCGATCCGCCTACGAAATGGGGGATGGTACGAGTCATTGTGCGATGTCCCTTCGCGCCGTCATTGGCACAATGCGATGGTACTTCGATGTCCGGAGAATTACTAGGGCGTCCTTGCAGTTTCCCGTCTTTGGTCCGACCGCAGCAGATCGGAAAGCGCTTGCCATCCTCGACCGATCCGGACTAGGCTCTGAAACGTTTTAAGCAACGATGCCGAACGGGGAGGTGAGCATGACCGACATCGGTCTGCGCGAGGTCGCCGCCCACGCCGGGGTGTCCATCGGCACCGTTTCAAACGTGCTCAACCGCCCGGAGCGGGTCTCGCCCGCCACGGCCGCCCGTGTCTCGGCGGCGGTCCACGAGCTCGGCTACGTGCCCAACATCGCCGCTCGGCAGCTCAGGGCGGGACGCAGTGACGCGATCGGCCTCTCGGTGATCAACATCACGAACCCGTTCTTCGCCGACGTCGTCTTCGGGGCGGAGGAGCGCGCGTCGGACGCGGGATACTCCGTGATCGTCGGCAACGGCTTCGACTCGACCGAGCGCGAGTCCCGCTACCTCGAGCTCTTCGAGCAGCAGCGGGTCGACGGCATCCTGCTGTCCCCCGTCGAATACCGGGAAGAGCCCCTCCAGCGCCTCCGGCGGCGCGGGGTGCCCGTCGTGCTCGTCGATCACCGGCATCCGCGAGGCGAGATCTCGTCGGTCTCCGTCGACAACCGCCTCGGCGGACGCATCGCCGCGCAGGCGCTGCGGGACAGCGGATGCCGCCACCTCGCCTTCATCGGCGGCCCCGCTGCGCGCCAGCAGATGGTCGAGCGCCTGGAGGGATTCCAGGAGGTCTCGGATGCCGCGGGCCTGCGTACGACGCACATCGACACCACCACGCTCAACACCCGACTGGGTCGCGAGCTCGCGGACCGCATCGCCGACCTCCCCGCGGAGGACCGGCCGGACGGCGTCTTCGCGGGCAACGACCATCTCGCGCTGGGGCTGCTGCAGGGACTCGTCGGCCGCGGGCTCCGGGTGCCGGACGACATCGCCCTCGTCGGATACGACGACATCGAGTTCGCGGCGGCCGCAGTCGTGCCTCTCACCTCGGTGCGCCAACCCGCCGCGCAGATGGGGGCGCGCGCGGTCGAGTTGCTGCTGCACCATCTGGGTGGTTCGGACGAGCCGGTCGAGGCGCGGTTCGTGCCCGAGCTCGTCACGCGCGCCACCACGCGCACCCACTGACACGCACTCTTTCCGCGACCATCGACCCAGGAGAACCATGCACTACGGCGCCGACTACAACCCCGAGCAGTGGCCCCGGGAGGTGTGGCCCGACGACGTCCGGCTCATGCGCGAGGCGGGCGTGACGCTCGTGAGCCTCGGCATCTTCTCGTGGTCGCGCATCCAGCCGGCCGAGGGCGAGTTCGACTGGGAGTGGCTCGACGAGATCATCGACCTGCTGCACGAGGGCGGGATCCAGGTCGACCTGGCGACGGCCACGGCCTCCCCTCCCCCGTGGGCGACGGCCGCGTATCCCGAGATGCTGCCGCAGGATGCCGATGGGTCGACGTTCTGGCCCGGCAGCCGTCAGGCGTTCGCCCCGTCCTCGCCGGTGTATCGACGCCTGGCCGCCGAGCTCGTCACCGCCCTCGCGGAACGGTACGCGCAGCATCCCGCCGTCGTGCTCTGGCACGTCAACAACGAGTACGGATGCCACCTGCACTACGACTACTCCGACGCGGCGCGCGATCACTTCCGGGCCTGGCTCGAGCGCACGTACTCGACGATCGATGCCCTCAACCACGCCTGGGGAACCGACTTCTGGTCGCAGCGCTACACGGCGTTCGACCAGATCCAGCCGCCGCGCAAGGCGCCGTACAGCATCAACCCGACGAGCGTGCTCGACTTCAAGCGCTTCACATCCGACACGCTGCTCGAGCTGTTCGTGATGGAGCGGGAGATCATCCGCGCTGCCGGGGCCACGCAGCCTGTGACGACGAACTTCATGGGGGCGTTCCCCGCCGCGGACTACTGGAAGTGGGCGGCCGAGGTCGATGTCGTGTGCGACGACAACTACGCCGACCCCAACGACCCCGAGTCGTTCCGCGGGGCCGCCTTCGCCCGCGAGCTCATGCGCGGACTCAAGCCCGGCCTGCCGTGGATCCTCACCGAGCAGTCGACGAACGCCCTGAACTGGCGGCCGACGAATGCCCCGAAGGCTCCGGGCCAGATGGCGGCGCTGAGTGCGCAGGCGATCGGCCGGGGAGCCGACGGCATCATGTTCTTCCAGTGGCGGCAGTCACGACGCGGCAGTGAGAAGTTCCACTCCGCGATGGTCCCGCAGGCCGGACTCGACACCCGCACCTGGCGGGAGGTCGTCGAGCTCGGCGGTCAGCTCTCGCAGCTGCCGGACCTCGCCGACGTGTCGTCGCGCGCCCGCATCGCCCTGGTCTTCGACTGGGAGAACTGGTGGGCGATCGGCGGCCGCGACCACCCGATCGGCCTCGACTACCTGGGGCTCGTGCACCGGTGGCACGCCGCGCTGCACCGCCAGAACCTGGCGGTCGACATCGTGAACACCACGAGCGACCTCAGCGCCTACGCCCTCGTCGTCGTCCCGCAGCAGTACCTGCTCACCGACGAGGGAGCCGCGAACCTCACGGCCTTCACCGAGGCCGGAGGGCACCTGTTCGTCTCGGCCTTCAGCGATGTGGTCGACCAGGACGACGCGTTCCGCGACGGCGGGTTCATCGTCGGGCTGCGCGACGCGCTCGGCGTCGCACTCGAGGACTTCGGCGCGCTCGTGCCGCCGGAGACGCTCACCTCGGCCGACTCCGCCGGAGAGGTCGGCGCTCACGCCGTACCGGACGGCCCCGGCCAGTCGGAGGCGCCGCTGGACGGCCCCGCCGGGCGCATCGTGGGTCAGTACTTCGCCGAAGAGCTGATCGTGCAGGATGCCGAGATCCTCGGTCGCTTCACCGAGGGGCGCACCGCAGGGCGGGCCGCGCTCACCCGCAAGGATGCGGGCAGGGGCCGCGGCTACTACCTCGCCACCATCCCCGACGACGACGGCATGCACGCGGTGCTCCGCTGGCTCGCCGCCGAGGCGGGGGTGCGCGCCGAGATCGAGGGCCTGCCCGAGCACGTCGAGATCGCGCGCCGCGGCGGCATCCTGACCGTGATCAACCACTCCGGGGAGCCGTTCGCCGTCGACGTGGACGGCGAAGATC
>JAZBLS010000109.1:0-11393 GCA_037033365.1 Actinomycetota bacterium | reverse complement strand
GATCGGCATGCCGATGTCGGCCATGAGCCCCATCGGCACGGTCACGGTCGGGATGCCGAGGTGACGCACCGCGAGGTTGCCGTTCGCGATCCACGTGCCGTTGCGCCAGCCGAGATCGGCGGAGGCCTCGTCGACGTCCATGTCGGCCGGGCCCACGTCAGCGACCGCGGGGAAGACGACGGCGTCGAGCGACAGGCCGTCCATCCACTCCTCGAGGTCCACGCGACGGGTCTCCTCGAGGCCCCGGATCCCGTCGGGGAGCTCCGGCATGTCGGCGATGCCGACGCCCGGATTCGCGCGCACCCAGTCCGGGTACTCGGCGATGTCGTCGTCGAAGCCCGCGTACCGGTCGGGCAATGCGCCCTCGGGGTGCGGGAAGATCGAGGCGCCGTCGACGTCGGCGAGCGTGGACAGTCGCGGATCGCCGTTCGCCTGCAGGAAGTCCTCCCAGCCCCAGGCCGAGAGGTCGACGATCTCGCGCTTCAGGTACGCGGGCGACACGAGGCTGCGCGTGGCGATCGTCGGAGCGCCGAGTCGGTCTCCCTCGTAGTTCGACACGACCGGGAAGTCGACCTCGACCACGGTGGCGCCCGCTGCCTCGAGGTCGCGGCGCGCGGCCTCCCAGCGTGCGATCACGGAGGGGCGGGTCTCGATGCGTTGGCCCGTCGGCCCGCCGATGCCGGGCTCGGCGGCGGTGCCGGCATCCGGATCCGCGTTGATGTACATGCGGGGGATGCCGATACGGGTGCCCTTCAGCGCGGTCGCCGCGTCGAGGGAGAGCGCCAGATACGACGCCGGCCGGACGGACGAGGCCGCAGGGAGCTCGACCCACGGCTGCGCGCGCCAGAAGTCGCCGCGGGTCTCGGCGTCGTCCACGACGATCACGTCGAGGACCTCGAGCAGGTCGCCCATGCTGCGGGTGTGCGGGACCACGACGTCCATGGTCGGCACGAGCGGCCAGTTGCCGCGGGTCGAGATGATGCCGCGGGACGGCGTGTAGGCACACAGGGCGTTGTTCGTCGCTGGGCCGCGGCCGCTCGACCAGGTCTCCTCGCCGAGGCCGAAGGCTCCGAAGCTCGCGGCCGTCGCCGTGCCGGATCCGTTCGAGGACCCCGAGGCGAACGGGGCGGTGAGGAAGTCGGCGTTGTACGGGCTCTCGGCGCGGCCGTACACGCCGCGCTGCATGCCGCCGTTGGCCATGGGTGGCATGTTCGTCAGCCCCAGGCAGATCGCCCCGCCCGCGCGCAGCCGCTCGATCGTGAAGGCGTCGCGCTGCGCGACCAGGTCGCGGAAGGCTGGACTGCCGGATGCCGCGGTCAGGCCGCGTACGAGGTAGCTGTCCTTGGCGGTGTACGGGATGCCGTCGAGCGGGCCGAGCGTCGCTCCGCGGGCGCGCCGGGCGTCGGACGCCTCGGCCTCGGCGCGTGCATCGGTGTTCGCGACGACGACGGCGTTCAGCGCGGTCGCAGTGCCGGGGCCGTCGTACGCGGCGATGCGCGCGAGGTAGGCGTCGACGAGATCGACGGCCGTCGCGGCGCCGGTCTCGAGCGCGTGGCGGAGGTCGGCGATGGAGGCTTCGACGACGTCGATCATGCGCCGGCCCCGCCCTTCGACAGGCTCAGGGACCCATCCGCGGCGAGATGTTCGATGCTGGGCTGCTGCTGCGTGATGCAGTGGATGCCGCCGCCGCGGTCGAACAGCGGGCGGGCGTCGACCGTGACCACACGGCGTCCCGGATAGGCGTCGGCGAGGATCGCCCGCGCCGTGGCATCCGCATGGTCGTCGCCGAAGCCGCACGCGACCACGCCGTCGTTCGTGACGAGGTGGTTGACGTAGCTCCAGTCGACGAAACCCTCCTCGTCGCGCAGCGTCGGGGGTGCCGGCAGGTCGATGATCTCGAAGCGGCGGCCCGCGGCATCCGTCTGCTCGGCGAGGTGCGTGCGCAGCTCGCGCGTCACCACGTGGTCGGGGTGCGCCTGGTCGCGCTGGTCGTGGAGCAGCAGGCGGCCGGGGGAGGCGATGGTCGCGACGATGTCGACGTGACCGTTCGTGCCGAAGTCGTCGTAGTCGCGAGTGAGGCCGCGGGGAAGCCAGACGGCGGTGGTCGCCCCGAGCGTCCGCGCCATCTCGGCCTCGACGCGCTGCCGATCGGCGAACGGATTGCGGCGCGGATCGAGCTGCACGGTCTCGGTGAGGAGGACGGTCCCTTCGCCGTCGACGTGGATGCCGCCGCCCTCGTTCACGAGCGTCGAGCTGACGAGTTCGGCGCCGACGGCTCCCGCGACGATGCGCGCGTGCTGCGCGGCCTTCTGCCACTCGGCCCAGTCGGGCGCGCCCCAGCCGTTGAAGATCCAGTCGACCGCGCCGAGCACGCCGGGGCGCTCGGGGTCGACGACGAACGTGGGGCCGGAGTCGCGCATCCAGAACTCGTCGACGGGGGCCTCGACGATCTCGATGCCGCCGCCGAGCATGCGGCGGGCACGCGTGATCTCGCTCGGGTCGACGATCATCGTCACCGGCTCGAACTCCGCGACCGCGTGGGCGACGGCCGCCCAGGTGGCGTAGCCCTCCTCGCGCTCGGCCGCGCTCTCGCCCAGGGTCTGCCCCTCGGCAGGGAACGCCATCCAGGTGCGGTCGTGGCGTGCGGTCTCGGCGGGCATCTGCCAGGCCATGATGTCTCCTCGCTGACGATCACCGCGTCGTGTCGACTATTGAACAGGTGATCAACAGGTGCTACGGTAACCCGTGATGAACACGACGTCAAGAGCCGCCGCCCCGCGACGGCTGCCCCCCGAGCAGCGCGAGCGCTCCATCGTCGACGGCGCGATCGCGCTCGCGCGGGAGAGCGGGCTCGAGGCCCTCACGCTGCGCGCCGTGGCAGCGAAGGTGGGCGTCACGCCCGCGCTCGTCGCGCACTACCGGCCCGTCATGGAGGCGTTCGTCGCCGAGGTGTTCACGGCGATCGTGGCCGCGGAGCGCGACGAGGTCATCGCCTCGTACGACCCCGCGCTCGACCTCCGCGCCAACCTGCTGCGCCTGATCGAGACGCTGCTCGACGACGCCCGCGACGATGTGGCGATGGTGTGGGTGCAGTCGTGGGCGCTGGGCGTGCGCAACGAGGCCCTGGCCGCACGGGTCCGTGCCGAGATGGACCTCTGGCAGACCGCCCTGGAGGAGCTGATCTCCGGCGCGCTCGCCGAGACCTCCGGAGCCGGGGTCGACGCCGCATCGTCGGCGTGGATGCTTCTCGCGATGGTCGACGGCATGAGTGCCCACTCGCTCGTCAGGTGGGCGCCGCGCGATCGTGCGGCCCTCGCCAGGCGGACCCTCGCCGCGGTGCTCGACGTATCGGCCGAGACGACCGCCGCCCCCGCAGGAATCGACAGGTAAGGAACGCTCATGGGAGCAGAACGCATGCACGCGGCCTCGGCCGAATCGACGGCGATCGTCGACGCGGTGCTCGACTATTCGCGACGGCGGATGCTGGCGGCCGACGTGCCGCTGGACAAGCCGCAGACCCCGGCCGAGCTGAACCGCCTGGTCGGCACGACGATCACGGACGCGGGGCTCGGATCGCAGCGGGCGCTCAGCGTGTTCGAGCACATCCTCGCGCCGGCGTGCCTCACCACGAGCCACCCCGCGTACCTGTCGTTCATCCCGACGGCGCCGACGATCGCCTCGATCGCGTTCGACCTCGTCGTGTCGGCATCCGGACTCTACGGAGGCAGCTGGCTCGAGGGCGCGGGCGCCGTGCACGCCGAGAACGAGGTGCTGTCGTTCCTCGCCTCCGAGTTCGGCCTGCCGGAGGGAGCCGGCGGAGTCTTCGTGCAGGGCGGCACGATCGGCAACCTCTCGGCGCTGGTCGCGGCCCGCGAGGCGGCGAGTCTGCGTCTGATCGAGAAGGGCGTCGAGCCGCCCGCGCGGTGGAAGATCGTCTGCAGCGTCGAGGCGCACTCCTCGAACAAGTCCGCGGCGAAGGTGATGGGGGCGGACGTGGTGCTCGTCCCCGCGGGCGACGACGGCCGGCTGCAGGCGGATGCCGTGCGCGAGGCGCTGCAGGAGCACGGCGACGAGGTGTGCGCGGTCGTCGCCACCGGTGGCTCGACGAACTTCGGGATCGTCGACGACATCGCGGGCATCGCCGCGCTGAAGGACGAGTTCGACTTCTGGCTGCACATCGACGGCGCCTACGGGCTGACCGCGATGCTCGCCCCCGAGGCGCGGCCGGTGTTCGCGGGCGTGGAGCGGGCGGATTCGGTGATCGTCGATCCGCACAAGTGGCTGTTCGCGCCGTTCGACTGCTGTGCTCTGATCTACCGTGACCCCGAGACGGGCCGACGGGCGCACACGCAGCACGCCGAATACCTCGACACGCTCACGGACGCCGGCGACTACAGCCCCTCGGACTACTCGATCCAGCTCACCCGCCGCCCGCGCGGTCTGCCGCTCTGGTTCTCGCTCGCGACCTACGGCGTGGCCGCCTATCGCGACGCCGTCTCGGCGACGCTCGCGCTGACGCGGCGCATCGCCGACGAGATCGCCGCGCGACCGGAACTGCGACTCGTGCGTGACCCGCAGCTGTCGGTCGTGGTGTTCGAGCGCGAAGGGTGGGAGCGCGCCGACTACGACCGCTGGTCCGACGAGCTGCTCGACTCGCAGCGCGCGTTCGTCGTGCCGAGCTCGCACCGCGGAAAGCCCAATACCCGCTTCGCGATCCTCAACCCGCTCACGACGTTCGAGGACCTCGTCGGCATCCTCGACACGATGGCCTGATTCCGGCATCCGGCATCCGGCATCCGGCTCCCGGCTCCCGCTTCACACCCCGGGGGCGACATGCCAGATGTCGGACGCCGAGTCCCCGTCCGTCCGACATCTGGCGTGTCGGCCACCGAAGTGGTCGGGGCTGACGGGCCCGTTACCGGGTGGTGTGCGCGTTCAGGAAGTCGATCGTCTTCTCGAGTGCGGTCTGCGCGTCCGGCATGTCCAGGTGGAACTGGTACTCGTGGGGGAGTGCGGGCTCATGCGGTGCGGGCCAGAAGAGCGTCGTGACGTCGACGCCGAGCTCCGTCAGGCGCTTCGCCATGGGGATCGACTGCAGCCAGGTGAGCCCGTCGCCGTTGCCGCCCGAGATGTAGGTCGGCGGGAAGTCCGCGGTCACCCAGTCGATCGTCGACATGGTGGCTCCGGTCGAGTCCTCGGCCCAGGTCTTCGTGCCGGAGTACGCCCACATGGCGGACTTGAGTCCCCAGCCCGCGACGCCGTCGAGCTCGGCCAGCGCGGCCAGATCGTAGACGCCGCAGTTCAGCACTGTCGCCGTGAGCTGCGATGCCGTGATCGACGGGGTGATGTCCATGATCTCGGCGTAGTCGGGGCTCGTGATGAGCGTGGCCATCTGGCTGGCGAGCTGACCCCCGGCGGAGTCTCCCGCGAGCACGATCTGATTCGCGTCGACGCCGAGCTCGGCCGCGTGCTCGTCGATGTACGCGAGGGCGTCGTTCAGCTGGTGCACCGCGGTCGGATACACGCCCTCCGGGCCGATCGTGTAGTTGAGCGCGATGGTCGTGTACCCCTCTGCCGCGAGGATGCGCAGATACGGGTCGACGTTCTCCTTGGATCCCGAGATCCAGGCGCCGCCGTGGATCCAGACGACCGTCGGAAGGGGGCCGGAGGCGGATGCCGGGGTGAAGACGTCCATCGTCGTGTCGGCGCCGCCGTCGGCGTAGGCCACGTCGAGCTGCTCGGTGAGCTTCGTGTCGGGGACGTGCTTGTCCATCTCGGCTGCGGTCTCGTCACCGCCCTTCGTGAACACCGAGCGGATGATCATGGCCGACGGCCAGGGCGAGATCGAACCGATGATCGCGATCACGGCGATGATCGCGAAGAGGATGCCGAGCACGATCTTCGTGCGGTGCCACGGACGGCGAACCTTCTTGGGGTGGACGGACTCGTCCTCGTGCGCACTCGCGGTCATGGAAACCCCTCTCCGCGCACCAGTGTGGCAGTATCCCGGCCGTCGACGCACCTGGCGGGGTCTCGTCTGCGCGGACGATCCTCGGAGAGGAGGACGACCCGCGGGCGGTCCGACGGCTGGTCCTCCGAGAATCGTCGCGACCTCCGCGGATCGTCACCCGTCAGGCGGTCTCCAGACCCGCGATGATGTGCCGGGTGGCGTAGTCGAACGCCTGGTCGACGTCGCCGCCGAGGCGGAAGGCGCCGGCCAACTCCATCTGCAGGAAGCCGGTCGCCCACGCGGTGAAGAGCCGCGCAGCATCCAGTGCGTGGTCCGGACCGACGAGCACCTCGCAGGCGCGGAGCACCGGCTCCGACGAGCGGTGCAGCGACTCCTCGGGAGCGGATGCCGTGAACATCAGCCGGAATCCCTCGGGATGCTCGTGCGCGAAGCGCCGATAGGCGCCGGCGAGCGACGTGAGGTCGTCGCCCCCTGCGGACAGCCGATCGGTGAGGGCGTCGATGGATGCCGCGGCGACGGCCGCGTGCAGGGCATCGCGGTCGCGGATCCGCTTGTACAGCGAGGGCGCGCGGACGCCCACCCTTTCGGCCACCGCCTGCATCGTGAGTCCAGAGGGGCCGTTCTGCTCGAGGATCTCGCGTCCGGCCGCGACGATCTCGGCGAGCGAGGTGCGCTCGGGTGTGGGCATCCTGATCTCCCGATCCATGAAAGCTATTGACAATAGCCATGATAGCTACGTAACGTAGCCATCGCAATCATCGAAGGGATCCGCCATGAAGCTCGCACCACACCTTCACCGTCTGGGCAACGACATCGTCGCCTCGTACCTCATCGATCTGCCCGATGGGATCACGCTGATCGACGCCGGGCTGCCCGGGCACTGGAACGACCTGCAGCAGGAGCTCGCTGAGCTCGGCCGTCCGCTCTCGGACATCCGGGGACTCGTGCTCACTCACGGCGACGGCGATCACATCGGCTTCGCGGAGCGGCTGCGCGTCGAGGCCGGTGTGCCCGTGTTCATCCACTCCGCCGACGCGCATCGGGTGCGCACGGGGGAGAAGCCGAAGACGCCGATGGGGCCGGCGCGGATCGGACCGATGCTCGGGTTCCTCGCCTACGGCATCCGCAAGAGCGCGTTCCGCACTCGTCACGTCGCCGAGGTGGTCGAGGTCGAGGACGGTGCGGTGCTGGATCTTCCCGGCTCGCCGGTCGTGATCGGGATGCCGGGGCACTCGCCGGGGAGCATCGCCGTGCACGTGCCCGCCGCCGACGCCGTGTTCGTCGGCGATGCCCTCACCACGCGTCACGTGCTGACCGGTCGGGAGGGCGCGCAGCCGGCGCCCTTCACGGATGAGCCCGATCAGGCGCTGGCGTCCCTCGACCGTTTGGCCGATGTTTCGGCATCCTGGGTCCTGCCGGGCCACGGGGCGCCATGGCGAGGTACGGGGGCCGACATCGCCGCGGCCGTGCGGGCTGTCGGCTGACGGGTGTGACGATTCTCGGGGAGTGTGACGATCTGCGGATGCTCTGCCGCAGATCCCTCCGCAGATCGTCACGACCTCCGCAGATCGTCACCCGGCCGAGCCGGCGTCAGAGCCCCGCGAGCACCGAGTCCGTGTCGCTGATCGTGATCTGCGGCGGGTAGAGGCCCATGACCTGCATCGCCGCCGCGTGGTTCTCGGCGGTCGATCCGGCACACGCGTCGGCGGCGATCGTGACGTGCACGCCGGCGTCCGCCGCGGGGAGTGCAGTGGAGATCACGCAGCAGTCGGTCGAGACGCCGACAAGCACGACGTGCGCCCCGTGGCCCACGACGGCCTCGAGCTCGGGGCCCCATTTGCCGAAGGTCGGCAGGTCGATGGTCGGATGCGGCGACAGTCCCGCAGCCTCCGGGACGAGGTCGAACAGCGGGTCGGTCGGAGGCTGATCCGCGAACGGCCAGGCCTCGAAGTAGGCACCCCAGGACGTCGAGCGGTCGGCCGTCGGCATCCATCGCGTCACCAGTACGCGGTCGCCGAACGCATCGGCGAGCCGGCGGATGCGGGTCATGGCGTCCTTGAAGAACGGAGATCCCCACGCGGACTCCGGCGAGGCGAAGATCGTCTGCGGGTCGATCACGACCAGCCACGCCTGGGTCCCAGGGCTCACGCGTCCTCCTCCTGGCGGCGGATCCTTCCCGCCCGCGCGAACCACGTGAACACGAACGACAGCACGAGCGCGAAGAAGACCCCGAGGTTGGCGTAGGCCCAGTCGCCGTCGACCCCGCCGACGAGGAAGAGCAGGTAGCCCTGCCAGTTGTTCCAGGGGGCGGCATCCGCGAAGCCGTTGAGCACGAGACCCCATCCGATCACGCTGGTGACCACCATGGTGCCGATCGACGTCCAGTCCCAGGCGCCGTAGCGCCCCTTGTCGTCGAACAGCGCGGCCTCGTCGTAGTCCTTCCGACGACGCAGGATGTCGGCGATGAGGATCCCGGCCCACGACGCCAGCGGCACGCCGAGCGTGATGAGGAAGCTCTGGAACGGCCCGAGGAAGTCGGTCGCGAAGAAGACGACGTAGATCGTGCCGAGGGTGAGGATCACGCCGTCGATCGCCGCAGCCGAAGGGCGGGGGATGCGGATGCCGAGGCTCAGCAGCGTCAGACCGGACGAGTAGATGCCGAGTACCGCGCCCGACACGAGTGCGAGGACGGCCGTGAGGAGGAAGGGCACGAGCACCCAGACCGGGAGGATCGTCGCGAGGGCTCCGATGGGGTCGGCCTGCACGGCGGCGAACAGGTCGTCGTTCGAGCCGGCGAGCAGGATGCCGAAGACGACAAGGATCACGGGGGCGATCGATCCGCCGATGGTGTTCCAGGCGACGATCGCACCGTCGGATGCCGTGCGCTGCTGGTAGCGCGACCAGTCGGCCGCGATGTTGATCCAGCCGAGGCCGAAGCCGGTCATCACCATGACGAGTGCTCCGATGACCTGTCCGAGGCCGCCGTCGGGTCGCGCCAGCACCGCGGCGAGGTCGATGCTCGGCGCCGCGAGGATCACGTAGAGGATCGTCACGGCTCCGGTGACCCAGGTCAGCACGGACTGCAGCTTCATGATCGTGTGGTACCCGAGGACGGATGCCGCCACGATCAGCGCCGCGACGATCACGGTCGCGATGATCTTGAGCGCGATGCTGTCGCCGTCGCCGCCGAGCTGCGTGATGACGGTGGCCGTCGCGAGGACGGCCATGATCGCGAGGAAGGTCTCCCAGCCGATCGACGTCAGCCACGAGACGATGCCCGGCACCTTCTGGCCGTGGACGCCGAAGGCCGCGCGCGAGAGCACCATGGTCGGCGCGGAGCCGCGCTTGCCCGCGATGGCGATGAGTCCGCAGAGCAGGAACGACACGACGATGCCGATGACCGACACGAGCGTGGCCTGCCAGAACGAGATGCCGAAGCCGAGCACGAACGAGCCGTACGACATCCCGAACACCGACACGTTCGCGGCGAACCACGGCCAGAAGAGGTCGCGCGGCTTCGCGGTGCGCTCCGACTCCGGGATGATCTCGATGCCCGCGCGCTCGATGAGCGCGCCACGGGTCTCGGTGAGCTGATTCTGCGTCATCTGCTCATCCTGGCACTCCGCGCCCCACCGGGAGCCCGTCTATTCGTGCCGAACGGCAGAAACGGACGGTCTATTCATGCCGTTCGGCATGAATAGACGGGCAGAGGCGGGATCAGGCGAAGAAGGCGGCGGCGACGCGGGTCAGGTCGTGCAGGTCGGAGACGCCGGCGAGCTCGCGGGCCGAGTGCATCGACAGGATCGGGATGCCGACATCGACCGTGCGGATGCCGAGGCGCGTCGCCGTGATCGGGCCGATCGTCGAGCCGCACGGCACGTTGTTGTTCGACACGAACTCCTGCGTCACCACGTCGGCGGCGTCGCACCAGTCGCGCCAGGCGGCGGAGCCGACGGCATCCGTCGCGTAGCGCTGGTTGGCGTTGAGCTTCAGGATCGGGCCGGAACCGAGGACGGGCTGCACGACGGGATCGTGCCGCTGCGCGTAGTTCGGGTGCACCGAGTGACCGACGTCGCTGGAGAGGCACCAGGACGAGGCGAACGCCCGACGACGCTGCGACGCGTCGGCGCCCAGGGCATCGTAGACGCGGGCGAGTACGTCCTCGAGGAAGGGTCCGGCGGCGCCGGAGCGCGAGTTCGAGCCGAGCTCCTCGTGGTCGAAGGCGGCCAGCACCGCGATCGGGCTGCCCTGCGAGGGATCGAGAGTCTCGAGCGCGACGACCCCCGCGTGCACCGAGGCGAGGTCGTCGAGCCGCCCGGACGCGAAGAACGCGTCGTCCTTGCCGAACACCGCTCCGCGCGCGGAGTCGGCGATCACGACGTCGTATCCCCGGATGTCGGATGCCGAGACATCGCCGGATGCCGCGAGCTCGGCGAGCACGTCGGCCTCGGTCGCATCGCCGAGGCCCCAGACCGGCTGCGTCTCGTTCTGCTTGTCGAGGGCGAGTCCGTTGTTGTTGACGCCGCGATCGAGGTGCACGGCGAGCTGGGGGAGGCGCAGCAGGGCACCGGTGTCGGCGAGCACGACTCGACCGTCGGCGAGCGCGAGCCGGCCGGCGAGGCGCAGCTCCCGGTCGAGCCACGAGTTCAGGAGCGGTCCGCCGTACACTTCGACGGCGGCCTGCAGCCATCCGCGCGTCCCGGTGGTCGGTTGGGGCTTGAGCTTGAATCCGGGGGAGTCTGTGTGCGCGCCGAAGACGTGCACGGGAGTGGTCGCGACGGCACCCGTCGGCACGGTCCACCCGATCGCCGCGCCGTCGCGGACGACGACGTACCGCCCACCCGGGACGATCTCCCAGGCGTCCTCCTCGTGCAGGCGCGTGAAACCGGCCGACTCGAGGCGCCGGGCCGTCTCGGCGGCGGCGTGATAGCTCGAGGGCGAGGCGGCGACGAAGTCGGCGAGATCCTCGGCGTGGGCGAGAGCGTCGGGAGTGACGGGCATGGGCGACCTTCCTGCAGGGACGTCCTCCGATCGTAATCCGAGAGACGAAACGCGGTTCTCTACCCCTCGCCCGTTGAGCGACACTTCGATTCGCTTCGCTCGCTCAGTGCGGGTCTCCGCGAGACGAAACGCGGTTCCCCGACCCTCGCCCGTTGAGCGAGCGAAGTTACTGCCCGTTGAGCGAGCGAAGCGAGACGAAACGCGGTTGCCGTCCGTCTAGCGCCACCGCCCCGCTCGCCCGACTGCGCCATTTCGATATCTCGGAATGTGCCTCTGACCTGGCCTCTTTCCACCTGTCCGAGAGGTTCGAATGTCGGTGGCCCTGGGTTGGATGGAGGTATGTCCACTCCGCTTCGCAGTCTCCTGACCCAGGTCGTGTCCGACCTGGATGCGGTGCTGTCCGGCGACGCGCTCGCCGGGG
>JAZBLS010000108.1:0-11464 GCA_037033365.1 Actinomycetota bacterium | reverse complement strand
GCCCCCGGTGGTCTCTTACACCACCCTTTCACCCTTACCCCTTGCGGGGCGGTCTACTCTCTGTGGCACTTTCTCGCGGATTGCTCCGGGTGGGCGTTACCCACCGTCCTGCCCTGAGGAGCCCGGACGTTCCTCGGTGCGGTTTCCCGCAACGCGACCGTCCAGTCGACCCATTCGCCCCACCAGTCTACGGCGATCGGGGCGCGCTCACTTCTCCGCGGAGTCGGCGATGCGCAGGTCGAGCGGCACGTCGATCGGGAAGTCGCCGAACAGACGCCGTGTCGCGACGGCCGCGGCTTCACGCACGGCATCCGCCGCCGCCTCGGCCTGCTCGGCCGGCACGTGCAGGATCACCTCGTCGTGCAGGAAGAACGCGAGGTGCGCGCGCGACCCGAAGACGGCGGATGCCGGGGCCGGCGTCTCCGCGTCGGGGAACCGCTGCAGCCGGTGCCTGATCTCGGCGAGCCAGATGAGCGACCATTCCGCGGCCGTGCCCTGCACCACGAAGTTGCGTGTGAACCTCCCCCAGTCCCTGGCCCGGCGGCGGGCGAGAGCGACATCGGTCGGCGCGGCATCCGCATCCGTCGCCGAGGCCTGCATCCGCTCCCATTCGACCGACGGACGAGGCGAGGAGCGCCCGAGCCAGGTCGACACCACGCCGCCGTCCTCACCGATGCGAGCAGCCCTGTCGACGTGCGCCATGGCGCGCGGGTAGACCTTGCGGAGCCGCGGGACCAGCCGACCGCTGTCTCCCGTCGTCGCCCCGTACATGGCGCCGAGCACCGCGTACTTGGCCTCCTCGCGCGTGGCGACCGCGCCCGACTCGACGACGCCCGCATACAGGTCGCGGCCCTGAGCAGCTCGCGCCATCGCGCGGTCGGCGGCCATCGCGGCCAGCATCCGCGGCTCGAGCTGCGCGACGTCGGCGACGACGAGCATCCAGCCGTCATCCGCCCTCACCGCGGCGCGGAGGTTGCGTGGCAGCTGCAGGGCTCCGCCACCGGCCGACGCCCAGCGCCCGGTGACCACACCACCGGGGATGTAGATCGGTCGGAAGCGGCCGTCCGCCACCCATTCGGCGAGCCACGCCCACCCGTTCGCGCTCAGGAGACGCGAGAGCTTCTTGTACGCCAGGAGCGGTTCGACGACGGGGTGGCTGTGCTGTGCGAGCTCCCATCGGCTCGTGGATTCGACGGACACACCCACTCGGTGGAGCGCCCGCAGCAGCTTCGGCTGGCTGTCGAGGTTCAGCTGCGGATCGCCGAGGATCGACCGCACGCGCTCGCCCTGCTCGACCATGCGGCTGGGCGCTCCGCCCGCGACGGGTCGCGTGCCGAGGATCTCGGTGAGGATCCCGTCGTGCACCGACTCGTTCCACGGGAGACCTGCGGCGCGCATCTCCTCCGCGATCAGGCCGCCTGCCGACTCGGCGGACGTCAGCAGAGTCAGTCGACCGTCCTTGCTGTCGCCGATCACACGCCGCTGGGCCCGGTACTGCGTGAGGGCGTCGTCGACCGGGTCACCCGGGGAATCTTGCTCCGAGACGTCGAACAGCGTCGGGGCCTCGACGACCGGATCCCGCCGCACCCAGGCGGCAGAGGGAGCGAGCGGGCGCGCGACCGCGTCGGTGTCGCGGAGGATGGCGTGGCACAGGAGCAGATCATGCGTGCGACCCAGCACGACGCCCGCGTCGAGCAGCCGCGGGTACAGCTCACGGGCGCTGCGGATGACCCACCGCGGAGCATCCGTCTTCTCCTGCTCGGCGACCCAGATCGGCATCTCGACGTCGCTGAGCGGAGTCCTCGTGACCTCGTCGCCGTCGTCGCTCAGCTCGATCGCGAGATATCCGCCGGAGGCGTCGCTCAACAGGGCGACGCGGCGTTCGGAGGACTGCCGCGCGTTCACCGCCGTCGTGCGCGCGGCAGGGAGGTCACAGTCCGGATTCCTCGGTGCGGACGAGGATGCAGCCGCACTCGGGGCAGGAGACGACCTCATCGTCCGCCGCACGGCGGATCGCGGCGATGTCCGTCGTGGGGAGCACGATGCGACACCCCTCGCACGTGCCGCGCGTGAGCAGGGCGGCACCCGCACTGTTGGCGGCACGTCGCGTGTACTCGGCCAGGAGCGGGGCAGGCAGCGACTCCGTCACGGCCTGACGGTCGCGAGCGAGCTGGGCTCCGAGGTCGGTCGCGGCGGCCACATCGGCCTTGGCTGCGGCCGTGAGTGCGCTGCCTTCAGCGGTGGTGGTGTCGAGGAGCGCCTGCTGCGCGGCGACCGCGGCGTCGGCATCCTCCACCCGACCCATGACGTCGAGCTCGATGTCCTCGAGGTCGCTCTGGCGCTTCGCGAGGCTGGCCAGCTCGTGCTCGAGAGCCTGCGCCTCCTTGGGGTTCGTGGCGGTCGCGAGGCGATCCGCGTCGCGCGCGCGGCGCTGCTCCACGAGCTTCACGTCGGCCTCCAGGCGGCCGAGCTCGGTGCGCGCGTCGTCGCGCGTTCCCGTGAGAGTCGTGAGCTCGCGCAGCTGCTCCTGGCGGATCGCGACGAGTTCGGTGATGCGTGCGGCCTGCGTCGGCTTGGTCCGCGCCCGCTCCGCCTGCGCGATGCGGCGGTCCAGGTCGGCGACGTCGAGCAGGATGCGCTGGTGTTCAGGGCTGGCGTTCACGTCTTCAAATCTAGCCGCTGTGCACGCGCGCTCGGCACTCGGTGCCGGTTCAGCTCACGTCGCCGTCGACGTAGAACCAGCGCCGGTCCTCGCGGACGAACCGGCTCCGCTCGTGCAGGACGCCTCGCTCGCCGTCATGCTGCCAGTGCGCCTCGAACTCCACGACGCCGTCGCGATCGAACGGACCACCGCCGACGCGGTCGAGGATCACGAGCCGCCGCCACCGGAGGTCGTCGTCGAACTCGACGTCGGACGGCCGTGTGGTCGGGTGCCAGCTGGCGCGCAGGTAGGCCTCGTCCCGCGCGACGAAGGCCGTGAAGCGCGAGCGCATCAGTCTCTCGGCGGTCGGCGCCGACGCACCGGCGAGCAGCGGACCGCAGCATCCCCCGAACACATCTCCCGAGCCGCACGGGCAGCGCGCCGCATCCTGCCAGATCCCGTCATCGTTCGCCATACTCTGCTCTCCTCGCGAAGCTCCAGCGTACGCTCGCCGCATGACGGCTCTTCCTCACTTCACGGCACACAACGGCTTCACGCTCCCCGCCCTCGGACTCGGAACCTACGCGCTGAACGGCGATGCAGGGGCGGATGCTGTGGCCACCGCGATCGGCGCGGGCACCCGCCTGATCGACTCGGCCTTCAACTACGAGAACGAGGGGTCGGTGGGGCGCGGCGTGCGCGCCTCCGGCGTGGATCTCGGCGAGCTCATCGTCACGACCAAGCTGCCCGGCCGCCACCATGCGAGCGCGAAGGCGCGGACGAGCATCGAGGAGAGCCGTTCGCGGCTCGGGCTGGAGACCACGGGTCTGCACCTCATCCATTGGCCCAATCCGAGTCAGGACGAGTACGTGCAGGCCTGGGCCGCCCTCGTCGACGCGCAGGAGCGCGGTGTGGTGCAGCAGATCGGCGTTTCGAACTTCCTGCCGGAGCACCTCGAGCGCATCGAGCGCGAGACCGGGGTGCGCCCGGTCGTGAACCAGATCGAGGTGCACCCGTACTTCCCGCAGGAGGAGCAGCTCGCGTACCACCGCGAGCATGGCATCCTCACCGAGGCCTGGAGCCCGCTCGGAAGGGCCAAGGAGCTGATCGAGGAGCCGGTCGTCGTCGAGGTCGCCGAAGCTCACGGCATCTCGGCCGCGCAGACCGTGCTCGCCTGGCATGTCGCGCGGGAGACCGTCGCGATCCCCAAGGCATCGTCGCTCGAGCACCAGACCTCGAACCTCGCGGCGGGCTCCGTCGTGCTCGATGGGGCGGAGGTCGAGGCGATCACCGCGCTCGGACGCCCGGACGGCCGTCTGTTCGACGCCGACCCGGCCTCGCACGAGGAGTCCTGAGGCGCGGATCCTCGGCTCCGATCGCAGTTCGTGCCGCCCGCTAGCTCCGGTCGCAGTTCACGACGCCCACCGACTCCGGTCGCGGTTCGTGCCGCTTCGCCAGGAGTCGCGCGGCACGGAGTGCGACGGGAGCTTCGGGGCCGCGACACAGAACGCGACGGGAACGCCAGCCCACGGCTCCGGTTGCGGTTGGTGCCGCCCACCGGCTCCGGTCGCAGTTCGTGCCGCTGCGCCGGGGATTTCGCGGCACGAAGTGCGACGGGAGCACTGAGACCGCGACACGAATTGACACGGGAGCCGCCGAGGCCGCGGCACGAAGTGCGACGGGAACGCCGCGGCGGGGCCGGCGGGCGCGGACCAGGCACGGATGCCGCAGCGGCGGCTCCTAGACTGACGGGATGCCCGCGATCGGAGGGATCCCCCTCACACCCGTGACGGCGCGGGCGTACTTCGCCGTCCAGGCCGTCGCGGGAGCGGCGTGGTGGCTGGGCGTGCTGCTGTCGGATGCTGTCCGCCACGCGACTCTGGGCGGCCTGCCCGCGCTGCCCATCAGCGCTCTCGACATTCCGCTGTTCGTCGTCGCCTCGGCGCTGGTCGCCCTCGGCATCCGCTGGTGCGTCTGGATCGTCACCCCCTGGACCGCCCTCGTCGCGGTCGGCATGGCGGTGTACGCGACCGTTACGACGCAGGCCGGCTGGGGTGCGCTGCTCATGGCCCTCGCCGCGATCGCCAGCATCGCCGCCGGCGTCATCGTATGGATGGGCCGCGCACCCGTCGCATGGGTCACGACCGGCCCGTTCGCGTTCCGCCCGGCGCCCGCGGCCGGCCGCTCACGCCTCGTCGCCCGCACCGCCCGGCAGACGCTGTTCTTCTGGGGTCTGTTCCTGCTGGTCCTCCCGCTCGGCATCGCGTTCGTCGAGGCACGGTGGCGCCTGAGCATCCCGTTCCCCGTCGCGGCCACGATCGTCGGCGGGCTGCTGCTCGCGGCAGCCACGGCCCTCGGCGTGTGGTCGGCCGTGTCGATGTCGGTGCGCGGAGAAGGGACTCCCCTGCCGTCGGCGATGCCCCGCCGGCTCGTGATCGCCGGTCCCTACCGCTTCGTCCGCAACCCCATGGCCGTCGCCGGAATCGCCCAGGGCGTCGCGGTGGGGCTCCTGCTCGGCTCGTGGCTCGTCGTCGCGTACGCGCTGTGCGGATCGCTCTTCTGGAACGCGATCGTCCGGCCGCTCGAGGAGCAGGACCTCGAGGACAGGTTCGGCGAAGACTTCGTCCGCTACCGCGAGACCGTGTCCTGCTGGATCCCGCTCAGACGCGCTGCGTCCCCAGCACCCTGAGGAGCTCGAGCCTGCTCGCCGCCTCGCTCCCCGGCGCGGCGGTCAGCA
Source organism: Actinomycetota bacterium (assembly GCA_037033365.1). GTDB lineage: Bacteria > Actinomycetota > Actinomycetes > Actinomycetales > Microbacteriaceae > Microbacterium. The sequence continues at coordinate 6,086 of JAZBLS010000108.1, read as the reverse complement.
CGACGAGCGCCTGCGATTCGTCCTCGGTGAACAGCGCCTGGCAGTCGACCTCGATCGGCCCGACCTCGGGGTGGATGAGCACCTTGTGGTCCTCGAACCTCCGCCGGACCTCGTGCACCGCCCACAGCTCGCGGAACTCCGCGCTGTCCTCCGAGAGCTCGCGGACGATGTCCCCGGCTCTCGAGCGCTCCCCCAGCGCCCCGTAGGCCACGCGCAACGACGCGACGAGGACGCGGCTGCGGTGCGGATGGTCCGTCTCGGGATAGCGCCCGCGCTCCTCGTCGGGGTGTGCGAACCAGCGGTAGATGCCGCTGCGCTCGATCCCTTCGAATCCGCTCGCATCGCCCAGCAGCGCGCGGGCGGCATCGTTCTGGATCAGCATCTCGTCGAGAACCGACACGACGAACGCCGGAGTGTCCGACAGCCTGTCGAGCACGCGCAGCATGCCCGGATGCACATAGTCGGTGAAGACCGTGCGGTCGGGTGCGCTGTGGCCGCAGACCCGGTGCAGGTAGTCGCGCTCGTCGGGCGTGAGACGGAGCGCCCGAGCCAGCGATGCCAGGATCTGCACGCTCGGCTGCGGCCCTCGTCGCTGCTCGAGCCGACTGTAGTAATCCGTCGACATGGCGGCGAGCTGGGCGACCTCCTCTCGCCGGAGGCCGGGGGTCCGTCGACGGGAGCCGGCGCTGAGTCCGACGTCCTCCGGGCGCAGCTGCTCACGACGACGCATGAGGAACTCGGCGAGCGCTTCTCTGTCCACCTCAGCAGTATCTCGCGGACGCATCGAGGGGATCCAGGGATCGCCGATCCCTGGATCAGCCGTCCCTGGAGAGCTCCTCGCGGACGCCGGAGAGTGGACGCATGGACATCACCGGCAACACCATCTTCATCCCCGGGGCGACGAGCGGAATCGGACTCGCGCTCGCTCAGCAGTTCGCCGCACGAGGCAACACCGTGATCGTCGGCGGGCGGCGCACCGACCTGCTCGACCGCATCGCCGCCGAGAACCCCGGCATCCGCACCGTGGAGATCGACACCACCGATCCCGAGAGCATCGAGCGCGCGGCCCGCGAGGTGCTCGCGGCGCACCCCGACCTGAATGTGCTGATCACGATGGCGGGCATCATGCGGGTCGAGGACTGGACGTCACCCGACGGCTTCCTGCAGACCGCCGAGGCGACCGTGACCACGAACCTGCTCGGGCCGATCCGCCTCATCGCGGCGTTCATCGAGCACCTGCAGACGCGACCGGATGCCACGATCATGACGGTCTCGTCGGGCCTCGCCTTCGCCCCGCTCCGCGTCACCCCCACCTACAACGCCACGAAGGCCGCGATCCACATGCTGAGCGAATCGGTGCGGCTGCAGCTGGCCGGGACGAACGTCCGCGTCGTGGAACTGGAGCCGCCGTCCGTGCGCACCGCTCTCATGCCGGGGCACGAGAAGAATGACAACGCGATGCCGCTCGACGACTTCATCGCGGAGACCATGGAACTGATCGAGACCCAGCCCGACGCGACGGAGATCCAGGTCGAGCGAGTGACCTTCCTCCGGTACGGCGAGGCCCGGGGCGACTACGAGCAGGTGGTGGCGACGCTGAACCACGTCGACCCGCACGGCCGCTGAGACCCACGCGAGGCGTCGCTCAGATCGCGGCGGCGACGGCCTCCTGCGCCGTGGCGTGCGAGAACACGAAGCCCGAGTTCTCCAGAGCCTCCGGTCGCACGTCGGCATCCGACACGAGCAGGGAGTCCGCTGCCCCCCGGCTGAGGGCGAGCCGCAGGGCCCACGTCGGAGCCGGGACCCAGAACGGTCGGCCCATCCGCTTCGCGAGGGCGCGCCCGATGTCGTTCGCGGATGCCGGGGTGGGTCCGGTGAGATTCACCGGACCCACCAGCCCCTGATCGATGACATGACGGATGCCGCGCACCTCGTCCTCGAGCGAGATCCACGGCCAGATCTGCGTGCCGGGACCGATCGGTCCGGCGACCCCGAAGCGGGTGAGCTGGATCAGCGGCTTCAGCACGCCGCGACGGTGGATGATCGGCGCGGTGCGGAGCAGGGCGACCCGCGCGTGCTCGCCCGCCTTCTGCGCCTCCGCCTCCCACCGCACGCAGAGCTTGGCGAGGAAGGTGTCTCCCGCGGGTGACGTCTCCGTGAGGGTGCGACCGGGGGCGGTGCCGTAGTACCCGACCGCGGATGCCGAGACGAAGGCCGGTGCGTCCGACTGCAGTGCCCGAACGGCCGAGGCGATCGTCCTGGTCGTCGTCACCCGGGAGGTCAGGAGCTCTCGCTCATAGCGGGGCGTCCACGGCAGCCGGCCGACGCTGGCACCGCTGAGCGAGATGACGGCGTCCGCCCCTGCGAGCACGTCCGGCGCGAGGTCGCGCTCGCCCGGCCACCACTGCACCTCTCCCTCGGCCTGAGGCAGACGCCGCACGAGAGTCGTGACGCGCGCGCCGTCGGCTCTCAGAGAGCGCGAGAGCGCCGTGCCGATGAGGCCGGAGGCCCCGCTGATGACGACATGCTGTGCCATGTCCGCTCCATCCGTCCGCCGCGAGAAGTCCCCGCACCGCGAGTCTGTCACGAAGGCGGGTCCGGATGTCGGCGGCCCGCGTTAGCGTGCCTCCGTGACAGAACCCGTGCAGTGGTGGTGGGCGCGCCGACAGTTCTCGCGCGGTGTCGAGGTGCCGTATGCGGTCGGCACGTACCGCGCGGCCTGGGCCGCGTATCCCGAGCTGATCCGCCAGTACCACCCCGAGCTCAACCACGGCATCGCCCTCTCGCAGGTGCCGCTCGCGGCCGACGTCCTGCTGTGCTGGGAGTGCCGGGTCGGTCACCGCTTCGCCGCCACGCCCACCGAGCAGCGCGAGCGTCCGGGGCGGGTCAGACGACAGTCGGCCTGGTGCCCCGAGTGCTCGACGCTCGCGCGGCCCCAGCCCGTGATCCTCGGCGAGCCACGGTCGATCCCCCGCCGGCCCCCGCGGAAGGCCGCCCCGATCTGCACGAAGACACCGGCGCTCCCCGCGGGCGAGGCGTTCCTCAGCGCGTGCGCGCCGGCGCCGGCATCCGCCGCCGAGGCACGCCTGCGGGCGAAGCTGCACGATCGCCTGGACTTCAGCGCCGGCGTCAACGCGATCAAGGTCTCGCGCCCGTTCTTCCGTCACACCGAGGTGTGGCCGGACATCCTCCTCCCGGAGCTCCGGGTGGCGATCGAGTACGACACGGTGGGCCGTCACGGGCTCGAGCACGTGGGCAAGCGGGAGGACGCCGACCTCCGCAAGGACCGCGCACTGCGGGCGACCGGCTGGGAGGTCATCCGGGTGCGCACCGGCCGCCTCGCACCGATCGGCCCCTTCGATGTGGTCGGCACGTCGATCTCCGAGCGTCTTGTCGACGATCTGCTCGACCGGTTGCGTGCGATCCGCGGTGCGCTGCTCACGGACTCCTATGTGAAGAGCTGACCCCCGCGCTTGAGAGCGGTCACTCCAGGCGGATGTCCGTGCCGCGCCGCGTGATCGCATCCCATTCGGCGCGGACGAAGCGGGCCTCCCCGGCTGCGGCGATCTGGGCGTTCTCGTGGGGTCCGACCTCCGGACGCATGGTCAGACCACCCACCTCGATGCTGGGGATCACCTGACGTATGCACTCGATGCTCCCCCGCACGAGCAGCTCCGCCGTCTGCTCGGGGGTGGATGCCGCACCCATCACGGCGTCGTCATGCGCCACGAGGATCCCATGCCAGACGCGCGTGCCCCCCTCGGGATCGAGCGTGTACTCGAGGAGACCCTGGGGCGCGGCCTCGACGCGGAGCGCGATGACACCGGCCGTCGGCTCCTCCGCCTGTCCAGATCCGGCCATGCGCACATCCTCGATTCGAGACGTCCACCGGTCTCTGCGCTCAGGATAGTGCGCCACCGCGACACACCGGACCCGATTTCCCCGCCGGCGGCGTGCATGGAATGGTATACCAGGCGGCTTCCCCGGCCGCCGACTCCCCCGGGGCCCCTGCATCCTCCCCCAGAACTGCAGGGGCCTCTTTCCCTCCGGTCGGTCACGAGTCCATCGAGACCGTTTTCCCGGTCGCGCCTTACGGCCCGCGGATCTCGACCGATAGCTACAACGGGGAGTGAAAGAGGGAGACCGTGACAAGCACGTACATCGAGACCGGTGGGCACGTCCGCGTATACGACGACGCCGTCCGGACGCATCAGATGTTCCCCCCTGGCACGTATCGCGTGCACTTCGGTTCCAAGGAGGGCTTCAGCCTGATCCGGATCGACGACCTCACGATCGGCGCCGAGCGCATCTACGGCGGCCGGGACAGGAAGGTCTCGAAGATCTTCCGCTCATACGCCCTGGCGGATCGCAGCCTCGGAGTCATGCTGTCGGGTGACAAGGGCATCGGGAAGTCCCTCTTCCTGCGCATGGTCGCCGAGGAGGCACGCGCACAGGGGCTCCCCGTCGTGGTCGTGACGGAGGACAACGACGGACTCGCGGACTTCCTCGACAGCCTCGACGAGTGCCTGATCGTCTTCGACGAGTTCGAGAAGACCTTCCCGGCCGGCCGCCGCGGGCTGGTCGACGGCTCGAACCGCCAGAACCAGTTCCTCTCGCTGTTCGACGGACTCTCCTCGGTCAAGCGCATCTACTGCCTCACGGTGAACGACATCTCCGATGTCAGCTCCTACCTGCTCAACAGGCCGGGCCGATTCCACTACCACATGCGGTTCGAATACCCCGGGCCGGACGAGGTCCGTCAGTACCTGAACGATCAGGCACCGCACGCGCACCCCGACGAGATCGAGAACGTCGCCCTGTTCTCGCGCCGCGCCCGGCTGAACTACGACCATCTGCGAGCGATCGCGTTCGAGCTCGAGCAGCCCGACACGCTGTTCGCCGAGGTCGTCGAGGACCTCAACATCAAGTCCGTGGAGCCCAGCATCTACCGGATCGAGGCGCGCTTCCCCGACGGCAAGGTGTGGTTCGACGAGGTGGAGATGAACCTGTTCGAGCGCGGCGACGTCGGGCGGACGTTCGAGCTGCGGAACGGGACCCGCTCGATCTTCGCGTCCTTCGTGCCGAAGGATCTCATCTTCGAGCCCGACGGCAGCATCTTCGTGCCGATCGGCCGGCTCGATCTGCTCGATGACGAGGACGAGGAGCCGGAGATCTACCCCACGACCGTCAGCCTGACGCTCGTGGCGCAGGCGACATACGGCTTCGGCCTCTGAGGACCAGAAGCCGCCGTCGACGGGTCAGGCGACGATGGCCTCCGGCGACAGCGCCCGCGTGATCCGCTTGCCCGTCGCCGCCACACGCTCGAAATATGCGTCGAGAGCCGCGGCAGACGATCGAGAGCTGCGCTGCTCCGTCTGCGGCAGATCGGCGTCGTGCCGGGCGAGTGCATCGCGCAGCATCCGCATCGCTTCGGACCTCTGCTGCGAGACGGCCGCGTGCGAGACGCCGAGCTCCTCTGCGATGTCCTTCACCGTCCGATCATCGAAATAGATCGCCCGGACCACCGCCCGCTTCTTCTCCGGAAGTGCGTCTATCGCGCGATGCAGCAGAGCGTCCCGCTCCGAGGAGATGGCGATCTCCTCGGGGAGGTATCCGTTCCACGCGATCCGACGCGCGTCCGGCACGTCGAGACTCGTGACCATCCGCTCGGCATCCGCGAGGGCCTGCCGCACGCTGGCGACGTCGACGCCCATCGCCTTCGCGATCTCGGAGACCGACGGCATCCGTCCGAGGGCAGCACCGAGGGTGTCCCGCACCTTCGTGGTCTGCTTCGCACGGACCCGGATGTCGCGGGGCGCCCAGTCCATGGAGCGGAGCTCGTCCTTCAGCGCCCAGTTGACGCGGCCGCGCGCGAATGCGCCGAAAGGCACGCCGAGGCTCGCGTCGAAGCGATCGGCCGCACGGATGAGGGCGAAGGCGCCCGCCGAGGCGAGATCATCGCGGGACACCTGTGTGACACGCGAGGCGACGTATGCGGTCGCCGATCCCACGATGTGCAGGTGATCGATCACCAGCTGATTGCGCGCGCGCATCCGAGTCCGCCTCTTCCACTGTCAGTGCAAGCC
>JAZBLS010000107.1:0-11694 GCA_037033365.1 Actinomycetota bacterium | reverse complement strand
GCTCCTCGCCGCGCGACCGTTCGTACTGGCGTGACGTGGGTACGATCGACTCCTTCTTCGACGCCCACCGGGATCTGATCTCGACGCTGCCGATCTTCAACCTCTACAACATGGAGTGGCCGATCCACTCGCAGGCGGTCAACTCCCCGCCCGCGAAGTTCGTACGAGACTCGGTCGGCCGCATCGGCAACGCGATCGACTCGATCGTGTCGCTCGGGTCGGTGCTCTCCGGCACCCATCTGGAACGCAGCGTGGTCGGGCCGTGGACCCTCGCGGGCGGCGGTTCGACCATCACGGATTCGGTCGTCTTCGATCACGTCCAGGTCGGCGCGGGCTCCAGGGTGCACAGGGCGATCCTCGACAAGAACGTGATCCTCGCTGACGGCGCGACGGTCGGCGTGGATCGCGAACGCGACCTCGCCCGAGGATTCACGGTCACGGAGTCGGGCATCACGGTGGTCGGCAAGGGCGTGTTCATCGAGCGCTGAGCGATGCGTCGCTGTCGGTAGGCTCGAAGGCGTGACCTCCGCGCGCTTCCTCGTCGTCCTCGATGCCGATTCCACCCTCATCCGCAACGAGGTGATCGAGTTGATCGCCGACGAGGCGGGTCGGCGCGACGAGGTGCAGGCGGCCACCGAGGCCGCGATGCGCGGCGAGATCGACTTCGCGACGAGCCTGCGCTCACGCGTCGCCGCTCTCGAGGGAGTCCCCGTCTCGGGCTTCGCCCGCGTGCTCGCGCGTATCGAGCCGACCCCCGGCGTCCGCGAGCTCACCGCCGCGGTGCACGAGCGCGGCGGTGTCGTGGGCGTCGTCTCGGGCGGCTTCCACGAGATCCTCGACGACGTCGCACCGGACCTCGGCGTCGACCGCTGGCGCGCGAACCGCCTCGAGGTCGCGGAGGGCGCGCTCACCGGCCGCGTCGACGGCGAGATCGTGGATGCCGCGGCGAAGGCCGCGTCACTGCTGGCGTGGGCGGACGAACTGGGCGTCCCACGGCGCGCGACCGTCGCGATCGGCGACGGCGCCAACGACCTGCAGATGATGGGCGTCGCCGGCCTCGGCCTCGCCTTCAACGCCAAGCCGGCCGTCCGAGCGGCGGCGAGCCTCGTGATCGCCCGGCAGGACCTGTCGGACGTCATCCCTCTGTTGCCCTAGTCGATGTCGGAGGCCCGGTCTATCGTCGGGTCATGGACATCATCCTCATCCCCGGCCTCTGGCTCGACGCCTCCAGCTGGAGCGACGTCTCCGCGCGGCTCGAACGCGCCGGTCACACGGTGCACGCCCTCACGATGCCCGGGCTCGGCGCTCCGGCGTCCGACTCCTCCGCGATCGGCATCGCCGACTGGGTCGCGGCGGGCGTGCGGGCCGTCGACGAGGTCGACGGCCCCGTCGTGGTCGTCGGTCACAGCGGCGGCGGCAATGTCGCCTGGGGCGTCGCCGACGCGCGACCGGACGCGGTGGCACGTGCCATCTTCGTCGACACCGCGCCTCCGCCCTCGGGCTTCGGGATCAGCGAGTTCGAGGTCATCGACGGTGTCATCCCCTTCCCCGGCTGGTCGTTCTTCGACGCGGAGGACGTCGACGACCTCGACGAGGAGACACGGGCGCGCACGGCGCCGCTCACCCGCAGCGTGCCCGCGCGGGTCCCGACCGACCCGATCGAGCTGACATCGGATGCTCGCCACCGGGTGCCGGTGACGCTGCTGATGGGCAGCCTCGATCAGCAGGGCGTCGAAGCCCAGCTCGCGGACTGGCCGCCCTTCCTCGAGGAGTACCGGGCGATCGCCGACGCCGAGGTGGTGCGCGTAGGCTCGGGGCACTGGCCGCAGTTCTCGGTGCCTGACCGACTCGCCGACCTCATCGACGCCGCCGTCACGCGGAGGTCGTGACCACCGGCGCCGATCGGAAGGAGTCAGTGCCCCATCCCGAGACCGCCGTCGACGGGGATGACCGCACCGGAGATGTAGCCCGATTCGTCGCTCGCGAGCCACGTGACGACACCGGCCACCTCATCGGGGGTGGCGAAGCGACCGGCGGGGATGTTCGCCTTGTACTGCTTCTGCGTCTCCTCGGGCAGCTCGGCCGTCATATCCGTCTCGATGAAGCCCGGGGCGACGACGTTCGCGGTGATCCCGCGTCCGCCGAGCTCACGCGTGAGCGACCGGGCGAAGCCGACGAGGGCGCTCTTGGAGGCGGAGTAGTTCACCTGTCCGGCCGAGCCGTAGAGCCCCACGACGCTGGAGATGAGGATCACGCGACCGAAGCGCGCGCGCAGCATCCCCTTGGATGCGCGCTTCACGACGCGGAACGTGCCGCCGAGGTTGGTGGCGACGACGCTGTCGAAGTCGTCCTCGCTCATCCGCAGCAGGAGGGTGTCCTTCGTGATGCCGGCGTTGGCGACGACGATCTCGACCGGCCCGAGCTGCTGCTCGACCTCGGTGAACGCGGCGTCCAGAGCAGCAGCATCCGTGACATCCGCACGAACCGTGAGGGTGCCCTCGGGACCCTCACCGCTGCGGGCGGTCACCGCGACCCGATAGCCGTCGCGGACGAAGCGCTCGGCGATGGCTTTCCCGATGCCGCGGTTTCCGCCGGTGACGAGGACGACGCGCTGAGAACTCATATCCACTCCTGATCTGGCCTGTGGGGTCGAGGCCGGGTCGTCCTCGATCCTACCGACCCCCTCGACCGAGACGTTTGACATGCGACGGCTCCGACTGGAACCCTGAACGCGACGAAAGGCATCAGCGTGAGCAACGACAGCACTCCCCCGTCCTACGGACAGCAGCCGCCGTACCCCGGCTCGGTTCCCGTGCCGCCGCCCGCGCGACCGAGCGCGCAGCCGACGCAGGCATATCCGGGTGCCGCCCCCTCGCTCACGCCCCCGCCCAGTCCCTACGCCGCTCCGCTGCAGCCCTACGCCGACCCGCGTTTCGCTCCGATCTACCCCGCTCCGCGACCGACGAGCGGCCTCGCGATCACGTCGCTCGTATGCGGCATCGTCGGCGTCGTCTTCGGCTCCTTCCTGTTCTGGGTGGTGCTGCCGCTCATCTCCTCCGTCGTCGCGATCATCACGGGCCATGTCGCACTGCGCAAGACCAAGGAGAACCCGAACCTCGGCGGCCGCGGCATGGCGTTCGCCGGCCTCATCATGGGGTACGCGATGACGGCCATCCAGCTCATCCTCGTGGCCGTCATCGTGTTCGGCTTCGTGTTCCTCGGGGCCTTCACGCTGCCCTTCGTCTTCTCTTCCTGAGCACACGATCCGGCATGCCGCCGCCCTCTCGGCGGCGTAGGCTGGAGGTATCGTGAAGAGCAAGCGCCCGGTACCCGCTGTCACCTCACTGCCGCAGTCGCCGCAGGCCGAGGCCGACCACCGAGTGCGCCGCTACGCGTTGACCATGACGATCCGCATCGTGTGCTTCGCGCTGATGATGTTCGTGCAGCCGTACGGCTGGTACACGTGGCTCTTCGCTCTCGCCGCAGCTGTCCTCCCCTACATCGCCGTGGTCTTCGCGAACGCAGGCAGCGACAGCACCGAGACGACGGCAGAGTCTCCCGTCCAGGAGATCGAGGCGCCGCGCCCGGTGGCCGAGACGATCGAGATCGACGACGAAGGCCCGCAGATCTACCGGATCCGCGAGAGCGGACAGGATCCCGCGTGACCGAACTGGAGTGCTCGCGCGCCGGATGCCGGAACGCGGCCACCGCTCAGGTGGTGTGGCGCAATCCCCGTATCCACGCGGCCGACCGCGAGAAGGTCTGGCTCGCGTGCCCCGAGCACGTCGGATTCCTGCGCGACTACCTCGCGGCTCGCGATTTCCCGGTATCGGTGAGAGACGGAGTGCCCTCATGAGCTCCCGGATGACGCGCTGGGCCGTGTACGTGCTGATCGCGATCGGCTTCGCCGTCGCGTGCGCATTCCTGTCGAACTGGCAGTTCGAGCGCAACGTGACGCGCGCCGAGCAGATCGAGCTCGTGGAGAAGAACTACGACGCCGAGCCCGTCCCTCTGGCCGAGCTGATCGGCGCCGACGGCGAGCTGGCCCCCGGCGATGAATGGCATCCGGTCGTCCTCACCGGCGAGTACCTCGCGGACGAGCAGCTCCTCGTCCGCAACCGCCCGCACGGCGGCACGAGTGCGTTCGAGGTCCTCGTGCCGTTCCGCGACGTCGACGGTCGCATCTTCATCGTCGACCGCGGCTGGGTGCCTCCGGGCGAGGGAGAATCCCCCGACGCCATTCCCTCTCCGCCGTCGGGCGAGGTCGAGGTCATCGTCCGTCTGCGGCCGAGCGAGCAGCTCCCGGCATCCGGTCGTGGCGCTCCCGAGGGCCAGGTGCCGACCATTCACGTCCCGTCGATCGCAGCGCTGGTGGGTGGCGATGTGATCTCGAGCTCCTACGGTCAGATCGTCAGCGAGGACCCCGCCGGCGAGGGCGCGATGGGCGGATTCTCCTCACCCACCGACGACCCCGGTCCGCACCTGTCGTACGCGATCCAGTGGATCCTGTTCGCGATCATGGGCTTCATCTTCATCGGATACATCATCCGCACCGAGATCGTGAAGCACCGCGAAGAGGTCGAGGGCATCGAGACCCCCGCGAAGGCTCCCCGTCGACGCGACCGTGACGCCGACATCGAGGACGAGCTGCTCGACGCGCGCTGACCCGCTGACCCGCTGACGATCAGCGGAGTGTGCGACGTTCTGCGGAGCATCCCTCGCACGAAGGTCCGGGAATCGTCACGGCATCCGCGAATCGTCACACCGAGAAACGTGGCGACCGCAGCGGATGCCGCGGCGGCGAGCCCTACGCGAGCTCGATGAGGTCCTGGTACTCCTGGCTCCAGATGTCCTCGACGCCGTCCGGCAGGATGAGGACGCGCTCGGGGTTGAGCGACTGCACGGCACCGGGGTCGTGCGAGACCAGGACGACCGCTCCCTCGTAGTGCGCGAGGGCGCCGAGGATCTCCTCGCGGGAGGCCGGATCCAGGTTGTTGGTCGGCTCGTCGAGCAGCAGCAGGTTCGCGGACGACACGACCAGGGTCGCGAGCGACAGACGGGTCTTCTCTCCACCCGAGAGCACCCCGGCGGGCTTCAACACGTCGTCACCCGTGAACAGGAACGATCCGAGCACCTTGCGGGCCTCGGTCTCAGTGATGTGCGGCGCGGCCGAGACCATGTTCTCGAGCACCGAGCGGTTCACGTCGAGGTTCTCGTGCTCCTGCGCGTAATACCCCACCTTGAGCCCGTGACCCGGCTCGAGCTGGCCCGTGTCAGGCTGGTCGACTCCGGCGAGCATCCTCAGCAGCGTGGTCTTGCCCGCGCCGTTGAGTCCGAGCACGACGACCTTCGATCCGCGGTCGATCGCGAGGTCGACATCCGTGAAGATCTCGAGGGAGCCGTACGACTTCGACAGCCCCGTCGCCATCATCGGGGTCTTGCCGCAGGCAGCGGGCTTGGGGAAGCGGAGCTTCGCCACCCGATCTTCCTGGCGGACCTCGTCGAGACCGGCGAGAAGCTTCTCGGCGCGCGCGATCATCTGGTGAGCGGCAGCAGCCTTGGACGCCTTCGCACCGAAGCGGGCCGCCTGCTGCTGCAGCGTGGTGGCCTTCTTCTCGGCGTTGGCCCGCTCCTTCTTGCGACGCTCCTCGTCCGCCACCCGCTGGCGCAGGTAGTTCTTCCAGTTCATGTTGTAGGTGTCGATGATCTGGCGGTTGGCGTCGAGGTAGAAGACGCGGTTGACGGTCTCACCGACGAGTTCGACGTCGTGGCTGATCACGATCAGCCCACCCTTGTAGTTCTTGAGGAACTCGCGCAGCCACACGACGCTGTCGGCGTCGAGGTGGTTGGTCGGCTCGTCGAGGATCATCGTCTCGGCATCCGAGAAGAGGATCCGAGCCAGCTCGATGCGGCGACGCTGACCGCCCGAGAGCGTCTTCAGCGGCTGGTCGAGGATGCGGTCGGGCAGCGAGAGGTTGTTCGCGATCGACGCCGCTTCTGCCTCGGCGGCGTACCCGCCCTGACCCTCGAACTGCTCGGTGAGGCGCGCATAGCGCTTCATGGCCTTCTCGGCGACGGCCGGGTCGTCCGACCCCATCGCGACGGTCGCCTCCGACATGCCGAGCGCCAGGCTGCCGAGCCCTCGAGCGTCGAGGATGCGGGTGCGCGCGAGCATCTCGGGGTCACCGGACCGCGGGTCCTGCGGGAGGTAGCCGAGCTCGCCCGATCGGGTGACGCTTCCTCCCGAGGGCAGGAGGTCCCCGGCGAGCACCTTGGTGAGCGTCGTCTTGCCGGCTCCGTTGCGGCCGACGAGGCCGATCTTGTCGCCGTCGCTGACGCGGAACGACACGTTCTCCATCAGGAGGCGTGCGCCCACGCGGATCTCGAGTTCGTGCACGGCGAGCACAGCGGATGTCCGTTCGTTCAAGGAGGAGGGTCGGCCGAGCGGCCAGCCTCCCAGTATAGGCCGCCCGCCTGAGCGCCGGATCGACGCGGCATCTCACCCTCTGGGCTGACGCGGACGATACCCGGGAGTGATGTGGGACGGGCCGTCCGCTTCCTAGCCTTCTCGAGTGGACGTCATCAACGAGCTCATCCTGCAGACCGTCGCCTCCCCCTGGCTGTACGCCGTGCTGTTCGCGGTCACCGTGATCGACGGGTTCTTCCCGCCCGTCCCGAGTGAGACGGTGCTCGTCGCCGCCGCGGCGGTCCTGGCATCCGCGGGCGACCTGTGGGCCCTCGTGCCGCTCGGCCTCGTCGCGGCGATCGGTGCCGCGATCGGCGACAACGTCGCATTCGGTCTCGGTCGCCGTCTCGGGACCGACCGCTGGGCGTGGATGCGGCGGCCCCGGGTCGCCACGGCCTTCTCCCACGCGGCGGACGCACTGGAGCGGCGGAGCGCCGCGCTGATCCTCGGCGCCCGGTACATCCCCGTCGGCCGCGTCGCGGTCAACATGTCCGCCGGCGCGCTGGGCTTCCCGTGGCGCCGCTTCGTGCCGCTGAGCCTGATCGCAGGGGTCAGCTGGAGCGCCCTGAGTCTCGCGATCGGTCTTCTCGCCGGTTCCTGGGTCGCGGATCAGCCGCTCGTCAGCGCCGCCATCGGCGTGGCGGTCGCCCTGGTCATCGGACTCGTGATCGACCGCGTGAGCGCCGCACGACGGCGCCGCGCCCCGGTTCTGCAGCTGGCAGGATGACAGACATGGCAGATCGTCGGCCGCGCACCGAGCGCGCACCCCGCATCAGCCGGCGCTCGGCCGCTCTGACGGCGCTCTGCGCGGCTGCGCTCGTGCTGTTCACCGTGCTCGTTCCCGTGCAGACCGCGCTGTACGGCACTCCCCTGCCGTACTCGTTCATCCTCGGCGCGGCACTCTGCGCCGCGCCGCTGCTCGGCATCCGGCATCCGCGCTGGGCGATCGCGATGCTCTGCGTCTCGTCGTTCCTCCTCCCCCTGCTCGTTGACGCGACGCTCGCGACGCAGTCGCCGTGGCCGTGGTCCGTGCCGGCGCTGCTGACCTTCGTCCTGTTCGTCGGTGTCATCACGTTCCTGCACGGCGCGCGCCTCGGGGCCTTCCCGCTGATCATCGCCTCGCTCGCCTCTCTCACCGCACCGCTCCTCCGACCGGACGTCCTCGCCGACCCGGGGGTCTCCGCCGCGATGACGGCGAACCTCATCGTGACCTCGTCGGTCGCCGCGGCGATGTACCTCATCGCGGTACTCGTCGCAGGTCGCGCACGGGTTGCCGCCGAGCTCACCCGCGAACGCGAGCACTCGGCTCTCGAGGAGTCCCGACGCGCCCTCGTCGAGGAGCGCACGCGCATCGCGCGGGAGCTGCACGACGTGATCGCCCACAGCATGTCGGTGATCCAGGTGCAGGCGTCGACCGCGCGCTACCGCCTACCCGGGATGGCCCCGGATGCCGCGGCCGAGTTCGAGAGCATCGCCGCGACCGCACGGACTTCGCTCACCGAGATGCGACGGATGCTCGGCGTCCTCCGCACCGAGGATCAGACCGCCGAGCTGGCCCCGCAGCAGGGCATCGACGACATCCCCTCGCTCGTCGACACGATCCGACGCGCAGGGGTGACGGTCGGCCTCGAGATCACCGGCCCGACGCGCGAGGCCGTGCCCGCCGCGCAGATCGCCGCCTTCCGCATCGTGCAGGAGGCCCTCAGCAACGCCGTGCGTCACGCGGACGGCGCGAAGGTCACGGTGCGGGTGCAGGCCACGGCGGATGCCGTCGGCATCCGTGTCCGCAACAGCGCGCCGTCGCACGCGCCCGCGGCGAGCGGAGGCGGACACGGCCTCCGAGGGATGCGCGAGCGCGTCGAACTGCTCGGCGGCATCTTCGCGGCGGCGGCCACCTCGGACGGAGGGTGGGAGGTCGCGGCGTCGCTGCCCCAGACCCCCGCCTCCGCGACCACTCGGAACACCCAGGAGATCCCGTGACCATCAGTGTGCTGATCGCCGACGACCAGGCCATGGTGCGGGCGGGTTTCGCCGCGCTCCTCGATGCGCACGAGGGCATCCGCGTCGCGGGCCAAGCCGCGACGGGCTCCGAGGCCGTCACACTGGCGGCCCGACTCGACCCCGATGTGATCCTGATGGACGTGCGGATGCCGGAACTCGACGGCATCGAGGCCACCCGCCGCATCCTCGGCCCCGCTTACCCGGCCGCGCACATCCCTCGCATCCTCATGCTCACGACGTTCGACATCGACGACTACGTCTACGACGCCCTGGAGGCAGGCGCGAGCGGGTTCCTCCTGAAGGATGCGCTCCCGGAGGAGCTGGTCCACGCGGTGCGGGTCGTCGCGGCGGGCGATGCCCTGCTCGCGCCGAGCGTGACGCGGCGCATGATCGAGCAGTTCGCGGGACGGCGGCCCCGGACGTCACGCGCGGGCACCGCTCTCGCCGAGCTCACGGAGCGCGAGCGGGAGGTGCTGGTCCTGATCGGCAAGGGCAGATCGAACACAGAGATCGCGGGCGACCTCTTCATCGCCGAGCAGACCGTCAAGACGCACGTCGGCAAAGTGCTCGCGAAGCTCGGTCTGCGCGACCGCGTGCACGCCGTGATCCTCGCCTACGACACGGGTCTCGTCGAACCGGCCTGACTCCCCCTCCGGTAGGGGTGCGGACCGCACCCGGGGGTGATGCCCTGCGACGCACCGCATTCATACGCTCCTCGGACACCCATCCGAGGAGGAACCCATGGCC
This sequence comes from Actinomycetota bacterium, assembly GCA_037033365.1. Taxonomy (GTDB): domain Bacteria; phylum Actinomycetota; class Actinomycetes; order Actinomycetales; family Microbacteriaceae; genus Microbacterium. The sequence goes on along the minus strand of JAZBLS010000107.1, from coordinate 2,480 downwards.
ATCGTCCAGACGCCCCCGCGCCCAGCCTCACACGCACCGGCACCCGGCGCACGCGACACCGCGATCGATCTCCTGCGCGCTCTCTGCGTGACCGGGGTCGTGCTGCTCCACGCCATCATGGTCGGGGTCACGGTCACCGATGCCGGTCCCGTCTTCGCCAACGCGAGTGAGGGATCCTGGTGGATCGTCCCCGTGAGCTGGGCGCTCCAGGTCATGCCGCTGTTCTTCGTCATCGGCGGCTTCGCCGGCTCCCTCTCCTACCAGCGCCTGCGTGAGCGGGGGGGCACGGCATCCGACTTCGTGGCCGCGCGGATCCACCGCCTCCTCCTGCCCGCCGCTGTCGCGGTCGCGATGATCGGTATGGCACTCGCAGCCCTGCACCTGGTCGGCGTCCCGGCGGATCTCGTCGAGATCGCCGGATTCCGCTACGGGCAGCCGCTGTGGTTCCTCGCGGTCTTCCTGCTGTGCCAGGCGCTCCTCCCCGCACTCGTCGCGGCGCACGTCCGCCGGCCGGGGGTCACGCTCGCGGCTCTCGTGCTCTGCGCTCTGATCGTGGATGGCGTCCGTGCGCAGACCGGTGTCGGGGCCGTCGGATTCCTGAACCTCGCGTTCGTGTGGCTGGCGCTCCAGCAGCTCGGCTTCTTCCTGGCGGACGGACGGATCGGCGCGCTGAGGCGCCGCACCATCGTCCTGATCGGCTGGGCCGCTCTCGTCGCCCTCCTGTGGTCCTTCGCCAGCGGTGTCTACTCCCCCGATCTCATCGCGAACATCAACCCGCCGACCGGAGCGCTTCTGCTCGTCGGCGTGGTGCATCTGAGCGCGGTCGCGCTGCTCCGCGAGCGCATCGTGACGTTCAGCCTTCGCCCCGTCGTGGCCGCGTTCAGCGGATTCGTGAACCGACGGACCATGACCATCTACCTGTGGCACATGCCCGTGCTGCTCGCGATGGCCGGAGCGAGTGCCGTCCTTGCGCTCACGATCGGCGCCCCGATGCCCGCTCTCGGAAGCGCGGAGTGGTGGCTCACCCGGCCGCTGTGGCTCGCCGCGGCACTGGGACTCACCGCCCTCGTCGCCCTCGTGATGAGCCGCATCGAAACGGTCGGCGCACCGCAGCCGACGACCTCGGTGCCGCGCCTCGCTGTGTCGACCGTGATCGGTCTGATTTCCGTGGTTCTGCTGCTCGTCGCGGGGACGACGGTCATGACCGCCCTTCTCGCTGTCAGCGGACTGCTGCTGGCACTGCGGCTCGCGCGGAAGTCAGACCAGCCCGCGCGCGGCCAGGGCGTCACCGACGTCGTCCGCGTGGCGTAGCGTGCGCACGAGCAGCGGGACCGCGCTGCGGACCCCGAGGCGCACTCCACGGGCACACTGCGCCTCCCGGACCCGATCGGAGAAGCCCGCGACCACGGGGATCATGGTCAGCGCGAGGGAGATCGTGAGCCCGACGGCGTCCGGATCCATACTGAGGCGGCGGAGCGGTCGCAGCACGCGATGGAGCACCGCCAGGAGGTCGCCCATCCGGGTGGTGAGGGTGAGGAGCGCGGCCAGCAGGATGAGCGCGACCATCCGCGCCGCGCTGACCCACGCCGCGACGGGCGAGACGAAGATCCACAGGGCCGCACCCAGCACGATGACGAGCCAACGCAGGCGCCAGATCTCGCGGGCGAGCACGATCAACGGCATGCCCGCGACGGCATACAGCGTGCAGACGACGACCAGCACCACCGCAGCACTCCACAGATCGTGCGGGTAGAGCGAGATCGCGAGGACGACGGCGGCGAAGACTGCGAGTTTCGCGGCGGCGGGGAGGCGGTGGAGGACGCTCGTGCCCGGTCGATACAGCTGGATCATGCGCACATCCGCCGATACTCGCGGATAACGTCGGCGGGGTCGCCGACCGCGGCAACGGAGCCCTCCTCGAACAGCACCGCCTGATCGCAGCGCGCCGCGAGGTCGAGGTCGTGCGTGACGACCACGACCTGGGCCTCCTGCGACAGGAGCAGATCGCCGATCCGGCGGGCGTTGCGCAGGTCGAGCAGGGTCGTCGGCTCGTCCGCGACGAGCAGCGAGGGCTCGGTGATGAGGACGGACGCGAGTGCCAGCAGCTGCTGCTGTCCGCCGGACAGTTCGGATGCCGGGACATCGGCCCTGTCCTCGAGATCGTTCGCGACCAGCGCGGCGCTGACCCGTCGCTCGACCTCCGCACGCGGGCGCCCGCGCAGCGACAGCGCGAGGTCCTCCGCGGCGGTCGGCATGAGGATCTGCGCCTGCGGGTCGGAGAAGACGAAGCCCACACGTCGCCGGACAGTGGCGGTCTCGCGCTGGGGATCGAGGCCGTGGACCGTGACCAGGCCGGACGCGGGCACGACGAGGCCGTTCAACAGGCGGGCGAAGGTCGACTTGCCCGACCCGTTCGCCCCGATCACGGCGATGCGCGGCGCCGAGAGATCGAGCGTCACCTCGCGGAGAATGGCACGCCC
>JAZBLS010000106.1:0-11723 GCA_037033365.1 Actinomycetota bacterium | reverse complement strand
TTCGACCTCGACGACCTCGGACTCGACCCCCAGTGACCCGCTACGCCCTGGCCGTGGACGTCGGCGGCACCAAGATGGAGGCCGCGCTCGTCCGGGAGGACGGCACGCTCGTCGACGGCAGCCGTACCCGTCAGCCCACCGGTCGTGAGGCCACGTTCGAGTCGCTGAACGACGCGGTCGTCGCGATCGTCGCGCACGCGCTCGCGGCTCTCCCCGCGGATGCCGAGCTCGTCGGCGCCGGTGTCGGCAGCGCCGGCCCCATCGACCGTGCGGCCGGGGCGATCATGCCTGTGAACATGCCCCTGGCCCGCGGATTCGGTCTCGCAGCGTCCGTGCGCTCCGCCGCATCCACGGTGCTCGAGCGGGACGTCGCGACCACTCTCGGCCATGACGGCGGAGCACTCGCGCTCGCGGAGTCGTGGCTCGGCGCCACGCAGGATGCCGGAGCATCGCTGTCGATCGTCGTCTCGACCGGCGTCGGCGGCGGGTTCGTCGCCGGAGGAGCGTACATCCCCGGAGCGACCGGGAACGCGGGACACCTCGGACAGGTGCGCCGCGAAGGCGGACTCACGCTCGAGGAGATCGCGTCGGGACCCGCGAGCGCCGCCTGGGCGCAGCAGCAGGGCTGGTCGGGAGCGACCGGCGAAGACCTGGCGAAAGATGCCGCGGCCGGCGTCGCCGTCGCACGTGCGGCGATCGAGCGTTCCGCGAAGGCCGTCGGTGAGGCGCTGGCGGATGCCGCGACCCTCGTGGACCTGGACGTCGTGGCGATCGGCGGCGGCTTCTCACGGGTGTCGGCCGACTACATCGACCTCGTGCAGGCGGCTCTCACCGCCAGCGCCGCGCACGAGTACTCGCGTCGCACCCGTGTCGTGCGCTCGGGGCTCGGAGACGAGGGGCCCCTGATCGGGGCTGCGGCTCTCGTCCTGCGCTGACTCGTCGGCACCGTGGTGCGCTCGCGTCAGCGGCCCGCGACGATCAGCTGACGCTGCGGTCCTTCGAGGCGGGCGATCGCGATCTTCAGTTCGGTGGTGTCGGCGGCGACCGCGTCGATCCGTGCGCCGAGCGATCTCTCGGCCTCGGCGAGATCGGCTCGCACTCCGTCGATGCGTGCGCCGAGGGAGCGCTCGAGTCCGTCGCTGCGAGAGCCGAGATCGGCTCGCACGGCGTCGATCCGTGCGCCGAGATCGGCTCGCACTCCGTCGATCCGTGCGCCGAGTGTCTCTTCGACGCGGTCGGATCTCCGAATGCACCACGCGAATCCCGCGAACATCGCGACGAGGGTCGTCGCGACGGTGCCGACGGCGCTGATGACGATCGCGATGATCTCTGCGGACACGAACATGCTCCCAGTCTGACGGTGAACGGTGGGGTCGCGCAGAATGCTAGCTGCGCCGGGATCGCGGATTCCGGGTTCCGGATGCTGTTCGCGATAAATGTGAGCGCGCCGGCCGAGAATGGCGATGTGCAGAGGATGAGGATCCTTCCGTTCGCCTCCCTAACAAATTCGGCTAGCGTAGTCGGGACGGAAGGATCACGCATGCGCGTACTCGGACTGCTCTCTGGCACCTCACACGACGGCATCGACGTCGCGGTCGTCGACTTCCACGAATCCGACGGCGAGCTGCGCGGCACGCTGCTGCACGAGGACAGCATCCCGTACGACCCCGAACTCCGCTCCCGACTCGTCGCGGCGCTGCCGCCGGCATCCACCACCTTCGCCGAGATGTGCGAGCTCGACACCCTGATCGGGCAGGCGTTCGCCGAGGTCGCAGCCGTCGCGGCGGCGGCGGTCCGGGGAGTCGACGCGGTCTGCACCCACGGCCAGACCGTCTTCCACTGGGTCGACGGCGGCCACGCCCTCGGAACTCTGCAGATCGGACAGCCCGCCTGGATCGCCGAGCGCGTCGGCGCCCCGGTCGTCTCGGACGTCCGCATCCGCGACATCACCGCGGGTGGCCACGGCGCTCCGCTCGTGTCCTTCCTCGACGAGCTCCTGCTTCGTGGCCGTGCCGGGGTCTCCGCCGCCGTCAACCTCGGCGGCATCGCGAACATGACGGTCGTCGGGTCCGATTCGCTGTCCGCTTATGACATCGGACCGGCGAACGCCCTCGTCGATGCGGTGGTCACCGCCGAGGGGCTCAATGACCTCGGCTACGACGACGACGCGGCGATCGCCCGCAGCGGCGCGGTCGACGACGACCTCCTCGCTACGCTCCTCGCGGATCCGTACTACGCGCTGCCCGCACCGAAGAGCACCGGCAAGGAGCACTTCCACCTCGACTACGTCCGGGCGCACGCAGAGGGTCGCGACATCGCGAGCGCCGACCTCGTGCGCACGCTCACCGAGCTCACGGTGCGCACGGTCGCGCAGGACGTGCGTGCCGCCGGCATCCGATTCCTCGCCGTCTCCGGCGGGGGATGCCACAACCCGCTCATCATGGACGGCCTCCGCGCAGCCCTCCCCGACGTCGAGGTCGTCCTCGCGGACGAGCTGGGCGCACCGGTCGACAGCAAGGAGGCCATCCTCTTCGCGCTCATCGGATGGTGCACGATGCACGGGGTCCCCGCGGTGACGCGCGGGGGAACGGGTGCGCGCGAGCCTCGCATCCTCGGCACGATCACGCCGGGTGCAGGTCCGCTGCGGATGCCGGAGCCGGTCGCCGCGGTACGCAGCCTCGTCCTCGGCTGATCAGCGCCCGCGGTCGTCGTCGTCCCACGGGCCTTCCCACCAACCGGCGCGACCGTCGCCCTCGGTGCCGTCGCCGCGTCGCCGCGAGCGGACGAACTGCACGACGAACACGACGAACGTGCTGAGCAGGATCAGGACGACGACGAGGAACAGCAGGTCGGACTGGTTCATGGGCGCTTCCCCTCCGCGGCATCCGCCACGATCTTGGCGATCCGCGCGGCGCGCGTCTCCGGCCGCTTCGCCATCGCGATGTGCGTGAGCCCGAACTTCTTCACCGACTTCGGGAACGCGTCCCAGTTCCGCCGGGCGGCCGCCACGGCGTCCAGGGCCTCCGTCAGCTCGGGAGGCTCGACCCCCGCCTCGGGGCCGTCGAGCAGCGTCCACGACCCGTCGGCCTTCGCCGCATCGAGCACGCGGATGCCGGCGGGCGCGAGCTGTCCGGCGGCTTCGAGGTCGATCAGGCGCGCCTTGTTCGTCGCCGCCCAGCCGCTGCCGCGACGCCGTGGCGAGAACCACTGGCCCACCGTCTGGTCGTCGAAGGTGCGGACGGGGCCGTCGATCCACCCGAAGCACAGCGCCTGACGAACGGCGTCCTCGTACCCGATGCCGTCCGCCCGATTGCCGCGCACGCTCAGAAGCCAGACTCCCGCGGTGCGCTCGTGGTGCTTCTCGAGCCAGGCGCGCCAGGCGGCCGCATCGGCTGCGACGACCCGCTCTCCCTCGTCGAGCGCCCCCACGTCAGTCCTCGTCGAGCGTCGGAATCGACTCGGTGACCGTCGGCAGCAGATCGGCGACCGAGTCGACGATCTCGTCGGGCCGGAACGGGTACTTCTCGATCTCGGCCTGGTCACTGATGCCCGTGAGCACGAGCACGGTGTGCAGCCCGGCTTCGATGCCCGCGACGATGTCGGTGTCCATCCGGTCGCCGATCATGCCGGTCTTCTTGGAGTGGGCGCCGATCTTGTTGAGCGCGGAGCGGAACATCATGGGGTTCGGCTTGCCGACGACGTAGGGCTCCTTGCCCGTGGCCTTCGTGATCAGGGCGGCGATCGCTCCGGTGGCCGGCAGCACGCCGTCAGCGGAGGGGCCGGTCGCGTCGGGGTTCGTGACGATGAACCGCGAGCCCTTGTTGATGTGGCGGATGGCCTTCGTGATGGCCTCGAAGGAGTAATTGCGCGTCTCTCCGACGACGACGAAGTCCGGCTCGGTCTCGGTCATGATGAAGCCCGCCTCGTGCAGCGCCGTGAGGATGCCGGCCTCGCCGATCACGAACGCGGATCCGCCGGGCAGCTGCTGGCGCAGGAAGTCCGCGGTCGCGAGGGCCGACGTCCAGATGCGCTCCTCGGGGACGACGAGCCCGCTCGAGCGGAGGCGGGCCGACAGGTCACGGGCGGTGAAGATCGAGTTGTTCGTCAGGACCAGGTACGGGATCTCGTTCTGCTCCCATCCCGCCAGCATCTCGGACGCTCCGGGGATGGCGGTGTTCTCATGGACGAGCACGCCGTCCATGTCGGTCAGCCAGCATTCGATGTCGTCACGGTGTCCCATGTGCACAGCATATGGGGCGTGCATGACAGCCGCGTGACGGTCATCAGACGCTGAGCCAGACCACCTCGGTCGCCCCGTCCGGTAGCGCGACGTCCACGCCGTCGATCGTGATCCCGCCGTCCGTCGTGACGACGGGAGCCGCGACCCGCAGGCCGGCGGCCTCGAGTACACGAAGGAGTTCCGGGTCGCGGTCGTCCACTCGCAGCACGCGCCCGACATGGCCCGCCGGCGCGTTCGCGAGGAGTACGAAGGGCTCTCGGTCGACCACGCCGTCGGCATCGGGGATCGCGTCGCCGTGCGGATCGAACCGCGGGCGCCCGAGGCGCTCGTCGATGCCCTCCAGCAGCCGATCGCTGATCGTGTGCTCGAGCACCTCGGCCTCGTCGTGCACCTCGTCCCAGCCGTAGCCGAACTCCTGCACCAACCAGGTCTCGATCAGCCGGTGGCGGCGGACCATGGCCAGGGCGCGCTGCGTCCCGGCATCCGTGAGTCGGACCGCTCCGTAGGGCACGTGCGAGACGAGACCCGCGGCGGCGAGCTTCTTGACCATCTCGGTCACCGAAGACGGCGCGATGCCGAGCTTCGCCGCGAGCACCGACGGGGTGATCGGTGCGTCCTGCCATTCGGTGTGCGCGTAGACGGTCTTCAGATAGTCGTCTGCTGCCGGGGATGCCACCTGTCCAGCCTAGATCAGGGGTTCGCGACGTCGACGAGGATGCCGAACGCGACCTGCCCTGCGAAGAACACGATCAGGAAGCCCAGCAGCGCGGCGAAGAGCGAGAGCCGTCCGTCGAAACCCTCGATCTCGGCGATGCCGATCTTGCGGGCGCGGAAGGCGAGAATCAGCGTGGCGACACCGAGTGCGAGCTGCACCCACGGGCCGCCGAAGGGCAGGACGGTCGGGAAGGCGACGAGCAGGCCGCCGATCACACCGGTCGCGATGCCGATCCAGGTCAGGATGCGGACGGTGCGGCGTGCTGATTCGACGGACATGCTTCGAGCCTAATCGGCCCGCACTGCTGTGAATCGTCTCAATTCGGCGCGATTGCTTGACGGCGCGCGCCTCCGACGGTAACTTCGGCCGGGCACGGGAAAACGCTATCCGAATGGACCGCACGGTCCGGAGATGGATTTCGACGATGAACATCCGACACCGATCATTCCGCGCCGTCGTGGCGGTGGCCACCGCAGGCTGCCTGCTCGCGGGCGGCGCGCAGAGCGCGGGGGCCGCACCCCTGGGTGCCGCTCCGACGGGTTCGCGAGACCCCGTGCAGAGCGTCCCGCAGCTCGAGACCCTCGACCGGGGGCTCGTGGCGGTCTCCACCTCCGAGGGGGTGTTCCTCAGCTGGCGGCTGCTCGCCTCCGAGGCGGGTGGGGCGACGGCATCCGGTCTCGCCGGCCCCGACTTCGCGGTGTACCGCGACGGCGAGCGGATCGCGACCGCCAGCGGCAGCACGACGTACCGGGATGCCGGGGGCTCGGCCTCCGCGCAGTACACCGTCGTGCCGATCGTGAACGGCGTCGAGCTGACGGCATCCGCCTCGGTCCCCGTCTCGGCATGGGCGGACGGGCACCACGACCTGCCCCTGCAGAAGCCGGCCGACGGCGTCACGCCGAAGGGCGAGGCCTACACGTACTCGGCGAACGACGTGTCCGTGGGCGATGTCGACGGCGACGGACAGTACGAGTACGTCGTGAAGTGGGATCCGTCGAACTCCAAGGACGTCTCCCAGCGGGGGTACACCGGTCCGGTCTACCTCGACACCTACGAGCTCGACGGCACGCTGCTGAACCGCCTCGACCTCGGCGTGAACATCCGCGCCGGAGCGCACTACACGCAGTTCCTCGTCTACGACTTCGACGGGGACGGGCGCTCCGAGACCATGCTCAAGACCGCGCCGGGCACGAAGTCCGTGCAGTACGCGGCCGACGGCTCGGTCGCCGACGAGTCGTACATCACGCTCCCCAAGGCCGACCGGAAGGCCGGCTACTCGAACTCGGACGACTACCGCCTCAGCGCGGACGACTACGAGCAGCACCTCGTCGAGATGTTCCTCGGCTGGAGCGACCGCGAGGAGGTCGTCTCCGGACAGTGGCCGGCGACCCTGGAGGAGGCCTGGGGGATGCCGGTGACCCACGAGTATCCCCTGACGCAGGAGAGCGCGGAGCAACTCGCGGACACCTTCCTCGATGTGTACGCCCCCGGTCGCAGCGACCGCAACGTGCTGCGCGAGTTCGAGGGCTTCGTGATCGACGGACCCGAGTATCTGACCGTCTTCGACAGTGCCACGGGCGCCGAGCTGCAGACGATCCCGTACCCGACCGAGCGCGGAGACGACGGTCTGCTGTGGGGCGACTACGCGATGTCCCGCATCGAGCCGGCCAACCGGGTCGACCGATTCCTGGCCGGGGTCGGGTATCTCGACGGACAGCATCCGTCGGCCGTCTTCGCCCGCGGCTACTACACCCGCTCGACCGTGACCACGTTCGACTGGGACGGCAAGAAGCTGCGTCAGCGGTGGCAGGTCGACAGCGGGCACGTCCCGATGACGAACCCGTTCAACGACTCGCCTCACGGCCGCGACGGCTCGAACCCCGAGTTCGCGACCATCACGACGCAGGGCGACCACTCGCTGAGCCTCGCCGACGTCGACGACGACGGACGGCAGGAGCTCGTCTACGGCTCCGCGACGATCGACGACGACGGCAGCCTGCTCTACAGCTCGTTCGACGTCCTGCCCGAGGGCAGCTCGGCGCCGGGGACGTCTGTGCGACTCGGGCACGGAGACGCGATGCACGTCGCGGACATCGACCCGAGCCGCCCGGGGAAGGAGATCTGGACCGCGCACGAGGGTGCGACGAGCGCGCCGTACGGCTCGGTGCTGCGCGACGCGGCCACCGGTGAATCGCTGTTCGGCGCGTACTCCGGACGCGACACGGGGCGGGCGATGATCGGCGACGTGCGGCCCGATGTGCCCGGTATCGAGGTGTGGTCGAGCATGCCGGGCGGCACCGAGGGCAGCGGCCTTCTCATCGCGACCGGCGAGGTCCTGCAGGCGGAGACGCCCGGGACGAACATGTCGATCCGATGGGCCGGCGACCTGACGACCCAGATCGTCAACGGCAGCGGCACGCAGACTCCGACCATCGACGACTGGACGCGCGGCACGCTGCTGACCGCGACCGGGACGCTGACCAACAACGGCACCAAGGGGAACCCCTCGCTGGTGGCCGACGTGCTCGGCGACTGGCGCGAGGAGCTGATCGTCCGGACTGCCGACTCGCAGGCTCTGCGGTTCTACACCTCGACCGAGCCGACCGAGATCGCCCTCACGACGCTCATGCACGACGTGCAGTACCGGGTGGAGACGGCTCGTCAGCAGACGACCTACAACCAGCCCGCGTACACGTCCTTCTATCTGGCGAGCGACGTCGACTGGACGGACGTGCCGGTGCTCGCGACGCCGGTCTCTCCGCCCGCTCCGACCTTCACCGACCGCAAGGGCACGAAGAACGACGAGGTGAAGGTGCCGAAGAACGTGTCGGGCGTGACCTACTACGTAAACGGAGAGAAGGTCGAGGCGCGCAACGGCAAGGTGCGCGTCACGGGTGAGGTCGAGGTGGTCGCGGTGCCGGATCCGTGGTTCCGCATCGCCGACGGTGCGACCTCGCAGTGGACGGAGACTCTCACGCCCCGGTGAGCACGAGCCAGAGCAGCGCGCCGTTCAGGGCGATCAGCAGCACGGACGCGAGCACACCGGCAGCGGTCGTCCAGACGCGGTTCGCCCACGGGCCGAGCGTGCGCCGCTGCGCCGTGAGGACGACCAGCGGGATGAGCGCGAACGGGATGCCGAACGACAGCACGACCTGGCTGAGGACGAGCGCGAGCGTCGGATCGACGCCCGCGCCGAGGATCACGAGCGCGGGGATCAGCGTCACGAGTCGACGGGCCAGCAGGGGTATGCGCACTCGCAGCAGGCCGTGCATGATCTCGGCCCCGGCGTAGGCGCCCACCGAGGTCGAGGCGAGGCCGGAGGCGAGGAGGCCCACGGCGAAGAACGTCGCGACGACGGGACCCAGGCCTGCGGCCAGGGCGGCGTGCGCTCCCTCGAGGGAGTCCGTCCCCGCGACGCCGGCGAGGTTGGCGGCGGCGAGAAGCAGGATGCTGAGGTTCACCGTCCCGGCGATGAGCATCGCGATCGACACATCCCAGCGCGTCGCGGTCAGCAGGCGACGGATGCGGGAGGTCTGCGTGCGCTCGGCCTCGTCGTCCGCGTGCGACGCGGCGGCGCCGAAGCGGTCGCGAGCGAGGGACGAGTGGGCGTAGATCGCGTGCGGCATGATCGTGGCGCCGAGGATGGATGCCGCGAGGAGGACGGACCCGGTGTCCTCGAAGCGCGGGACGATGCCGCCGACGATCCCCGCGGGGTCGGGCGGGGCCACGAAGAGTCCGGCGACGAAGCCGACCGTAATGATCGCCATGAGTCCGATGATCACGAACTCGAACGGCCGTGGTCCGCGTCTGCTCTGCACGGCGAGCAGGACCATGGACACCGCTCCGGTGATCAGCCCGCCGAGCAGGAGCGGGATGTCGAAGAGGAGGTTGAGCGCGACGGCGCCGCCGATGACCTCCGCGAGGTCGGTCGCCATCGCGACGAGCTCGGCCTGCAGCCAGTACGCCCTCCGGGCCCACGGGCGACGCAGGCGCGTGCCGAGCACCTCGGGGAGGCTCTGCCCCGTCACGACTCCGAGCTTGGCGGAGAGGTACTGGATCAGCCACGCCATGATGTTGCCCGCGAGCACGACCCAGACCAGCAGGTAGCCGTACTGGGCACCGGCCGTCATGTTGCTGGCGACGTTGCCCGGATCGAGGTAGGCCACCCCGGCGACGAGCGCGGGGCCGAGCAGCCAGAGGCTGCGGGGCGCTGCGGAGCGGCGAGCCGTCTCCTCGACGAGGACATCATTTTTCGGCATGCCGAAATCGTAGCGGAGTTTTCGGTGCACCGAAATATCCGACCAGCGTCGTGGCGGCTAGCCTGGCTGGATGGACGACCAGCGGCCCGAGGCCCCGACCACGACCGGGTCCCCGGCGCAGCCGGGGTACGGCGTGGGCCCCTGGCCGACCGACGAGTCCGAGTGGCCGCAGGACGATCACTACGACCGTGAGCTGCTGGCGCACGGCGACACGCGCAACGTCATCGACCGGTACCGCTACTGGCGCATGGAGGCGATCGTCGCCGACCTCGATACCAAGCGGCACGGCTTCCACGTCGCGATCGAGAACTGGCAGCACGACATGAACATCGGCTCGATCGTGCGGAGCGCCAACGCCTTCCTCGCCGACACCGTGCACATCATCGGGCGTCGTCGCTGGAACAAGCGAGGCGCGATGGTCACCGACCGCTACCAGCACGTGCTGCACCACCCCGATGTCGAGTCCTTCGCCGCCTGGGCGGCGGCCGAGGGTCTGCCGATCATCGCGGTCGACAACGTCGACGGCGCCGTGCCGGTCGACCGCGCGGAGCTCCCGGAGCGGTGCGTGCTGCTCTTCGGTCAGGAGGGCCCGGGGCTCTCGGACGAGGCGCTCGCCGCGGCATCCGCCCATATCGAGATCACGCAGTACGGCTCGACCCGCTCGATCAACGCCAGCGCGGCCGGTGCGGTCATCATGTACGAGTGGTGCCGGAGGCACGCGGGCTGAGCCGGCCGGCTGTCACGCGGCGCGCTTCAGGCGCCGACCGTCAGCCAGCGGCCGGACCGCACGCGCCACCCGAGCGTCCCGAGGCGGGCGAGCAGGTAGACGCCGAAGAACGCCACCGAGAGCCAGATGAGCCCCGCGGCGCCGCCGACCCCGGTCGCGGCGATGATCCACAGCGCCGGCAGGAACGGGACGAGGTTCAGGATGCCGGCGATCGCCAGGTAGCGCGCATCGTTCGCCCCCATCAGCACGCCGTCCAGTACGAACACGACCCCTGCGATCGGCTGCGCGACCGCCAGCACCAGCAGCGCCGGCTGCACGAGGCGGGCGATCTCGGGGTCGCCCGTGAACACGATGCCGAGCACGCCGGAGAGCGCGGCGATGATCGCGCCGACCGCCACACCGAACCAGGCGCCCCAGGCGACCGTCCGGGCGAGCACGCGTCGCACCTGCCGCTCGTCGCCCGCGCCGAGCTCCTTGCCGATCAGCGCCTGTGCGGCGATGGCCAGGGCGTCCAGCGCGAAGGCCGCCGCGGAGAAGATGGTGAACACGATCTGCCACCCGGCCAGCTCCTGCGTGCCGATCCCGGTGGCGACCGCGACCGTGACGAGGAGCGCGGCGCGCAGACTCACGGTGCGCAGGAACAGCCAGCCGCCCGAGCGCGCCGTGCTGCCCATGCCGTCGCGCCGTGCACGCAGCGATGCGTCGTGCGTCGCGGCCAGCCGGCGAATCACGAGCACGTAGGCGCCGACCATGCCCCACTGCGCGACGACCGTGCCCGCGGCGGAGCCGGCGATGCCCCAGCCGAAGCCGTAGATGAACAGCACATTGAGCAGCGCGTTGGCGCCGAACCCGAGCCCCGCGATCCACAGCGGGGTCATGGTGTCCTGCATGCCGCGGAGGAGCCCCGTCGCGGCGAAGACGATCAGCATCGCGGGCAGGCCCCACATCGAGATCACCAGGTACGCGTTGGCCGCCTCCGCCACGGCCTCGCCCGCCCCGAACAGCGACACGAGCCAGGGCGACGACGCAGCGCCCGCGGCCGCGAGCACGGCGCCGAGAGCCAGCGCGAGCCACATCCCGTTGATGCCCACCGAGACCGCCTCGCCCGGTCGGCCGGCGCCGAAGTGCCGCGCGACGGCGGGCGTCGTCGAGTACGCGAGGAAGACCATGAGGCCGACGATCGTCTGCAGCACGGCGCCGGCGATGCCGAGACCGGCGAGCGGCGTCGTGCCCAGGTGCCCGACGAGGGCGGCATCGACGATGAGGAAGGCCGGCTCGGCGATCAGGGCGCCGAGTGCCGGGACGGCGAGGCGCAGGATCTCGCGGTTGAGAGGGCGCTCGGTCATCCTCCGAGCCTATGGGCAGCCGCCGACGGAGCGCGGACCCGAACCGCAGGCCGACGCGAGACGTAGGGTGGGAGGACAGGATGCCAGGGAGGTGCATCATGACGGATCGAGGCGACACGGATCCCCGCGAGGCCGCGGCGAGATACCGCGCGCGGCAGCGCGGCGAGTCGACTGACGTGTCGACGGAGAGCGCGTCGGGCGAGCAGGGCACGGCCCCCGGTTTCGCGGCCGCGGTCGACCAGGCCGCCTTCATCGAGACCGCCATCCAGATCGCCCTCCGTCAAGGCGCGTTCGACGATCTCCCGGGTGCGGGCAAGCCGCTCGAAGGCCTCGGCACGCATCACGACCCCGACTGGTGGATCCGCCGGAAGATCGCGTCGGAGAACCTCACAGGTCTCGGGCCGCCCGCCATCCTCCTCCGCACCGAGGACCGCGA
>JAZBLS010000105.1:0-11780 GCA_037033365.1 Actinomycetota bacterium | reverse complement strand
TCCGGTCGACCTCACGCCGGGCGCTCCCGCCGCAGCACCGGCGGCCCCCGCCGAGTCTCCGTTCGCCGGCCTCGCCGCCGACGTCGACAAGACGGTCGTGTCGCCGCGTCCGACCGACGACGACCTCGACGCGACCGTGGTGGTCGCGCGCAAGCGGGGCGTGCGTCGCTCGCTGGTGCTCGACGACGGCCGTTCCTTCGCGCTGTCAGGCGCGAGTGTCGTGATCGGCCGCAACCCGATCGGGGAACCGGGCGAGCAGCGTCTCGCGATCTCGGACACGACCCGGACGCTCTCGAAGACCCACGCCCGCCTGGTCGTCCAGGAGGACGAGTGGCGGCTCACCGATCTCCACGCGACCAACGGGGTCGTGGTGGTGGCAGACGACGGAGCCGAGACCCTCCTCGATCCGGGCGAGAGCGTGATCGGCAACGGCAGGTTCATCCTCGGCGAGGTGGGGATGCACGTGGTGGCGGAGCGCGATTCGTGAGCTCCGTCTCCTCCGTCGTCCTCAACGTCGCGTCTCTCACCGACACCGGGCTCAAGCGCACGGCGAACGAGGACTCCGTGCTCTCGTCGGCCCCGATCTTCCTCGTGGCGGACGGCATGGGCGGGCACGAGGCGGGCGACCGCGCGAGCGCCGCGGTGGTGGCCGCGTTCCAGCCGCTCGGGGGGACGACTGTCGAGCTCGGCGACGTCCGCGATGCGCTGAGCCGCGCGGCCGCAGACGTCGAGGACATCTCCGCCCAGCACCGCCGCGGCGCCGGGAGCACGGTGACCGGCGTCGCGCTCGTCGAGCACGATGGCACCCCGCACTGGCTCGTCTTCAACGTCGGCGACTCGCGGGTCTACCGCCACCACGGCAACGAGCTGACCCAGTTGACGGTCGACCACTCGCTCGGTCAGGAGCTGGTGGATGCCGGCGAGCTGCGCGCCGAGGATCTGCAGACGTTCTCGCAGCGGAACGTGATCACGCGAGCGATCGGCGCCCCCGACAGCACGGCCGACAGCTGGCTGCTGCCGGTGGTCGACGGCGAGCGACTCCTGCTCTGCTCGGACGGCCTCAGCGGCGAGGTCAGCGACGAGGGCATCCGCGCGACCCTGACGATGTGCGGGCGACCCGAGACCGCGGCATCCGCTCTCGTGCGCCGCGCGCTCCAGGCGGGCGGGCGCGACAACGTCTCGGTCGTCGTGATCGACGTCGTCTCGGGTGGCGCGCGGACGCGGGGCGACGACTCCACGGTCGGTCGCGTCGCGGCATCCGCCCTCACCGACTCGATGCTCGAGGGCACGACCATCCCCGTGCGGGCGAGAAGCTGACATGACCGAGAACGAGGCGAACGTGGAGGAGGGCGTCGAGGAGACGGTCATGCTCACGCGTCGGGATCGACGGCGCGGTGCGTCGGCACGGCCCGACGCCGGGCCCGGGCCGCACGGCGTCCCGCGTGCAGGCGTCGAGCCCTCCGTCGAGCAGACGGAGCAGTCCGCTGTCCCGACTGATGACGCGGACGAGCTCGACGAGTCCACGATCATCGTCGATCGATCGGCCCGCGCCGACGTGCCCGAAGAATCCGTGATCGCTCCCGAACAAGACCCGGACGAGGTCGATGAGTCGACGGTGATCGTGGACCGATCGGTGCCGACCGCGTCGTCGCCCGAGCCGGACGAGGACCAGCCGGACGCGCCTTCGACGGACGAGCACGAGGACGCGGGGGAGGCGACGGTCGTGGTCTCCCGCGCTCCACGCCGCCCGTGGGGTCGATCGAAGCCCGCCGCGACGGAGGCCGAGCCGCCCGCAGAGGCCGTCCCCACCGTGGAATCGTTCGAGCGACCGACCGATGCGCCGACCCCCGCGATCTACAAGCCGCGCCCCGCTCCCGCGGGCCCGAAGGCGCCGCCCGTCATCAGCGGCGCCGCAGCCCCGACGCGGATCGAGGACCCCGAGCGTCCGTCCGTCGCGAAGCAGGCTCAGCGATGGGGCCTGTACACCATGGTCGCGTTCGGCGCCGCGTGCGTGGTGTCGCTCGCCGGGCTGGTCGGCGTCGGCTTCCTCGTCTTCGGCTGACCGGATCCCGCGACCAGCACGGAGTCACCGAGGAAGGCTCTGCTCCGCACTCGGCTCCGGCCGATTCAGCAGTCCTCCCGGACGCTCGGCCTCGTCGGGGTCGACGACCGGCGCGTCCTTGCGGCGACGCAGCACGATCAGGATCCCGAGGACGCCGAGCAGGCTCGCTCCGCCGATCGCGGCGAACAGCGCGGCTTCACGGGTGAGCAGGAAGGGAGAGGCGCCGTGGTCGGGGTCGACCTGGGCCGCGGGCGGCCGTGCGGCGCTCTCTGTGGTGTCGAAATACGGGCTCACCGGGCCGCGGGTGGTCTCATCCGGCAGCAGCTCGATCGCCGCGAACGGCTGGATGAACCCCCAGCCGTCGATGTCGTCGCGTTTGTCGGCGTCGCTGCGGAGCGCCGTCGCGGTCAGGCGGTAGGCCCACCCGGCGGGCGGGTCCTCGGGATGCGCCTCCGCGACGAGAGCCGCCGCCGCGCTGACGTAGGCGGTCGCGAAGCTGGAGTCGTTCGAGTCCGCCGAGAAGAGGCAGTCGCCCCCTCCCACGGCGGCCGTGAGGATGTTGCTGCCCGGCGCGGTCACACCGACCTGCGGTCCGTGGATCGACTGCTCCGTCGCACGTCCCGTGGCGTCGGCGGCGCTGACCCCGAGCGTCTGCTCATAGGCCGCGGGGTAGCGCGCGGCATCCTCGGCATCCGCGTCCGATGCCCGATTACCTCCGCTCGCGACGACCAGCGCCCCGACCGCCGCGGCGTGCTCGACCGCCGCACGCAGGACGGCGGAGTCAGACGTCTGCGACATCGACACGTTGATGATGTCGGCACCGTTGTCGGCGGCCCAGTGGATGCCGTCGGCGAGGCGCTCCGACGTCGGGCCGAAGCCCTTGTCGACGTCCTGCTGCGAGGTGCTGCGGAACACCCGGACCGAGAGCAGGCGCGCATCCGGGGCGAGCCCGACCACACCCGACCCGGCGACGGGCTGCGCGGCGATCTGCCCCGCGATCGCCGTGCCGTGGCCGGCGAGGTCGCTCATTCCGTCGGCGCGTTCGCCGTCTCCGACGAGGTTCACGCCGCCGATGACCGCCCCGCCGAGGTGCGGGTTGCCGGCGTCGATGCCCGAATCCACGACCGCGACGACGATGCCCTTTCCGGTTGCGAGGCGGTTGGCCTGTTCGGCGCCGAGGAGCGCGAGCGCGGACGGCGCCTCCGGACTGAAGACGACTGTTCCCGGTTCGCAGGCCTGTCCGGACGTCGCGGTCGACACGAAGCCGCTGGCGACGGCGTGAGAGCTGCTGGTCGCGCCGAGGGCGGATGCCGGGGAGGCCACCGCCGCCACCGCGAGGCCCATCGCAAGGAGTGCCGCTCTGCGTCGACGCATCAGTTCGACCCGGACCCGGGAGACTCCCTCGCGGCCTCCGCAGTGAGAGCCGGCCCTGCCGCGAAGAACTCGATCCACGCGTCGGTGACGCCGCCCATGTCGTCCGGCGTGTAGCCGAGCTGCGCGATCACGCCGCTCGCGGCATCCTCGGGGGCCGTCTCCTCGAGGGCATCGGGGATCGCGAACGCGGTCCCGGACTCGTCGATCAGCACGGCCATCGCGACGGCGTCGTCGGAGGAGCCACGGACCTGCACGAGCGCACCGCCGCCGACCGCGACGTCGACGGTCGAGCGGTCCTCGGGCAGCTCGACCGTGGTGGCGCCCAGCACGGTGCGCGCGTCGTCGGTGACCACGGCGCACGGAGTCTCACCCGAGGCGAGCGTGTTCAGCGGAAGCGTGGGCCAGTCCTCGCCGCCCGCGTTCGGCACGGTGCGCACGTCGGCGACCTCGGCGGGGGAGACCTCCTGCTCGTCGCCGGCCTCCTGGCCGCTGCCGAGCAGATACAGCTGATACGCGAGCGGGCTCAGCCGGGCCAGCTCCCCGGTCGCGAGTGCGACGTAGCGCTCGTCGGCCGGGCTGCCCTGCACGTGCACGATCGCGCCGGCCCGCAGGTCGGTGCCGGGAACGGACGCGCCGATGCCGTTGAGCCGGATGGGCTCGAGCTCGTCTCCTGACTCGAAGAGGTTGAGCCACCGTCCGTCGACCTCGATGACGTCGCTCGTGCCGAGACCGACGGCGCGCAGGACGGCGTTCGCATCGTCGGCCGACACCGCGTACCGGAGGCCGTCGGAGATCACGAACAGCTCGTCGCCGCGCTGGACGACCGCGCCCGTGCCCTGGGAGACTTCGGCGATCGGGTCTGCGGCCACCGACACCGCGGTGCCCTCGGAGTCGTCGACGCACGCGGTCCACGACGAGTTCAGCAGCGAACCGGGAGCGGGCAGATCATCGGGCGCGCCCAGGATGCCGATCGACGGTCCGACCGGGATGCCGTCGAGGGCCGCCTGGTCGGTGCGGACCACCTTGAACTCTCCGGCGGGGATGAGCAGGCGGGCGCTGGCGGTGTTGATCACCGGGTAGAGCGTGCCGTCGACCGAGACGTAGCGGGCACCCGTGTCGGTCGCGACGATCAGGCGATTGTTCTGCCAGTCGTTCGGCAGACCGGGCTGCATGATGCCCCAGAACACCCCGACGAGGATGACGCCGACGGTGAGGGCGATGCCCGCGACCACCGCGCGGAGCGGCTTGGCCGGGTCGAGCTCCTTGCCGCCGGGCGCACCGCCGGTGAACGCGGAGAGCAGGCGGCGACGGCTGAACCCCTGCGCCTCGATCAGGTCCTTCTTGGTCGCCATGGGTCAGACGAGTCCTGCCGTGACGACTCCGAGGGGGAGCAGGAGCGCGAGCGCGACGACCTCCACCGTGTCACCCAGTCGCGTGAGCCGCAGCCGCGCCTTCGGGGTGAGCAGGGTCAGCCCGACCAGGATGACCGTGGCGACGACGAGGACCAGCAGCATCCAGGTCCGCACATCCGGCAGGGCGAGCGCCACCGTGATGCCGGTGGCGGCGAGGCCGAGCGCGCCGATGGCCATGAGCACGAGGACGCCCAGACGCGCGTGGATCTGGCGGGACTGGAACATCATGCCGATGAAGGCCAGGACGCAGAGGATGGCGCCGAAGACCCCGCTCGCGGCGACGAGGGGTGTCGCGATCAGCGCGGCGAGTCCGAGCGCCGCGCGCACCGCGATCAGCGTGCGGGTGCCGGCCGCGGCGCGGCGCTTGACCTCGTCGGCGTCGATCGGCTCGGGGGCGGCGAACATGTCGGCGTCGCTCTGCGGGGAGATCACGCGGATGCGCGTCGAGCTGAGGGCCAGCCACGGGATGCCGTTGGCCAGCAGTGCGGTCGTGGCGAGCATGATGGCGTAGGGCGCGACCGCGTCGCCGAAGATCGCGGCCGTCGTGGCGGTGATCCCGATCGCGGCGCCGAGCGCGATGGGGACGAGGTGGATCTCCGGCTTGTCCTGGGTGACGGCGAGGCTGAGGCCTCCGACGATCACGAGGCCGAGTCCGAGGGCCGCGAGCGGCCACCCCCAGATGTTCTGCACCGGCACGGCCAGATAGCCGGCGAGGCCGCCGTACGCGGCCGCTGCGAGCCCGAGGGCGTGGCCGGCCTCGGGCTGGTGGAGACGCATGAGCACGGCGGCGGCGACGCTGAGCACCACCGCGCCGGAACCGGCGATGATGGCAGGGAGCAGAGAGGTCGCCGGGGTCGCGACGAGCAGCAGGGCGCAGAGCGCCAGGAACGTGAGGCTGATGAAGAGAGCGGTCCGCGAGCTGTCGCGAGGGGTCCAGGAGCCGTGCTGCTCCGCGGTGGCGTCGATCACGGCCTCGACCACGTCGTCGTAGACGCGGGGCTCGCTCATCAGCCCTCCGCGCACGAGGGTCAGGAGCTCTCCGTCGTGCACGCCCTGAGCTGCGGCGCCGCGGGCGGGGTCGAGCGGAGTGCCGTCGGCACGCTGCAGCGAGTAGCCGCCGTGCGTGAGCGTCGGGTCGAGCACTCCGAGACTGCGGGCGAAACCCGGGATGATCTCGACGAGCGGCACCTGCGACGGCACGCCGACATCGAGTCGCCGGTCGTCGCTGACGACGGAAAGCCGCAGCACGGTACCTGCCACGGCGTTGCTCTGAGTCATGGAACGATGCCCCCTCCATGGTGTGCGCACGCGGGGAGAGAATCCTCGAGTCCGCGCATTCCGCCTCTCACCCTAGTTGAGGCGCACGACAAGTCGCAGCCGTGAGCGACGCCGATTTGTCCATCGAGTGCACAATTTCGAACGGGATGCCCCCGGATTCTGGCGAACGTCGCCGATGTGATCTAGCCTGTTCCCTGAAACGAATCGTGGGGGGTTGTTTCGAAGTCGTCCCAACTCGGGGGCGCGCTCCCCGCACGTGTGTCCGTGAGGACCGGAGGGAGTGAGTTATGGCTGATGTCATCTCCGCAGAAGAAGGGGCTCTGCGCCGCGGAGCCCAGGCGGTGCGGGAGACCAAGTCCGGGATCGACCAGCAGACCAAGAAGGTCCGCAGCGAGATCGAGCAGCTGCGTGGCTTCTGGACGGGTGCGGCTGCCGCATCGTTCACGACGCTCATGTCCCGCTGGGACGAGCAGGCTCGTCAGCTCAACGAGGTCCTCGTGACCCTCGAGGATGCCCTCGCCGGCACCGAGCGCGACCAGGCCGCGACCGAAGAGGCGCACCAGCAGACCATTTCGGGCCTCGGCTCGATGATGTCCGGCGCCTGAGCGCTGATCACACAGGACTAAAGGAGAACATCATGCAGTCGATGTCAGTTCGTCCGGAGCAGGTCAACGCTCTGGCAGGTCAGATCCGCAGCGGATCGCAGGGCATCCGTTCCGAGCTCGACCGTCTCGAGTCCGAGGTCAGCAAGCTCCGCGCAGCCTGGGACGGCTCCGCGCAGCAGGCGTACGACCAGGCTCAGGCCAAGTGGAACCGCTCGCTGAGCGAGATGCAGCAGCTGCTCACGCAGATCGCGGGCAAGACCGAGGAGATCTCCGGCCAGTACGTGCAGACCGACAAGTCGGCTGCCGGACGTTTCGGAGCCTGATCCCGTGGCGCGGGCCCGACGCAGAGATGCGTCGGGGCCCGCGCCATCTGCTGAGATCAGAGGACAACGGCGGGGGATGACATGAGCGACACCGATTTCTGGCTGAATCCCGCTGGGCTCCGTGAACAGGCCGGAGCCTTCACGCAGTATGCGGATCAGGCCGCGAGTGCTCGTGCGTGGCTGGAGGGCCACGCGATCACCGACGACGGCAGCTTCGATGCCTACACGCGGGTCGCGAACGCCGCGATCGAGATCAGGTCGTCCCTGATCGACTGGTTCGATCACCTCGAGCAGGTGCTCGACGGCACGGCCACCGAGCTCATCGCCGTCGCCGACGAGGGCGAGGGTATCGACATCGAGCAGGCGGCCCTCATCGATGCGACCGATCCCGACGTCTACAACGACAACACCCAGTCGCCGTCCGGGGACCCCGAGGTGGCACCCAGCTACGACCGGACCGACGACTCCCTTCCGGTGTGGGGTCCGCCGACCGGAGGCGCCGCGTTCTTCTGCGACCTCGGCACGCACGACGAGCTGAACCAGCTGACCACGAACCTCGTCCCGCAGGACCTGCTCAGCCCGAGCGAGTGGATCGACACCGTGCTCGGATGGCTCGGCGCTCAGACTCTGCCGCAGCGCGTGCTGGCCGCCTACGGCGGACGCTGGGGCGACATCCGGCAGTTCGCCGACACGATCACCGGCCTGGCGGGTCTCGTCGAAGACATGCAGGGCCATCTCGCCAGCGCCGTCGCCTACGCCGGCATCCAATGGCAGGGATACGCGTCCAACAGCGCTCAGGCCTATCTGCAGGATCTGCTGGATGCGCTCTCGGATGCGCAGAGCGCTCTGGCCGACGCCGGTGTCGTGTTCTCCGACTACTGCACCGGGGTGATCCAGTCGGCCGAGCAGATCGCGGGGGCGATCTACGGCCTGTACAACGCGGTGCTCATCGCCGCCGCGAGCGCGGCATTCGGCACCGGGACGAGCTGGTCGGGCGCGGGCGCGGTCGTCGGCTACGGCGGGGCAGGCGTGTCGCTGCTGTACGCGCTCGCGAAGCTCTCGGAGGTGAACGACGTCCTGCAGAACATCTCCAGCCTGTACTCGATCCTCGAAGCCCTGGGCAATCTGTCCGGTGATCTGTCGAACTTCGCCGCGACCATGCCCGTACCGACGATGGAGCAGACCGCATGACGACGGATGCCGCCCGGAACCCGGGCTTCGACCGGCTCGACCCGGAGGCCGCGTTCGCCGGCCGTGTGGACTCCGAGCGCGCGCCGTTCGCACTGTCGACGGTCGCCGCGAGCGCGCCCGTGCTCGTCGAGCTCGCGCGCGAGATGCGCGATGTGAGGGCCCGCACCGACGACCGCCGCCTGCGGGAGGTCCTGGACGGCATCCTGAGCGGCAGCGCCCCCCTGTCGAGCCTGTTCACGAGCGGGGCGCTCCCCGCACCACCGAAGGTCATGCCGGACGCTCTGCGCGAGATCGTGAAGACGAACGAGGAGGCGCAGCCATGATCGGTATCAAGGTGTCGACCGCGAAGGGTGCGCTGTCGGGCGTCGATCAGGGGATCGACGAGATCGCCCGCATCCTCGATGCGCTGCGTGACGAGACCGCGGTCCTCGAGTCCCGGTGGGACGGCGAGGCCCGCGAAGCCATGTCCGTCGCGGTGCGCGACTGGAACGCGTCGATCGAACGGCTGCGCCTCATCGGACGCGAGGCGAGCCGCGTCGCGGGGCAGACGGTCGACCGGGTCGATGCCTTCGACCGTCGCCGAGCCGGTGCGTGGCACCGGTGAGGCGGAGAGCGACCGCAGCGATCCTCGCCACGGCGACGATGCTCCTCGGGCTCGTGGGCTGCGCGCCGGCATCGAGCGGTCTGACGGTGACGTACGAGGTGGACGGCGCGGAGCGCACCGTGACGTTCGTCCCCGACCAGATCACCTGCGACGAGGACAGCGTGCACGGGCTCGCGATCTCCAACGATCCGCAGGGGAGATTCTCGATCGACCTCGACGGTGACCGCCGCGGGTCCGTGGGCGCAGGCAGCGACGACGGGCTGGTGCTGTTCGAAGGGACGGATCTCGATCTCTCCGCGTCGGGCTCGGTGCTGACGGTCGGTGCGTCCTCGGGTGAGCTGGCCCTCGTCGAGGGATGGACGCCGGGTGACGACGTGAACATCGGGGCGGATGACGCGGAACGGTACCCGGCCGAGGTGTCGGGCTCGATCGCCTGCGACGAGCCCGTGTCCGTTCCGACGTCCGAGCCCTCGTCGTCGGGATCCGCGCCGCCGGAGGGCGTGAGTGTGAGGTTCACGGCCGGAGACACCGTGCATCTCGCGTCGTTCATGCCGAACGCGGTGTCCTGCGACACCGGTGTCACCGCCACGAGCGTCGAGCCGTACCCCGGCACCTTCTCGCTCACGTCGTCCGGACGGGTGCAGATGACGGTGTCCGATGACGTCGGCACGACGCAGTTCCGGGCGGATGGCGTGGACGTCGTCGCGGAGAGCGACGGCTCGTACTGGCTGCGGAACATCGAGGGCGAGGTGCAGTTCTGGGCGGGGCAGACGGACGGAACGCTCTCCTCGGATGACGCGGAGACGGGCGACGGCACGCTCAGCGCGCTGGTCGTCTGCGAATAGAGCGCGTGGATAGGGTTCAGATATGTCAGTTGAGACGGTGGAGCGTCGTCGGATCGTGCTCCAGAGCGAGGACCGTCGGATCGATCTCTCTCTCCCGTTCGACGAGACCCTCGACGATGCGCTGATCACGAGCGGACTGTCGATCGCCGACCGCTTCATCGTCATCGGCCCCGGCGGTTTCGAGGTGCCGGGCGAGACCGAGTGCGAGGACCTCGTCGACGGCGGTCTCTACGCGCTGATCGACCGCACGGCCATCGCCCCGCAGCGGCGGCAGATCGCATCCTCGGCACCGTCTCGCGCCGACCACGGCGCGCGCTGGTGGCTGCTCGCGGTCAGCGGACTCCTTCTCGTGGCGATGTTCGCGCAGGGCGCGGGCGACCCGCTCCTCCGACTCCTGGTGGGTCTGCTCCTCGTCGCGGGTGCCATCGGCGGCGCGATCGCGTGGTCCCGCAGGGACTCCGGCGCGGGTGTCCGCGGCATCCTGGGCGTGATCGCCCCTGTGATGCTCTCGTTCGCGGCCGGTGCGCTCCTGATACCCGGCGCGCTCGAGTCGAGCGCGCACCTGTCGACGGCATCCGGTTTCCTGGCCGCCGGCATCACGACCGCCATCATCGCCGTGACGGCGCGGGCTCGTCCCATGCGTGCGGCAGCGGGCACCGCCACAGTCCTCCTGGTGGGTCTCGCCGCCGTCTGGGGGCTCACCCTTCTCGTGCGGTGGGGTGAGGCGGAGGCCGCCGCGATCTCCCTCGGACTCGTGCCTCTCGGGCTCCGCGCGCTGCCGAGCAGCCTCGTGAACTTGCCCGAGGGCTACTTCATCGACTACAAGCACTTCATGACCAGCCGGTGGACGGTCCGCGGCGCGATACCCGAGTCCGTCGGCCTCCTGCGTCCCGAGCGGATCACGGCCGTCGTCGACGACTCCTCCGCGAGACTCATCGCGGGCACCGCGGTGCTCAGCGTCGCGTCGATCCTCATGACCCCGATCGCCTTCCTGCGGCCGTGGCCGGACGACCCCTTCGTGATCTCCGGCGGCATCGCCCTGCTCGTGTGCCTGGGGCTCGCCCTGCTGCTGACGCCGCGACACACCACCTCCCACATCCTCCGCTGGCCGCCCCGCATCGCGGCCGGTGTCGTGTTCGTGGTCGCTGGTGTCCAGGCGGCCGCCGCCCTCGGGGGCGGGTTCCAGGTGATCGGCGCCGCCGTGCTGTTCGTCGTCGGCCTCACCGCTGTGGCGATCGTGATCCCGATCTCGCGCGGCGCGAGCTCGCTCGTCTGGTCGCGCTTCGGGGATGCGTTCGAGTGGCTCGCGGTCGCGCTGGCGCTGCCGGCCGCGCTGCTCTACGCGGACGCCCTGTCCCTCGTTCGTGGAATGATGGCCGGATGAGCGGGAACGGCGAACCACAGCCCTGGCCGGGCGGTGGCCCGATCCCACCCCTGCAGCCCGGATTCGGCCAACCGAGCCCATCGGCGCAGCCGGGGCAGATCGGCCAAGCGGATCGACCGGGCGAGATCCCCGCGCTTCCCCCTTCGCTGATCGCCGCCGCGCCCGGTGTCGACGGAGCTCCGTTGCAGAGCGCCACCGCGCAGCCGCCGGCCCCCGTCGCGCCGGTCCGCACGAGGGTGCGCCGACCGGCCGACGGTCTCGGTCCGGCGTTCGCCGGCGCCCCGGCGGGAACGGGCGCACGTGTGGCCGCCTTCACCCTCGACGTGGCCGCCGTCATCCTCGTGGCCGCGGTGGTCCTCATCACGACCCGCAGTCCTCTGCTCGCGGCACTCACGGTCGCCGAGCTCGCCCTGTTCCTGTGGGTCCTCGAGGCCCGCACCGGACTCACCCTCGGGAACGCGGTGCTCCGTCTGCGGAGCTCGCGCGCCGATCGCCCCTACTCGCCGGGAGTCGGGCGGCAGTTCGTCCGCGGCGTCATCACGGGCGCGGGCTTCCTCGTCGCGGTGGGCAGCTGGGTCGTCGTCGCGTCGAGCGGCTGGGACCGCGGCGGACGCCGTCAGAGCTGGGCCGACAAGGTGTCCGACACCGTCGTGGTCGCGGTGCCGCCGCGCGCTGCCGCCGCGGCGGCTGCCGAAGAGGCGC
>JAZBLS010000104.1:0-11796 GCA_037033365.1 Actinomycetota bacterium | reverse complement strand
AGGCGCGTGGAGCCGGCGACCGCGGCGGGCATGACGGCGACTGCGCCCCCGGGGATGAGGAAGCAGAGCTGCGTCGCGACGCCGAACCCGAGCACGCGCGCGCGGCTTCCGGCGAAGAGGACGGCGCGGTCGGCGGGGGAGAGGTCGCGCGCATCGAAGGCTCGACCGGTGAGCTCGCGGGCGAGCAGGCGGCCGGAGAGCAGCACGCCCGTCACGGAACCGAGGACGCCGCCGATGAGCGGGACGAGGCCGATGAGCAGCACGGCGATCGCGATCAGGAT
Organism: Actinomycetota bacterium; assembly: GCA_037033365.1. Taxonomy (GTDB): domain Bacteria; phylum Actinomycetota; class Actinomycetes; order Actinomycetales; family Microbacteriaceae; genus Microbacterium. Next base: position 11,515 of record JAZBLS010000104.1, on the reverse strand, counting down.
GCCGAGCACGACGAGGCGGAGGCCCTCGGCCACGGTCGTCCAGAACCCGCCGCCGTCGGAGGACGGCGCATCGCCGAGCTCCGTCTCGACTGCGTGCCAGATGCGCTGATAGAACGGGTCGCCGATCGTCAGCGTGAGAGCGGTGAAGACGGCACTCGCCAGCGCGAGGGCAGCGATGAAGACGACGGTGCCGACGGCGCCGCGGAACAGCGACCGCCACGGCTCGATCCACCCGTCGGCGAACGGCGTCACCGCGTCGGAGATCCAGCCGAGCGAGAGCGCGAGCGGGATCAGAGCCGCGAGGAGCACGAGGGCGGCGATCACGGCGGGGAGCAGTCCCAGGGCCATGAGCCCCGGACGCCGGCGCCAGGTGCCGAACCCGTCGAGGAGGAGGCGGATGCCGGCGACGAACTCTCGGATCATGACCTCAGCCTAGAAGTATGCGCCGCCGCGGCCATCAGATCGCCTTGCGCAGGGTGTAGCCGCGAGGCGTGGCGACGAAGCCGGCCTCCTGGAGCGCGAGGGCGAGCTCGGTGCCGTACACGCCGTCGCCGTCGAGCTTCTCGACTGTGAGCGTGTCGAGACGACGCGAGCGGGCGGTGGCTGCGAGGTCGGTCGCCGCGGCGCGCAGCACGTCGGGGTCGTCGCTGAAGGACAGGACGGTGCGTCCGCCGCGCTCGAGGTAGAGCACGAGCGAGCCGTCGACGAGCACGACGATGCCGCCCGCCTTGCGTCCTGGGCGGTGCGAGACGTCGTCGCGGCGTGGCCAGCCGAGGGCCGCGCCGTAGGGGTTGGCGGGGTCGGTCGCCGCGAGGGTGACCGCGGTGCGTGGGGGAGGATCGGCGAGACCCGCGAACGTGCGGAGTCTGTCGACCGTGGCGGAGGCGGCGAACTGCGCCGCACCGAGCTTCTCGATCACGTACCCTCGGCGGCAGTGGCCGGCCTCTTCGAACCCGGCGAGCACGCGGTATGCCTGCGCGAAGCCGCCGGGCACCCCTTCTGCCTGCACCGCACCCCTGGTCACGACGCCGTAGCGGTCGAGCAGGAGGCCCGCCGTCACGGTCGCGCGGCGCGCGGCATCCGTCTCGGCCTCGGGCAGCAGCGACCAGCGCCCTCCGATCGACGTGGGACGCGGCGTCGGACGAGACAGGGACATACCCCGATACGCGCGCGTGCGCGGAGCGCGACGCGTCACGCGATGGGCCTGCGAGCCGCCGGCCAGCAGGGAGCGGATGGGGGCGAACGTGTCGTTGGTCACGCGTCCGGACCAGGTCAGCGCCCACAGCGCCTCGAGCACGGACTGCTCGTTCTCGGCGCCGGCCATCTCCTTGAGCTGGGCGGCGAAGTACGCACCGCCCGCCTGGAGCGCGCCCAGGATCCGCGCCTCGAGCGAGTCTGCGGCGATCTCGTCGTCGGGCTCGGGCAGAGTGAAAGGCGCGAGATCGGCCGGATGCAGCGACACCCACCCGTCGCGGCCGGGAAGCGTGCCGTGCCCCGACCAGATGACCTCGCCCGCTGCCGTCAGCTCGTCGAGCATCGCGGGCGAGTAGTCGCGCACGCGTGACGGCAGCACGAGCGACTCCCACGCGCTGGCGGGGATCGGCACACCCGCGAACTGCTCGATCACGGTGAGGACGCCATCGAGGCCTTCGAGCGGACGCGTCAGGTGCTGCCAGTCGGGCAGGAACCGCGCGTACGCCTCGGGCGCGACCGGTTCGACGCTGCCCCTGATCGCGGCGAGCGACCGCATCCGGAGGCGGCGGAGCACCTCGGTGTCGCACCACTCCGTCTCGTTGCCGCTGCCCGAGGCCTCGGGGAGGAAGTATCCGCTGGTCAGGCGACCCGCGTGCTCGAGACGCTGGAGGGTGTGCCGCGCGACCGCGGCGCCGATGCCGAGCCGGGTCGCCAGAGCATCCGTCGTGAAGGGGCCGTGCGTCCGCGCGTACCGGGCGACGAGGTCGCCGAGCGGGTCTGCCAGGGGCTCGAGGAATGCCACGGGGATGCCGGTCGGCAGTGCAGCTCCGAGCGCGTCGCGCAGGCGACCCGCGTCCTCGATCGCGGCGATGCGCGTCGTCCCCGCGATCGTCACCGGGATCGCGCGTCTCGCCGTCACCAGGGCGTCGAGGTGCTCGGCGGCGACGCCCGTCTCGGGGTCGAGGCGCAGCGCGACCTCTTCCGCGTCCATCGGCCCGAGCATGCGCAGCAGGTCGGCGACGCCCTCGAGGCCGCGCGCACGGCGTTCGGGGTCGAGGCGCTGGGCCTCGCGCTCGAACTGCGCGATGACGGCCGGGTCGAGGAGCTCACGGAGCTCGACGGTTCCCAACAGCTCGCCGAGCAGTGCAGGGTCGACCGAGAGCGCAGCCGCTCGGCGCTCGGCCAGCGGCGAGTCGCCCTCGTACATGAACGCGCCGACGTAGCCGAAGAGCAGGTCGCGGGCGAAGGGGGAGGGCTGCGACGGCTGGGTCTCGACGAGGCGGATCCTGCGCTCGGCGATCGACATCGCGAGCGAGCGGAGCGACGGGAGGTCGTAGACGTCCTGCAGCACCTCGCGGAGCGTCTCGAGGATCACCGGGAAGGTCGGATGCCGACGCGCGACCTCGAGCAGCTGGGCCGACCGCTGCCGCTGCTGCCACAGGGGCGTGCGGCGGTTGGGGTTGGTCCGGGGCATGAGCAGAGATCGTGCCGCGCACTCGCGGAAGCGCGAGGCGAACAGCGCGGATCCGCCGACCTCCTGGGTGACGAGCTGCTCCAGCTCGTCGGGGTCGAACACGAACAGCTCGGCGCCGGGTGGCTCAGCCTCGGCATCCGGGATCCGCACGATGATGCCGTCATCGCTCGCGACCGCCGAGCCCTCGACACCGAGGCGCTCGCGGATGCGGGCGTTGATCGCCAGGGCCCACGGTGCGTGCACCTTCATGCCGTACGGGGAATGCAGGATGACCCGCCAGTCGCCGACCTCGTCGTGTCCGCGCTCGACCGTGAGCGTGCGGTCGGTCGGCAGTGTGCCCGTCGCCTCTCGCTGCTCGGTCAGGTGGGCCATCAGATTGGCACGGGCCTGCTCGTCGAGCCCGGCGTCGATTAGGCGCTGTGCCGCCTTCTCGGGCGTCGCGGCCGAGACCTCGCGGGAGAACCTGCCCAGCGCCTCGCCGAGTTCGAACGGCCGGCCGATGCCGTCGCCGTGCCAGAACGGCACCTTGCCCGGTTGCCCGTACGCGGGGATCACGTTCACCCGGTCATGGGTGATCTCGGCGATGCGCCAGCTGGTCGTGCCCAGCGTGAAGACATCGCCGACGCGCGACTCGTAGACCATCTCCTCGTCGAGCTCGCCGACACGGGCACCCGTGCTCTCGCCCGCGACGAAGACGCCGAAGAGCCCGCGGTCGGGGATCGTGCCGCCGCTGGTGACGGCGATCCGCTGTGCGCCGGGACGACCGGTGAGGGTGCCGGCGTCGCGGTCCCACACGAGTCGGGGGCGGAGCTCGGCGAACTCGTCGGAGGGGAAGCGCCCGGCGAGCAGGTCGAGCGTCGCCTCGTACGCGGACCGCGGCAGTGACTGGAACGGTGCGGAGCGGCGCACGGTCTCGAACCACTCCTCGACGCTGATCGCACCGAGGGCGCTCGCCGCGACGGTCTGCTGCGCGAGGATGTCGAGCGGGTTCCGCGGAACCTGGATGGCCTCGATCCGCCCCGCCAGCATCCGCTCGGTCACGATCGCGGTGTGCAGCACGTCACCGCGGTGCTTGGGGAAGAGGGCGGCGCGGCTGATCTCGCCGACCTGGTGGCCCGCGCGGCCGACGCGCTGCAGCCCGGAGGCGGCGGACGGAGGGGCCTCGACCTGGATCACGAGGTCGACGGCTCCCATGTCGATGCCCAGTTCGAGGCTGCTCGTGGCGACCACGCAGCGCAGGACGCCGGACTTCAGCTCCTCCTCGACCTGGGCGCGCTGCTCCTTCGACACCGAGCCGTGGTGCGCCTTCGCGAGCACCGGGTCGGCGCCGGCCGTCGCCCCGGCCTGGGCCATCATGGCGGCAGGCACAGTCGCGTCGGGCAGGGAGACCCCGATGCGCTCGGAGTAGATCTCGTTCAGCCGGCCCGTGAGTCGCTCCGCGAGTCGCCGCGAGTTCGAGAACACGATCGTGGAGTTGTTCTGCAGGATCCGGTCGACGATCGCCTCTTCGACGTGCGGCCAGACGGAACCCGTCACCTCGGTGTACTCGGCGCTCGCCTCGTCGCCGAGAGGCGATGCCGCAGCGCCCGGCGGTGGCGGCGGGTTGGTCATGTCGTCCATGGGGACGACGACTCCCAGCTCGAAGGTCTTCGACGCGGGCGGCGCGACGATCTCGACCGGCGCGGCCCCGCCGAGGAAGCGGGCGACCTCGTCGATCGGGCGGACCGTCGCGGAGAGACCGATGCGCTGGGCGGGGCTCTCGGCCCCGTTCTCGCTGCGCAGGGCGTCGAGGCGCTCGAGGCTCACCGCGAGATGCGCTCCGCGCTTGGTCGCGGCGACCGCGTGCACCTCGTCGATGATCACGGTGTGCACGTCGCGCAGGGTCTCGCCCGCGCGGCTCGTGAGCATGAGGTAGAGCGACTCGGGCGTCGTGATGAGGATGTCGGGCGGATCGGACACGAGCTTGCGCCGGTCGCTCGAGGTCGTGTCGCCGGAGCGCACGCCCACTGTGACGGAGGGGGCCGCGACGCCGAGGCGCCGGGCGGACTGCCCGATGCCGATCAGCGGCGAGCGGAGGTTGCGCTCGACGTCGACGCCCAGCGCCTTGAGCGGCGAGATGTAGAGGATGCGCGTGCGCGAGGCATCCGTCTTCTCCTGCGCCGCCTTCTTCCGACCTCTCGCCGCGCTGCCGGATGCGGTGGCGTTCGAGGCGGTGGCTTTCGAGGCCGAGGCGACGGCATCCGCCTCCGTGCGCTCGCGGAACACGCTGTCGATCGCCCAGAGGAAAGCCGACAGTGTCTTGCCCGAACCCGTCGGTGCGACGACGAGGGCGTGCTTGCCGGCCGAGATCGCGTCCCACGCGCCCGCCTGCGCGGGCGTGGGCGCGGTGAACGCCCCGCGGAACCAGTCCTGGGTCGCGGGGGTGAAGCGCTCGAGCACATCACTCATCCCTCCATCATCACCCGTGCCACCGACATCGGGTCGCGGATTGTCCCCGGTGGGCGGCATCCTGTAGGCATGGCCGCGCGCCGCCGACCCCGGCATCGCTCATACGCGCGCGATGCGGAGCCGGCGGGCCTGAACCACCGCCCGCGGGTCACACCTCCTGCAGCGATCCGTCCTGGTCGATCTCCAGCGTGAGGTCGAGATCGAGCCGGGCGAGGAACGCGTCGTCATGGCTCACCACCAGAACCGCACCCCGGTAGGCGCGCAGCGCCTCGACGAGCTGGTCGACGGTGTCGATGTCGAGGTTGTTCGTCGGTTCGTCGAGCACGACGAGGTGCGGTGCGGGGTCGGAGAGCAGCAGCTTCGCGAGCGCCACACGGAACCTCTCCCCGCCCGAGAGCGCGGCCACCGATCGATCGGCGGTGGCTCCGCGGATGAGGAAGCGCGCGAGCCTGTTGCGCAGCTCCTTCGCGGGCACCTGCGGCGCGGCCTCGGCGATGTTCTCGAACACCGATCGGTCCTCGTCCAGACCGTCGACCCGCTGCGGCAGATAGCCGACGCGATCCGTGAACGGCAGCGCGGTGAGGGGGCCTCGGACACGATGGAGCACGAGGTCCTCGAGCAGCGTCGTCTTGCCGGCACCGTTGCGGCCGACGAGCGCCACGCGCTCGGGGCCCTGGATCACCCAGGACCGCTCGGCGTCGGCGATCTCCGCGATGCGCCTGCTGCGCGACACTTCGGGGTCGGGCAGCTCGATCTTCATCGAGGCATCCGACCGGATGCGCCGCCCGGCCTCGTGGTGCGCCGCACGGGCGGCCTCCTCTTTCGCGCCGACCTCGGTGCGCAGCCTCCCGGCCGACACCTCGGCGGCCATCCTGCGGCCGTGCGCGACGATCTTCGGCACCCGCTTCTCGATCTCGGCCTTCTTGGCGGTGCGCGCGCGGTGGGCGAGCTTCACCTCGGCCTCGATCCGCTGACGCTTCTCCTTGCGCAGCACCTGCGCCGCGGTGGCCTCGGCCTGCTTGGCGGCATCCTGCTCGGCATCCAGCCAGGCCCGCCATTCGGAGTACGGACCGCCGAACACGCTGAGCTCGTGGGCGTAGAGCTCGGCCGTGTCGTCCATGAGCTCGAGCAGCGAGAGGTCGTGGCTGACGACGATGAGCGTGCCCTTCCACGCGCTCACCATGGCGGCGAGCGTGCGTCGGGCATCCCGATCGAGATTGTTCGTCGGCTCGTCCAGGAGAGTGATCGGAGCGCCGCGGAGCCGGATGCCGGCGATCGCGACCAGCACGGCCTCGCCGCCCGACAGCGCGCCGATGCGTCGATCGAGGAACTCCGGGGCGAGACCGGCCTCGGCCAGGGAGGCCTCGGCGCGCGCCTCGATGTCCCAGTCGTCGCCGACGGCGTCGAAGTGCGACGCATCGACGTCGCCGGCGGCGATGGCCCTGACGGCATCCAGCGCCTCGGCGACGCCCAGGAGCTCGGCGACGCGTCGATCCACATCCAGTGTCAGCTGCTGGGGGAGGTAGGCGACGTCGCCGGAGATGGTGATGAGCCCGGACGTCGGCGTGAGCTCGCCGGCCATCAGCCGGAGGAGCGTGGACTTCCCGGCGCCGTTGCGGCCGACGAGCCCGGTGCGGCCAGAGCCGAACGAGCCGGACACCGCGTCGATCGCGGTCGAGCCGTCGGGCCAGGTGAAGGTGAGGCGGTCGAGAGTGACCGCGGAATGGAGGGTGGGGACGGACATGGTGTCTCCTGTCGAGTGCGAGGGTGCACTGACACCGGGCGCCCGGGATGCCGTCGAGCGGCGCCCCGGAATGGGGGCAACGTCGAGGCGGTTGCGTCGGAGAGACGGCGGGCGGTGGTCGGCCGTGGAGTCGGCGATCGTCGGGTCAGCGCGCGAGAAGATGAGCGCGGAGGCGACGGATCAGATCAATGGACTTCCAGACACGGCGGACAGGACTCCACGACGATAGCCGGGCACGCGGGAGTTCGCAACACCCCGGGCGTGTCGCGTTTTCGTGGACGGAGTCAGGTCGTCGCCGCTCCGTCGCGCCACGTCGTCAGGAACCGCCGGACATCGGCCAGCTCCTCTTCCGAGATGCTGTGCGTCAGGCCGGTGTAGACGCGCCCGGTGAGGTCGGAGTGCGCAGGGAGCCACTGCGTCGTGTGCTCGACGAGGTGGGGGCGGATGACGTCGTCGTTGCTGCCCCGGCCCCAGAACACGGGAGGGCGCATCTCGGCGAGGGTCTCGTCGAGCGGCAGTTCGCCCGGGACCGCATACCCGCTCAGCGCCACCACGCTCCGGATGCGCTGCGGGTCGAGCCGCAGAGTCTGCAGCGCCACGGCCGCACCCTGCGAGAACCCGAGGAGCGCGACGGACGGCGCGTCGGCCGCGGCGTCGTCGAGCCACCGGACGAAGGCTTCGGCGGCGGCCGTCACGGGACCGGGCGCGCGACCGTCGAGACCCTCGATCGGGTACCAGGACCGCCCGGGCATCGGCCACGGCGGAGCCAGAGGGGCAGCGACGGATGCCACGGCGATGCCGTCGGGCAGGTACGGGACCAGCCCGAAGAGGTCGTGCTCGTCGGCGCCGTACCCGTGCAGCAGCACGAGCAGGGGCATGCCCGCGCGCTCATTCGTCGACCAGCGCGTGAGCGCGCCGTCGATCTCCAGTTCCTCGCTCACGCTCCCATCCTGCCAGCGGGGTCTGACACGGGGAGCGCACCCTGCTGGTAGAAAGGAGACATGTCCGTCCGTACACCTGATCCCGACCCCGAGCCCGACGACGGCCTCGGAGGCTTCGGCGACGCACAGCCGCCCGCTCCCGACGCGAACCCGGGCTGGCTGAGCGAGTTCGAGCTCGAGGACGCGCGTCGTCGCCTGCCGATGCTCTACGTCGAGGCGATCCCGGTGCGCACGGACGGCTCCGGTCAGGTGACCGACATCGGCATCCTGCTCCGCTCGACTCCCATGGGAGAGATGACCCGCACGATCGTGTCCGGTCGCGTGCGCTTCGGGGAGACCATCCGCGACGCCCTGTTCCGCCACGTCGAGAACGACCTCGGGCCCATGGCCTTCCCGCTGCTGCCTCCGCAGCCGCTGCCGTTCACGGTGGCCGAGTACTTCCCGATCCCCGGGGTCAGTGCGTACCACGACGACCGACAGCACGCCGTGTCGCTCGCCTTCGTCGTCCCCGTCACCGGGACCTGCGAGCCGCGTCAGGACGCGCTCGAGGTCACCTGGTTCACTCCGGAGGCCGCGGCGTCCGACGCCGTCTCTGCCGAGATGGAGGGCGGCCGCGGAACGCTGATCCGTCAGGCGCTCGCGAGCCTCGGCCTGCTGCGCTGACGCACGCCCTCCGGGTTCTCAGCGCGTGGTGAGGCGGCCCAGCTCGGCGACGAACGCGTCGACGTCGGACTCCTCGGTGTCGAAGCCGCACATCCAGCGGACCTCGCTGCGCGCGGCGTCCCAGTCGTAGAAGCGGAAGCTCTCGCGCAGGCTGTCGGCGACGCCGTCCGGCAGGATCGCGAACACGCCGTTGGACTGCGTCGGCTGAGAGAACGAGACGCCCTGGATCGAGCCGTCGGCAAGGCCAGCCTCGATGGAGGTGCGCAGGCGCTGCGCCATGGCATTGGCGTGGCGGGCGTTGCGCAGCCAGAGGTCTCCGTCGAGCAGGGCGATCAGCTGCGCCGACACGAAGCGCATCTTCGACGACAACTGCATGTTGAACTTGCGCGAGTAGCGCAGCCCGTTCGACGACTCCGGGTTCAGCACCACGATCGCCTCGCCGATCATGGCTCCGTTCTTGGTCCCTCCGAAGCTGAGGACGTCGACGCCCGCATCCCGCGTGAAGGCGCGGAGCGGCAGGTCGAGGGCGGCGGCGGCGTTCGAGATGCGGGCGCCGTCGAGGTGGAGAGCCATGCCGCGCTCGTGGGCGTGATCGGCGAGCGCGCGGATCTCGTCCACCGTGTAGAGAGTGCCGAGCTCGGTCGACTGCGTGATCGAGACCACGAGCGGCTGCGAGCGGTGCTCGTCGCCCCAGCCCCAGGCCTCGCGGTCCACGAGCTCGGGAGTGAGCTTGCCGTCGTCGGTCGGCACCGAGAGGATCTTGAAGCCGCCGATCTTCTCGGGTGCACCACCCTCGTCGACGTTGATGTGAGCGGTGGATGCCGCGATCACCGCGCCCCAGCGGGGGAGCATCGACTGCAGCGCCGTGACGTTCGCGCCCGTGCCGTTGAAGACGGGGAAGGCCTCGACGCCCTCGCCGAAGTGGTTGCGGAAGACCTCCTGCAGACGCTCGGTGTAGGCGTCCTCGCCGTACGCGACCTGATGGCCGCCGTTCGCGGTGGCGATGGCCTCGAGGACCTCGGGGTGGACGCCGGAATAGTTGTCACTGGCGAAGCCGCGGATCGCGCGGTCATGCTGAATGGTCACCGACCAAGCCTATTCGGGGAACGGGTGTCGGGACGTCGCCTCCGCGGGTTCGTGGGAAGGTCTTCCGGATGTCGGTGGGGGGTCCTACCCTCGAACCCATGGAGCGCACCGCTGCGAAGACCGCCTTCGCCAACGTGCTCGTCAACACGCTGATCGCCAACGTGACGACGAGCTTCCTCTGGTTCGCCCTGACGTTCTGGGTGTACATAGAGACGCAGTCCGTGCTGGCGACCGGCGTCATCGGCGGCGCGTACATGCTCTTCATCGCCTTCTTCGCGATGATCTTCGGCACGATCGTCGACCGCAACCGCAAGCACACCGTCATGCTGCTCTCGAGCGTGATCTCGGCGGTCGCCTTCCTGATCGCCGGCCTCCTGTACGTGTGGCAGCCCGAATCAGCGCTGCTCGACCTCGGCGGTCCCTGGTTCTGGGTGTTCTCGGTGGTCATCCTGTTCGGCGGCGTGATCGAGCAGCTGCGCAACATCGCCCTGTCGACCACCGTCACCCTTCTCGTGCCCGAAGAGCGGCGTGCCAACGCGAACGGTCTGGTCGGCACCGTGCAGGGCCTCGCCTTCCTCGTCACGAGCGTGTTCTCGGGGCTGTCCATCGGCTTCCTCGGCATGGGGTGGACGCTCGCGATCGCGATCGGAGCGATGGTGCTGACGTTCGTGCACCTGCTCTTCATCCGCATCCCCGAGGGGGCGCCGGTGCCCGACCCCGACGCGCCGAGCGCGCTCGACTTCCGCGGCAGCGTGACGGCCATCCGTATGGCACCAGGGCTCTTCGCCCTGATCGTGTTCTCGACGTTCAACAACTTCATCGGCGGCGTCTACATGGCGCTCATGGATCCGTACGGGCTCACGCTCTTCGACGCGCAGACGTGGGGCTTCGCGCTCGCGTTCGCCTCGACCGGCTTCCTCATCGGCGGTGGGCTCGTCGCGAAGTTCGGTCTGGGTGCGAAACCCATGCGCACGCTGCTGCTCGTGGTGATCGCGATGGGCCTGCTCGGCTCGATCTTCATGCTGCGCGAGTGGTGGCCGCTGTATGTGCTCGGGATGTGGGTCTACATGGCGCTCGTCCCGCCCGCCGAGGCTGCGGAGCAGACGATCATCCAGAAAGTGGTCCGCTACGACCGCCAGGGGCGGGTGTTCGGCGTCGCCGCGGCGATGGAGGCCGCGGCGGCCCCGATCACCGCATTCCTCATCGCGCCGATCGCCGAGTTCGTCATCATCCCGTACATGGACTCCTCGGCGGGTCAGCGGCAGTGGGGCTGGCTTCTCGGCGAGGGCGAGGCCCGAGGCATCGCACTCATCTGCCTGTTCGCCGGACTCGTCATGGTCGTCGTGGGAACACTGGCATTCTTCACGCGCTCGTACCGCAAGCTCACCCTGCTGTACGCGAGCGCCCCTCCGCAGGATCCGGCGCAGGAAGACGGCGGAGCGGATGCCGGAGACGCCGACGCGGATGCCGAAGAGGTCATCGCTCAGCAGCCGGACCATACCGACCGCTGACACGCTCAGTCGTCGAGGGGGATGATCCGGTCGTTCAGGGCGTCCGCGGTGTCGTCCCAGAGTGCCACGATGCGCGGCGCGAGTGTCGCAGGATCCAACGACTTCGCTCGGAAGACGACGGATGCGGCGCGCAGCGGCTCCGCGGCATCCCGCGCCGCCTTCGCGAAGCCCTGAGCGACAGCGCGGGCCCACGCCTCGCTCGCCGCCTTGATCGCCGCGTAATTCGCGCCTCCCGCGAGGGGGCGTCCGACGGCGGTGGACGAGACGACAGCGAATCGTCCGGCATCCGATGCCCGAAGCGCCGCATCGAACGCCCTGCTCGTCGAGCGGACGGCCTCGAGTGAGGCGAGCAGCGCGTGGAAGTCGTCGTCCGTCTGGCCCGCGAGCCCGCCGCCACCGCGCCAGCCGCCGACGAGCGGGATGACCCCGTCGACCGTGCCGAGGCGCGCGGCGA
>JAZBLS010000103.1:0-12086 GCA_037033365.1 Actinomycetota bacterium | reverse complement strand
GCCCGGCTCAGGCGGCTGGGTCCGCCCGCACGGTGGTCACCGCAGCGCCGGCTTCGGTTCGCGGCCCCGGCCGTGCCCCGCCTGCTCGGCGTATCACTACGGCGTCGACCTCGCGAACGGCTGCGGCGCGGCGATCTATGCGGCCCAGTCCGGCACGGTCGATTACGCGGCAGAGCGCGGCAACTACGGCAACTACATCCGCATCCAGCACGGGGGCGGCGTCTCCACCGGCTATGCGCACATCAAGCCCGGTGGCTTCGCGGTGCGCAGCGGTCAGCGGGTCAGCTCCGGCCAGGTCATCGCGTACGCCGGCAACACCGGAGCATCCGTCGGATGCCACCTCCACTTCGAGGTCTACATCAACGGTGCGTACACCAACCCGAGCACGTTCATGGCGAACCGGGGCATCTCGCTCTGAGCATCCGTCCCCGAGACGAGAAAGACCCCCGGCCGCTGTGCGGTACCGGGGGTCTTCGCTTCGACAGAAGTCGGAGAGATCAGTGACCCTGCTCGCCGAAACGGACGATCGCCTCGTCGAGGATGCGCTGCGCCTCGGCGGCGTCGCCCCACTCGTCGACCTTGACCCACTTGTTGGGCTCGAGGTCCTTGTAGTGCTCGAAGAAGTGCGCGATCTCCTTCTTGGTGTACTCGGCGATGTCGCCGATGTCCTGGATGTGCGCCCACCGGGGGTCCTTCGACAGGACCGCGACGAGCTTGTCGTCGCCGCCGGCCTCGTCGCTCATCTTGAGCACGGCCACGGGACGCACCTCGACGACGACGCCCGGGTAGATGGCGTGGTCGAGCAGCACGAGCACGTCGAGCGGGTCGCCGTCCTCGCCGAGCGTGTTGTCGAAGTAGCCGTAGTCGGCGGGGTAGCCGAAGGTCGTGTAGAGCACACGGTCGAGGTGCACTCGCCCGGTCTCGTGGTCGACCTCGTACTTCACGCGGCTGCCGCGCGGGATCTCGATGACGGCGTCGTGTGCGCCCATGCGTGTGCTCCTCAGTGATGACGGTTGGATGCCGGGACTAGCCTACCCGCGCGCCTCCACCGGCATCCGTCAGGCCTCCCGCGAGATGACGCGCTGCAGGATTCGCGCGAGCGGCGACGTGAGCGCCACCAGCAGCAGCGCGAAGTAGCCGATGGTGGGGAACGTGACCGAGACCGCCAGCGCGATGAGGAACAGTGCCGTCGAGGCGGCGTCGCCGAGCATGCCGTTCCGCAGCGCTCCGGCCGAGTGATCGCTGAGCTCAGGATGCCGCAGCAGGTACCCCTTCGCCGCGAGCGTGCAGAGCTGCGTCGCGATCAGCGTGCCGATGTAGACGACCCTCTGCAGCGCATCGGTGGGCATCTGCCCGATCATCGCCGTGGCGACGGGCAGCCAGACGATCGTGAACAGCCAGACCACGTTGATCCACACCAGCGAGGTGGTGATGCGGTGCACGCGGCTGTATACCCGGTGATGCTCCGTCCAGAACGACGCGATCAGGACGAAGCTGAGCGCGAAGCTCACGAGCTGGCCGTGGTGCTCCTGGAAGAACTCGGCGGTCGTGAGCCTCCCGCTCGCCGCATCTGACACCGATTCCATGAGCGGCAGGATCAGCAGAGTCATCGCGATCGCGACGACCGCATCGACGAAGGCGGTGAAGCGCTCGGGGCTGAGGCGCGAGGCGGCGGGCTCGGAGGACACGGCAACAGAGTATGGCCGCCCGGACCGGGGCGGAAGGGCGGAGCATCCGTCGTCTACCGTGGAGCTGTGCCGTCGCTCTCACCCGTCATCGCCGAGATCCGCCTCGCCGTGCGCACCGCGCTCGCCGACCTGCCTGAGGGATCGACCGTCCTCGTCGCCCTGTCCGGAGGGGCCGACTCGCTCGCGCTCGCCGCGGCGACGGCGTTCGAGGCGGCGAAGCTCGGCATCCGCGCCTCGGCCCTCACCGTCGACCACGGGCTCCAGGACGGATCGGATGCCGTCGCCGCCAGCGCCGCGTCAGCCGCCACCGCGCTGGGGCTCGAGGCCCGCACCGTCCGTATCGACGTCGGCACCGACGGAGGACCGGAGGCGGCGGCCCGCGACGGAAGGTATCGCGCGCTCGGCGAGATGGCGGCCGAGATCGGAGCATCCGCGGTGCTCCTCGGCCACACGCTCGACGATCAGGCCGAGACCGTGCTGCTCGGCCTGGCCCGCGGGTCGGGTGCGACCAGCCTGCAGGGGATGGCGCCCTCTCGGGAAGACGACGACGGGCTGCTCTGGCTCCGCCCGCTCCTCGGTGTGCGGCGGGAGACGACGCGCGCGTTCTGCGCAGCATCCGCCCTGGAGGTCTGGGACGACCCGCACAACATCGACGACCGCTTCGCGCGCGTTCGGGTGCGTGAGCGGGTGCTGCCGGTGCTCGAGGCCGAGCTGGGCCCGGGGATCGCGGAGGCGCTCGCCCGCACCGCGGAGCAGCTGCGGGAGGACGCCGAGGCGTTCGACGAAATGATCCACGAGACGATCGAGGACATCGTCGAGCACGCGGAAGCTGGGATCTCGGTCAGCGCGGCCGCCCTCGCGGCGAATCCCGCGGCGCTGCGCAACCGCGTCATCCGCCTGGTCGTCGACAGCGAGTTCGGCGCGAGTCTCACGCGCCTGCAGACCGTCGAGGTCGCGCGACTCGCGACCGACTGGGCGGGCCAGGGGCCGATCGACCTGCCCGGATGCTCCGCGACCCGGGTGGGCGGACGCATCGTCTTCACGGCCGCATCCGGCTGACAGGTCGGGGCGTTTCGTCTCGCTTCGCTCGCTCAACGAGCGAGGTGCGGCGCCGTCCGCCGGCTCAACGAGCGAGGTGCGCACCCGCGGCTCGTTGAGCGAGGAGCGAAGCCCCGAGACGAAACGCGGTGAGGTTCGGTCGGGGCGTTTCGTCTCGCTCCGCTCGCTCAACGGGCGGGGTGCGGCGTTTCGTCTCGCTTCGCTCGCTCAACGAGCGGCGGGCTGCCCTACTTCTTGCCGCCGAAGAGGCCGCCGAGCACACCGCTGAGCAGATCGCCGACGCCACCGCCGCTCGACGAGCCCCCGCCGAGCAGACCGCCGATGATGTCGCCGATGCCGCCGCCCGACTGAGCCTCGGTCGTGCCCGACTCGGGCGCCTTCTTCTTGGTCGCGTTCGCGATGAGACCCATCACGATCGGGGCGAGAATCGGGAGCAGCTTGCCGAAGTCGATGCCGGGCGTCTCCTTCGACTCGGTGAGCGTCTGCGTGACCTCCTTCTCCTTCGTGCCGAGGATGTGCGAGACGATCTTGCCGCCGTCGGCCTGATCGATGTCGTCGACCTTCGCCGCGCCGCTCGTGCCCTCGTGGCGCTTGAGCGCGTTCTCGATCGCGGAAGAGCCTTCGGCGGTCGACGCGTTCTTCGCGAGTCCGCTCAGGAGCACGGCGCCGCCCTGCTCGACGGCGGTCTTCGCCTCCTCGTGTGAGACTCCGAGCTTCGCGGCGATGTCGTCGATCGGGACCTGCTTCAGGATGTCGTCGAGAGCCATGGAGATTCCTTCCGTCGGTGGGCGTCCGCCCGTCTCACCGCTCACAGTAGTGCCGATCCGCCGCGTGTGCAGGTGTAGCGTGTCGGAGCGTTCGAACGCATCCGATCGAGGGGGAACATGTCACGGAAGCACCTCGCAACGAGTCGTACCGTCACGCTCGCGACCGTCACCGCGCTGACCATCGCCGCTGCGCTGACGGCGTGCTCGACAGGGGGAGGGGCGCCCGCGCAGAGCCTCGAGGTGGCGTACAGCGACGGCGGTGACTCCTCGACCGCCGACATCTCCGTCGAGGGTCTCCGATGCTCCGAGACGGAGGGCATGCGGACGTTCATCGGCGGGGGCGACGTCGACGGCCGGGCAGCGGTGACCGTCTCCGTCCTCGACGGTCAGGCCACGGTGGCGGTGCATCTGGAGGACGACCGATGGTTCATCAGCAGCGGCGCGGCCGAGGCGGATGCCGAATCGATCACGTTCGACGGGTTCACGGGATCCGTCGTCGGTCAGGGCGCGGATCTCGACATCACCGGCGTGATCGACGAGGCCGCGACGCTCTCCGGCACACTGAGCTGCGACTGACCCGGCGCCGGTTTCGGACGTGCTGGTCCGACGACGTAACATCGATCCATGCGCGCCGCGGAAATCCAGGACGACCTTGCCCAGATCCTCGTCACAGAGGAGGAGATCATCGCGAAACTCGATGAGCTCGCAGCCCAGGTCGCGGCGGACTACGAGGGCAAGGACCTCCTCCTCGTCGGCGTGCTCAAGGGTGCCGTCATGGTCATGGCGGACTTCGCGCGGGCACTGCCGTTCCACGCTCCGATGGACTGGATGGCCGTGTCGAGCTACGGCGCCAGCACGAAGTCGAGCGGTGTCGTGCAGATCCGCAAGGACCTCGACACTCCTCTCCACGACAAGCACGTCCTGATCGTCGAGGACATCATCGACTCCGGCCTGACGCTCAGCTGGCTGCTGGAGAACTTCGAATCGCGCGGCGCGGAGTCGATCGAGGTGCTCGCGCTGCTGCGCAAGCCGGAGGCGGCGAAGGTCCACATCGACTGCAAGTACGTCGGCTTCGACATCCCCACCGACTTCGTCGTCGGCTACGGACTCGACTACGACGAGCGCTACCGCAACCTGCGCGACGTCGCCGTCCTCGCGCCGCACGTCTACTCCTGACAACCTGCGCCCGCCCAAGCCCGTCTGTTTATGCCATACGGCATGAATCGACGTCCGGTTTGTGCCGTTCGGCAGAAATAGACGGGTGGGGTGCCGGGTACGCCGTGGGTGAACGCACAGCAGGCACCTAGCGCACCCGCGATACGCTGATCCGACCATGGATGTCAAGAAGCTGTCGCGTAATCCCCTGATCTACGTCGCCCTGATCGGGCTGCTGCTGTTCGGCGGATTCCTGCTGATCTCCAACCTCGGTGCGCCCAAGCAGATCACGACGCAGGAGGGTCTGGAGCTCCTCTCCGGCAAGACCGTGACCGAGGTCGTGAACACCGACGGCGACCAGCGCGTGGACATGACCCTGTCGAAGGCCTTCGAAGGCTCCGAGAAGGTGCAGTTCTACTACGTCGACGCCCGCGCCGACGAGGTCGTCAAGGCGATCAACGCCGCCGACCCGAAGGACGGCTTCAACGACGCCGTCCCCCGCGCGACCTGGTTCGATGGCATCCTCTCCCTCCTCCTCCCGCTGATCCTGCTGGGTCTGCTCTTCTGGTGGCTCCTGTCCTCCATGCAGGGCGGCGGCGGCAAGGTCATGCAGTTCGGCAAGTCCAAGGCCAAGCTCGTCAACAAGGAGACGCCGACCGTCACGTTCGCCGACGTCGCCGGTGCCGACGAGGCCATCGAGGAGCTCCACGAGATCAAGGAGTTCCTGCAGGACCCGGCGAAGTTCCAGGCGATCGGTGCGCGCATCCCGAAGGGCGTGCTGCTGTACGGCCCTCCGGGAACCGGTAAGACCCTGCTCGCCCGCGCCGTGGCCGGCGAGGCCGGAGCCCCGTTCTACTCGATCTCCGGTTCCGACTTCGTCGAGATGTTCGTCGGCGTCGGGGCATCGCGAGTCCGCGACCTGTTCAACCAGGCCAAGGAGAACGCGCCCGCGATCATCTTCATCGACGAGATCGACGCCGTCGGCCGCCACCGCGGCGCCGGCATGGGCGGCGGAAACGACGAGCGCGAGCAGACGCTCAACCAGATGCTCGTCGAGATGGACGGCTTCGACCCGAACGCCAACGTGATCGTCATCGCGGCGACCAACCGCCCCGACATCCTCGACCCCGCTCTGCTGCGTCCCGGCCGCTTCGACCGCCAGATCGGCGTCGACGCCCCGGACCTCAAGGGGCGTCAGAAGATCCTCGAGGTGCACGCCAAGGGCAAGCCGCTAGCGAAGAGCGTCGACCTCGAGGTCGTCGCTCGCAAGACCCCCGGCTTCACCGGCGCAGACCTCGCCAACGTGCTGAACGAGGCGGCGCTGCTCACGGCCCGCTCGAACGCGCAGCTCATCGACAACCGCGCCCTCGACGAGGCCATCGACCGCGTGATCGCCGGTCCGCAGCGGCGCACACGCGTCATGAAGGACCGCGAGAAGCTCATCACGGCCTACCACGAGGGCGGCCACGCGCTCGCGGCGGCGGCGATGAACTACACGGACCCCGTCACGAAGATCACCATCCTGCCGCGTGGCAAGGCCCTCGGCTACACGATGGTGCTCCCGCTCGACGACAAGTACTCCGTGACGCGCAACGAGCTCCAGGACCAGCTCACCTACGCGATGGGCGGCCGCGTCGCCGAGGAGATCATCTTCCACGACCCGACCACCGGTGCATCGAACGACATCGAGAAGGCGACCTCGATCGCCCGCAGGATGGTGCTCGAGTACGGCATGACCACGCAGGTCGGCCCGGTCAAGCTCGGCAGTGAGGGTGGCGAGCCCTTCGCCGGCCGTGACATGGGCCGTGGTCGCGAGTACTCCGAGAAGGTGGCGGAGCGGGTGGATGCCGAGGTGCGGGCTCTCATCGAGCAGGCCCACAACGAGGCGTACGAGGTCATCAGCGCGAACCGCGACATCCTCGACAAGCTCGCCCTGGCGCTCCTCGAGGAGGAGACCCTGGACCACAACCAGATCGCCGAGATCTTCACCGAGGTGCGCAAGCTCCCGGAGCGCCCGCTGTGGCTCTCCAGCGAGGACCGCCCCGTGTCCGAGATCCCGCCGATCGAGGTCCCGAAGAAGGTCGTGCCGGTCGCGGCGTCGGTCGAGGCACCGGCGGCGAACGCGCGCACCCAGCCCGGATCGGCGGGTGCCGGTCAGGCTCGACCTGCGACGGCCTGACCCGTGTCCGTCGACCGCGAACGCGTCGAGCGGCTCACGCGGGAACTGCTCGAGGCGATAGGCGAGGACCCGGATCGTCCCGGGCTGAAGCAGACGCCCGCGCGCATGGCCGATCTGTACTCGGAGTTCTTCGCCGGAGTGGGAGAGGATGCCGCGGCACCCCTCGCGCACACGATCAGCGTCACGCGTGGCCCCGCACCCGACACCCTTCCGTCCGGTGCCGTGCTGCTGCGCGACATCCTCTTCCGATCCGTCTGCGAGCATCACCTGCTCCCGTTCGCCGGGCGTGCGCACATCGCGTACCTGCCCGGTGAGCAGGTCGTGGGTCTCGGCGCGCTCGTGCGCGTGGTCGAGACGCTCGCGGCGCGGCCGCAGGTGCAGGAGCGACTGGGCGAGCAGATCGCCGACACGATCGCGGAGCACCTCGACACCCGCGGCGTCCTCGTCGTGCTCGACGCCAGCCACGGCTGCGTCACGATGCGCGGCGGACGGCAGCCCGAGGCGTCGACGCTCACGATCGCCGCGCGAGGCGAGTACACGGAGCCGGCGGCCCGCGCGGAGCTCATCGCGCTGATCGGCGCCTCGGTGGGTGCGGGCCCTTCGACAGGCTCAGGGACCCAGGTGGGCTCAGGGGCCCAGGTGGGGTCGGGGACCCAGGTGGGGTCAGGGACCCAGGGCTCATGACGGGGATCTGGGGCATCGTCAACGTCACTCCCGACTCTTTCAGCGACGGCGGTCGGTATCTCGATGTCGACCGGGCCGTCGAGCACGGCCTGCGACTCCGCGCCGAAGGTGCCACGGTGCTCGACGTCGGCGGCGAGTCCACCCGACCCGGTGCCGAGCGCGTCGGAGCCGAGGTCGAGCAGCAGCGCGTCATCCCGGTGATCGAGCGCCTGGTCCAGGCCGGGGCTCCCGTCAGCGTCGACACGTTCAACTCCGCGACCGCCGCCGCGGCGATCCGCGCGGGTGCGCGCGTCGTGAACGACGTCTCCGGCGGCCTCGCCGACCCCGACATGCTCGCCGTCGTGGCCGACTCCGGCGCCGACTACGCGCTCGGGCACTGGCGCGGCTTCTCGTCCGACATGTACGCCTACGCCGAGTACCGTCGTGTGGCGCGCGAGGTCGCGAGCGAGCTGCGGGAGCGCATGGCCGCGGCCGCGACCGCCGGTATCGCTCCCTCCCGGCTGATCGTGGACCCGGGGATCGGCTTCGCGAAGGCCGGATCGCAGAACTGGGACGTCCTGCGCGGGCTCGACGAGTTCACCGCGATGGGGCCGCGCATCCTGATCGGCACGTCGCGCAAACGGTTCCTGGCCGAGACGCTGGAGCACGCCGCGACGGATGCCGAGGTGACGGAGCAGCGTCGGGATCTCGCGACCGCCGTGACCAGTGCGCTCGCCGCGCGGGCGGGTGTCTGGGCGGTCCGCGTCCACGACGTGGCCGCGACCCGCGATGCGCTCGCGATCGCGCACGCCTGGGAGGGATGAACCATGGATGACCTCGACGAGATCCTCCTCACCGGACTCACGGTGTTCGGCCGTCACGGCGTGTACGACCACGAGCGGGAGAACGGCCAGGAGTTCACGATCGACGTGCGCCTGATGATGTCGCTGGCTGCGGCCGCGGCATCCGATGACGTCGTCGACACCGTGCACTACGGCGAGCTCGCAGAGCGGGTCGCCGCGGTCGTCGCCGGCGAGCCGGTGAACCTGATCGAGACCCTTGCCGAGCGGATCGCGGACGTCGCACTCGTCGACCCGCGCGTGGTGTGGGCAGAGGTGACGGTGCACAAGCCGCACGCGCCGATCCCGCTGACCTTCGCCGATGTCGCCGTGCGTGTGCGCCGCCGCAGGAGCGCACCGGCGGGGGAGGGCGCACGATGAGCCGCAACCTCACCAACCCGCCGACTCCGCCCGCATCGCGGACCGCGCGCCCCGAGGGCATCGCCGTCGTGGCGTTCGGAGCGAACCTCGGCGACCGTGAAGGCACGATCCGAGCGGCGGCCGAGCGCATCGCACGTCTGCCGCTCGTGAGCGACGTGCGTCTGTCGAGGCTGTTCGAGACCGTCGCACTGCGCCTCGACGGCCCCGATCCGGAGGCGCCGGGCTACGTGAACGCCGTGGCACTCGTGCGCACACGGCTCGCGCCGTCGATCCTGCTCGGCATGCTGCACGCGATCGAAGACGAGAACGGACGTGAGCGTCACGTGCGCTGGGGAGACCGCACCCTCGACCTGGATCTCATCGCGTACGGCGACGAGACCTCCGACGACGAGCGGCTGCAGCTGCCGCACCCCCGCGCGGCCGAACGGCTGTTCGTGCTCGAACCCTGGCTCGATCTCGACGAGGATGCCGTGCTCCCCGGGCGGGGGCGCATCGCGGACCTCGTGACCGAGCTCCGCGCGCAGGAAGAGCGATGAAGCGCACATCCATCGGGCTCCTCGCGGTTCTCGCGATCCTCGCCGCCGGCGCGGGCTTCCTGCTCGACCATCTCCTCACGGCGATCGGCCGCACGACCTTCACGCCCTCGCTCCTCCTCCCGGTCCTGCTGCTCCTGATAGCGGCCGCGTCGCTCGGGGTGGCGTGGCCCGTCCGCTCGAGCGTGCGCCGCGGCATCCGCATCGATCCGTTCCGTGCGACGAGGGCGGTCACGCTCGCGCGGGCCTCCAGCCTCGTCGGTGCGCTGATGGCCGGGTTCGGCGCCGGACTGCTGGCGTTCCTCCTGTCGCGCCCGATCGATCCCCCGGTAGGGTCGACTGTGGCGATGCTCGCCCTGATCGGGAGTGCCGTGGTGCTCGCGATCGCGGCTCTCGTCGCCGAACAGTTCTGCACACTGCCGAAGGATCCTGATGACTCAGAACCCAGAGATCGAGCCGGGGGCCCCGGCCCCGCTGAATTCGGCGGAAGTCACTGACCTCGCCGCCCTCGACGACGGCACCTACACCGGGCTGCGGACCGCTCGCAGCGATGCGCGCCTCGAGCTGGACGGCACCTGGCACCAGATCTCGCCGCGTTACGTCGTGTCGCAGATCGTGCAGAATGTCCTCTTCGTCGCCTTCATCCTGATCGTCGCCGCCGTGCTGGCGATCGTGCTCCACCAGACCTGGGCCTGGATCCCGGCCGGTGTGGTCGTGCTGATCACGCTGATCACGCTCGTGATCCTGCCCCGTCAGGCGAAGGCGATCGGCTACATGCTCCGCGACGACGACATCGTCTTCCGCAAGGGCATCCTGTGGCAGCGCATGATCGCGGTGCCGTACGGCCGGATGCAGCTCGTCGACATCACGCAGGGTCCGCTCGACCGCGCCTTCGGCGTCACGCAGCTCAAGATGGTCACGGCTGCGGCGACCACAGGTGTGCAGATCCCCGGACTCACGCAGGGCGCGGCCGAGGCGCTGCGGGACACCCTCATCGAGGTCGCCGAGACCCGCCGGACCGGCCTGTGAGCGAGCCGCACCTCCCGCCGCCGACGGCGACCGACGCGGTCGCTCCGCCCGCCGCGCCCGTGACGCTCGCCGACGGCGAGTGGCACAGGATGCATCCGCTCACCCCGCTCTTCAAGGGCGGGCTTGCGCTCATCATCGTCGCGGGCATCGTGTTCGCCAACCTGCGCGACCGGCTGATCGCCTGGGTCGTCGACCTGTTCACGCCGGAGGAGGCGCACTACAGCGACTACAACGGCGGCGACCCCGTCGACTGGGTACTCGCGAACAACCTCATCCTCGTCGTCCTGCTGAGCGTGCTCGGGCTCGTCATCGTGCTCGTCGCGATCTTCTGGTTCGTCTGGCGCTTCCAGCAGTTCCGCATCACGGGCGACCACGTCGAGGTCCGCAAAGGCATCGTCTTCCGCTCGCACCGCCGTGCACCGCTCGACCGTGTGCAGGGCGTGAACCTCACGCGTCCGTTCCCGGCGCGCGTCATCGGCCTCGCGAAGCTCGAGGTCGTCGGAGCCGGCACCGACGCCAACGTCGAGCTCGAGTATCTCGCCACGGCGCGGGCCGAGTCCGTGCGCAGCGACATCCTGCGGCTCGCGTCGGGAGCACGCGCCGCGCGGCAGGGCGTCGTCCCCGGAGCTCCCGCAGCCGGGAACCCCGGTGCGCCGGCCGGCTCGACGCGGGCGCAGCTTCGCGGGCAGGTCAACGCGGGCGTGAACGACCTCATCAGCGGCGTGGACCTGGCCGACGTCGCACCCGAGAGCGTCGTCAAGATCCCGACCGGTCGCCTGGTCGGCTCGCAGCTCATCTCGAGCCTGCTCTGGGTCGTCTTCTTCGGCGTCATCTTCGCCGTCGCGGTCGGCGGTGTCCTGATCGGCTCGCTCATCGACGGCGAGCCGCTCACCGGTTTCCTCGGGCTGGGGATCATCCTCGGCATCGGCATCCCGATGGTCATCGCCGTCGTCGGCATCACCTGGGCGCAGATCTCGAAGTCGCTGCGCTACTCCATCGCCCCGACGCCCGATGGCGTGCGGATCACCTACGGCCTGCTCACCACCGTCACCGAGACGCTCCCGCCGGGGCGCATCTTCGCGGTCGAGGTGACCCAGTCGCTGCTCTGGCGTCCGTTCGGGTGGTGGACGATCAAGATCAACCGGATGAGCGGCAAGAGCGCCGCGGCGCAGCAGTCGGGCACGGCCCAGCAGTTCAACATCGTGCTCCCGGTCGGCAAGCGCGCCGACGTCGAGCGCGTGCTCGCGCTCATCCTGCCGGATGCGCCGATCGCCGACATCCCGCTCGTGTGGGAGCACGGCATCCTCGGGCCGGTGGAGGGCGACCCCTACCGGACGATGCCGCGCCGTGCCTGGTGGCGCCGGCCGCTGTCGTGGAAGCGGCACGGCTTCGCGCTGACCGAGTTCGGTCTGCTGCTGCGCCGCGGGACGGTCTGGCGCAAGCTCGCGATCTTCCCGCTGGCACGCCTGCAGGGCGTCTCGCTCTCGCAGGGGCCGATCGACCGCGCCCAGCGGGTCTCGGGAGCCCAGGTGCACTCGGTGCAGGGCGTCATCACGGGATACCTCTCGGGTCTCGAGCGCGAGGACGCGCTGTTCCTCATCGACGGTGTCAGCACGGCAGCGGTCGAGGCCGCCGCCCGGGATCACACCCACCGGTGGGGCGAGTACGTGACGGATGCCGAGGGCGCCGCCGTGCCGGGATACCCGGTCGCGGAGACGACGTCGCCTCCGGTCGAGCCTCCGGCCGCACCTCCGGTCGCGTCGCCGCCCGCTCCGCCGGCGCCGCCGGTCGCA
>JAZBLS010000102.1:0-12183 GCA_037033365.1 Actinomycetota bacterium | reverse complement strand
GGTACTCGGTCAGCAGAACGGCAGTCGAGTTCTCGAATGACTTCGTGAGCTCGGCGACCGATGCATCCTTCTGCGCCATGGTCACTCCTTGGTGTGTACGAGGCGCCTCACGGCGGTGAGGCACCGACCTGGACCGCATGCAACAGAAAAGCTCCGGCGCAAGCGCACGGAGCTTTGAGAAGTTCGTGTCCTGCGCGGGCCCCTGCTGAGCAGAGCTTCGATCAGACGTGCTCGCGCACGGATGATGACCAGCGGTCTTCGGTTGAGACAACTCTACCCCACGGCATCCCCCTTCCCAAATCGGGCCCCTCCCCTCCCCTGCCCTCCCATCTCCCGACCCGGTAACTTCGCGCCGAGCCTGTGCCGAATCCGCGCGGGGAAGCTACAGGGTCGGCGCGAGCACACCGAGTCGGCGCGGGATACGGCCGGCGCTCCGGTCAGAACGACGGCGAGCGGATGCCGAAGGTGGCGAGCCGCTCACCCAACGCCTCGGGCGTCGTGATGTGTTCGGCGCCCCAGCGGACGAACCTGCGGCCGGTCACCCCGCGGACTCGATCCTCGCGCTGCTTCTCGGCGAGGACCACCTCCTCGATCGTCTGACCGTCTCGGAGCGTGTCATCCAGGTACTTGCCGAGACCGTCGAACTCTCCGTAGGCGTCAGCCTCCTCGAGATCGAAGTCGATGAACACCCGAGACCCGTCCGGAAGCACGACGGGTGCCTGAAGCCCGATCCGCCGAAACCCCAGTCGCCACAGCTGCAGGCGGCTGACGCTCTCGCCCGGCAGCTGGGCCCTTCCATCCGCGAATGCGATGGTTCGCCGCGCCTGTCGCACGCCGCGCCCGGTGGAAGACATTGCCCTGGCCAACAGCTCATCGCGCCACTCATCGGCCGCCGTCTCGTCCTGCGCCTGTCCGACCACCGCGACTCGTCGCAGCGCGGCGTCAGCGCACGCGATGGCGGCCTCCGGGCTCGACGAGCGCGTCACATCGAGCACGGTACGCGCCGGAGAGGTGCACAGCAGACCGTCGACCTCGACGACATCGCCGGGGTCGAGCGTGGTCTCATGGCGCAGCACATCCGGCATGCTCCGCGACGCCCGTCGTTCCGCCGCGATATGCACCCGTTCCATCTTCGTGCGGTATATCGGGAGGCCGAGGATCACCGCAGCAGACGCCTGCGAGAACACCGGGCGCTGCCCGACGGCATCCTTCGACACCGCGACGATGTGAAGCAGGTGCCGCCCTTCCGGCCAGAGCTTCTCCCGAACCTCCGCCCCGATATACCACCCCCGCCGCACCCGCACGAACCGCCCGTCGGCGACACGCGCACGGATGCCGCGCTCCGTGTGACCGAGCTCCACCAGCTGCCTCCTCGATCGCAGAAGCGTTCTGGCCTCAGACACCCCGATGCTCTGCATCCGCCCAGCATGGTCGCAGCGCCCCGGAGCGGCGCCTGGTTGCGGCGCCTGTGCACGGCATCCGTCGACTGTCAGGCACATCCGCTTGCTGTGCAGAGAATCAGACTGGCCGTCACCCGGTATGTTCCCGTCGTCCCGGTGCCCTGGCGACGCGATCTTCCGGGTGTCTCGGCGCGAACACACCGGGTCGATGAAACGGCGAGAGGGCGGGCGGCGGATGCCGGGGAGCGGCGTGTACGGGACCGCGTCGTCCGCGGGCGGGGTTAGGGTCGAAGGGTGACCCCCGAACTCCAAGCACGCATCGTCGCGGACTCCCGCGACCGCGTCGCGTGGATGCGCGCCCGGTCGCGCGGGATCACCGCAACGGACGTCGCCGGACTCACGAGCGAGAAGTCGATCGCACGCGCTGCGGATTCCAAGCTCGGCGGCGGTCCCCGCTTCGGCGGCAACGCCTACACGGACCACGGTCGGCGCCGCGAGCCCGAGATCGCGGCCTGGGTCGCCGCGACCCACGGCATCCTGCCGTCCTCCGCACTCTTCCGCGCCGAGGTCGAGCACCGGCACCTCGCCACCCCCGACGGTATCGCCGTCAAGGCCGGCGGCCGGGTCGAGCTCGCAGAGATCAAGACCACCAACAAGGCCTTCCGCGGCATCCCTCGCACCTACCTCCGCCAGGTCTGGTGGCAGCAGCACGTGCTCGGCGCCGAACGCACGCTCTTCGTATGGGAGGAGCACGTCGACTTCGCACCGATCCACGACGAGCCGCGCTGCGTGTGGATCGATCGCGACGACCGCGAGATCGCGAAGCTCGTAGGCCTCGCCACCGACCTCATCGACGAGCTCTACCGGCGCACCACCGGCAGGCAGGTGCCCAGCCGGATCGCGGATGCCGTGACGAGCCGCCGCGAGCACCTCCGCGAGCGGGACGCGTTCCGCGCGCTCGCCCTCGCGGACTGAGCCGAACGACCGCCGACCGCCTCACGTCCCGTTGACCGGAGTGCAGGTTGCGGCACCCGACACCAGCGGCGCGTTGTACGTCACCGTCGTCGGCGTGGTGTTCGTGCGCCACGTCCCATAAGTCGTCCGCATCTCGATCACGACGTCGGCACCGAGCAGTCCCCCGAGCAGCCCGCTGAGGAGCCCGGTCGTGATGTCCGCGGTGTACCGCCCCTGCGCGTCGGGCCCCGTGACCGTCGGAGTCACGACGAGAGTGCCCACCCGCCACTCGACGTTGCTGCCCGTGAAGCTCGAGTACGGAGCGACAGCCGGCCACTCCCAGGTCACCCTCATGAACGTCCCTCCCAGAAGCGGGGGCCGGCTGCAGAGAGGGATGCTCGTGACCCGAGGCGGCAGCAGCCGCGCCGTCAGGGTGGCCTGCGCCTGCTCGTCATCCGTGAACGCGGCATCCGAGAGCTGTGCGTTCGGCGCCAGCGCCAGGCTCACGAGCAGCGTCGCTCCGGCGAGCGCGGCGAGTGCACGCCGCCCCCTCGACGAGCGCCCGACGCCTCGCGCGTTCACGAGCTCACCTCCTGGTGCGATGACGCCGTATCGGCCCCATGGCGACGACGCACGCTCAGCCCGAATCCGAGTCCGACCAGCAGCACCGCGGCCCCGAGCACCCACGGCGGGACGGGTGCCATGCCTGTCGTCGCGAGTCCGCCGTCGACCCCACCGGCCACCCCGCCACCGGGCTCGATCGCGGCGCTCTCCCCTGCTCCCTGCACGTGCACCCGCATATCGGTGCGGCCCGGCAGATCGTTCGCGAGCGAGACCGTCAGGCGCAGGTGCGCCACCTCGGTGTCCGCCATCTCCAGCAGCGGCACCTCGACTCCGTCGCGCGGGATCGCCCAGTCGGTCCGCAGGTCGGTGAGCTCCGCCGAGCATCCGTCCCTCGTCCATTCGCCGGAGCAGAGCCGGGCATCCAGCGTGAGCGGGGCCGCACCCTCGGCGCTCACGCCGATCCGCACCGTACCGGGGTCGGCGGCGTCGGCGCTGACCGTGACGTCCCAGTCCATCGACGCCGCCGGCAGCATGCCGTCCGCCCGCTCCCAATCGGCGGTCGACACGAGCCGCAGCACATCACCCTGCACGACCTGCGTCGTGGGCGCCGCCGCCGCCGGGACGCCCACCCCGACGGCGCAGAGCGCCAGCGACAGCGCAGCCACGACCACTCGGCCGAGCTTCACGACGCGACCTCCGGGGCCTCACGCCGACCACCTGGAGTCCGCGGCCAGAACGCCCACACCACGAGGACGGATGCCGCGATCGTGAGCACTCCGAGGACGTACGGGTCCCCGAGCGCCACGATCACCGTCGCTGTGCCGGGCACCGAGAAGAGCACGGTCCGTACGCTCGACACCGTGTAGGCGTAGGGGTCGTCGGCGGCATTGGCGTCCCCCCTCATGGTGATCACACGCTCGCCGTCGCTCCCCCCGGTCGCGACGGATGTGACCCGGTGGGTGACGGGCAGGTCGCCCTGCCGGTCGACCGTGACGACGTCTCCGATCTCGATCTCCGACGCGGGCACGCGCTGCACGACCGCGACGGACCCCGCGGTGATCGTGGGCGACATGGATCCGGTGCGGAACATGATCAGCGTGATGTTCGCGGTCAGCGCCAGCACGACGAGCACCATGCACACGACGCCGGCCGCAGCCGCGATCCAGAGTGCGACGTCGCCGATCGCCCGCGCCGCCCCGCGCCCCGGCCGAGAGGGAGGCGCAGGCGCTCCGACGAGCGCCCCCTGCTCCCGCAGTTCCCTTCGCGTGATCGCGCCGCTCATCCGATACCCCACCTCAGGACGAGGTTCCCGTGATCTGCCAGGTCTGCACCGCCGTCAGCCCCTGCGCCGTGTTGAGAGTCCCGGCGGGAAGCGTCACGGCGATGCAGTATGTGACGGTCGACCCGCCGTTGGCCGCGACGGTCTGCGCGCTCGCGCCGGCGGTCGCCAGCGTCGAGTTGTCCGCGACGACCGTCGTGCCGGCCGCGTAGGTCGTCGCGTTGCACGCCGTTCCCGCGATCGTCCGCAGCCCGTACCGGAGGAACGGCCCGAGACCTGAGCCGCCGGTCGACGCCGAGGTCCACTGCAGAGTCCCCGCCACCGACGGATTCGCCGTCTTGACGCTGAACACTGCGTACACGGTGCTGCCGGGCGCCATGGCGGTGAACGGCGTGCTGAACGTCAGCGCTGCGGGCGTGCCGACCGGGTGGTTCGTGAAGGTCGTGCCGTCCGGAGCGCCGACGATGTCGAAGCGTCCGGCCGTGAACGTGGCACTGCCGTACTCGGAGTCGTTCCATGCGGCGAGCGTCATGGTCGCGCCCACGCCGAACACCAGACCGCCCGCAAGGAGCGCTCGGATCCGACGGGAACGGAGACGTCGTCTCTCCCGCATGGATCTGCGGGTGCCCGTCATGGTCAGTTCGCGGTCGAGGTCGCCGTGAACTTCCACGTCGCGGTCGCCGCGGCGCCCTGGGTGAGTCCCGCACCGGCAGTGACGGCGAAGCACAGCTGCACGGGTGTCCCCGCCGTGCCGGCCGTCGCGCCCTTGGCCAGCGGCACGCTCGTCGGACCGGTCTGCGCCGCGAGCGTCGCACCCGTGGCGACGACGGTCCCGCTCGCGCCCGCACCGCACGTGGCGGCCGGCGCGATGGCGGTCACCGAATACGACAGGTTCGCGGTGTTGCCGCCGGCTCCGGCCGTCACACCGGCGGGAAGCAGGGTGGCGCTGTTCGTGGTCGTGCTGTCCAGCCGCACCCAGAACGGGGCGTAGACGACATCGCCGGGCGACATCGACGACGCCACGGCTGGCAGCTGGAAGACGAGCGTCGCTGCCGTGTCTCCGCTGTCGACGTTGTGATTGGCATACCCCGTTGTCGCGCTCGTGGTCGATCCCTCCAGATTGAACGAGCCGGCCGTGAAGGTCCCGCTCGCGAATTCGGAGTCGTTCCACGCCGCGAGCGTGACACCCACGCCCACGCCGAGGACGAGTCCCCCCGCGAGCACGGCCAGGATCTTGCGCTGAGTGTTCTTCGTGACCATCTGTCTCCCCCTCGGAATCGGCAGCGCGGGTGCGTGGGATCGGTCGCCCCTCAGTGACCGTGCACCCCGCTTGCTCAGGTGGTTCCGTCCACACTCACACAAACTGAAGGATCGTTCAATAGATCTTCGATGTGAATTGAATATTCCTTCAGTCAATCCGGCTCGCGTCGACCGGGCCGATAGTTGACGAAGATCAACCACGCACCTATAGTTGACCAAGTTCAACTATCAGTACGCGCCAGAGCTGACGCGGCATCCGTTCCTGCGATCCTCGAGAGGCTCCCGATGACGACCGATTCCCCCACCCGGATGACGCACCGCCAGGTGCTGGAGGCCCTCACCGGCCTCCTCCTCGGCATGTTCGTCTCCATGATCGCCACCACCGTGGTGTCCACCTCGATGCCGGTCATCGTGCATGACCTCGGCGGAGACCAGGCCGCCTACACGTGGGTCATCACGGCGACCCTGCTCACCACGGCGATCACGACGCCCATCTGGGGCAAGCTCGCCGACCTGTTCAACCGAAAGCTCCTCATCCAGCTCGCGATCGTGATCTTCGTCGGTGCCACGGCGGCCGCGGGCTTCGCGCAGGACACGAACATGCTCATCGCGTTCCGCGCGATCCAAGGCATCGGCGGTGGCGGTCTCGCCGCCCTGAGCCAGGTCATCATGGCCGACATCATCAGCCCTCGTGAGCGCGGACGCTACATGGGGCTCTTCGGCGCGGTCATGGCCGTCGCGACCGTCGGCGGCCCGCTGCTCGGTGGCTGGATCACGGATACGGTCAACTGGCGCTGGAACTTCTTCGTCGCGCTCCCCTTCGCGATCGCCGCGCTGATCATCCTGCAGAAGACCCTCCGCATCAGCACGGAGCGCACCCGCAAGGCCTCGATCGACTACGTCGGCATCGTGCTGTTGTCGACGGCCGTCTCGCTGCTGCTGATCTGGATCACGAACGCCGGGTCGACCTTCGACTGGTGGAGCATCGAGACGGTGCTGATGGTCGGTGGCGGCATCCTCGCGACGATCGCCTTCATCATCGTCGAGATCAAGGTGCGCGAGCCGCTGATCCCACTCTCGCTGTTCCGCGGCCGAACATTCACCCTGTCGGTCGTCGCGTCGATCTCGATCGGCGTGGCCATGTTCGGCACCTCGGTCTACCTCGCGCAGTACATGCAGCTCGCCCGAGGCGCGACACCCACCGAGGCGGGTCTCATGACGCTGCCGATGATGGCCGGTCTCCTGATCTCCTCCATGGTCATCGGCCAGCTGGTCACCCGTTTCGGGAAGTGGAAGGGCTATCTGATCCTCGGATCCGTGCTGCTCATCGCGGGCTCCACGCTGCTGTCGACCCTGCACTACGACACCGACTTCGTGCTGGTCTCGATCTACATGTTCCTCACCGGCGCCGGTGTCGGCATGACGATGCAGAACCTCGTGCTGATCGTCCAGAACGTCGCGAAGCCCTCCGAGATGGGCGTTGCGAGCTCGGGCGTGACCTTCTTCCGCAGCCTCGGCGGCACGGTCGGCGTCTCGGCCATGGGAGCCGTGCTCGCGAACTCCCTCACCACGCTCTTCTCCGACGGCAAGGAGCGCATCGGCGCCGCGATCGCCGAGCTCGGAGACAAGGGCGCCGATGTCGCGGCGCAGCTCTCGAGCGGCACGCTCCCCGAGGTGCGACTGCTCCCGGAGCCCGTGAGGTCGATCATCGAGGACTTCTACGCCCAGGCGATCGCGCACTCGTTCCTCATCGGCATCCCCCTCGCCGTGGTCAGCCTGATCGCGATCCTCTTCCTCCCCAACAAGCCGCTCACACGGATGACGACGAGCGAGAGGGCGAAGGCGGATGCCGAAGCCGGCTCCCGCACTGTGGAGGATGCCGCCGACGTGGCCGTGGCCGACGCGGAGGCTCTCACGGGGGCGCCGACCGGGACGGTGACGGTCTCCGCGAAGGGCGACGGCGGCGCATCCCATGTCCGACGCTGAGCCGCTCGCCGACCCGACCTCCGACGAGGTGCGGACCGCTGCGGTCCGCGCCCTGGAGGCTGAGTTCAGCGAGCTGATCACGCACTTCCGTCGACTCATCACCGAGAGCGCGAATCGCGTCAGCCCCGGCATGCTCCCCGGTGCCTACAAGGCGTTCACGACGATCGCGCGGTGCGGGCAGATCAACGCCTCTGCCCTGTCAGAGCGGATGCTCGTCGACAAGGGCCAGTTGAGCCGAACGATCCGCGAGCTCGAGGACCTCGGTCTGATCGAACGCTCCCCCGACCCGAGCGACGGACGCTCGTCGCTTCTGAGCCTGACCCCGCATGGCACCGCTCGACTCGCCGAGGCCCGCGAGCCTCAGGAGGGGATGCTGATGCGCAACCTCTCGGACTGGTCGGTCGCCGACATCGACAGCCTCAGTCGCCTGCTGCACGCGCTCAGCGCGGGGGTGACTCCGGTGCGCGAGGGCTGAGCTCAGGACTCGAGCACCCGCCGGGCCTCGGCCGCCACCTCCGTAGCGATCGTGTCGAGCAGATCGGACCGCAGATTCCACTGCTGCCAGTAGAGCCTGACCTTGATCGGCGGGCCGCCCAGCTCGACCAGCTCGCCCGCGGGATCGTTCTGCAGCAGCGGCACCATGCCCCACCCGAGCCCCAGTCGCACGGCGAGTGCGTAGTCGTGCGAGGCGGGCACGTAGTGCCGGGGCACGCCCTGGTGCGACACACCCATCGACTCCAGCCACGCGTGCTGCAGAGTGTCCCGACGATCGAAGTCGACGAAGGGCGCGGTCTCCAGAGCCTCGCGCGTCGCGCCGTCCGGGAACCAGCGGTCCACGAACTCGGGAGTCGCCATCGCGCGGTACTCCAGAACACCGAGGGGTGATACCGAGCACCCGGCCACCGGCGCATCCTCGCTTGTGACAGCGGCCATCACCGTCCCGGATTCGAGGAGCCGGGCGGTGAAGTTCTGGTCGTCGCGGTGCAGGTCGACGTCGATGTCGTGCGTGGCTGAGAGGCGGGCGAGCGGCGCGAGGAACCAGGTCGCCATCGAATCGGCGTTGACGGCGAGCGGGATGCGGGATCGTGGCGCGTCTCCCTCGAGCCCCAGGCCGCGCAGGGCGTCGTGCTCGAGCAGAGCGATCTGTCGGGCGAACCGGACGACGGCCTCCCCCGTCTCGGTGAGCTTCGCGGGTTTGGAGCGGACCACGAGCACGCGCCCGAGCTGCTGCTCGAGGGTCTTCAGCCGCTGGCTCACGGCCGACGGGGTGACGTTGAGCAGGCGGGATGCCGCGTCGAGGGTGCCCTCATCGGCGACGGCGGCGACCGTGGCGGCCAGTTCCGGATCGATTCTCACATCAGCCAGGCTAATGGTTCACAAGGAATCCTTGCTGGTGCTGATGATGGGTGATGCCTAGCGTGGAAGCATGCTCTCGCTCTTCTCGGGTCTCGGACTCGGCCTCTCCCTCATCGTGGCCATCGGCGCACAGAACGTGTTCGTGCTGCGGCAGGGGATCCGTCGCGAGCACGTGCTGCCCGTGGTCATCGTGTGCGCCCTGTCGGACGCTCTGCTGATCGCGGCGGGGGTCGCCGGCCTCGGGTTCGTGATCTCCGCGGCGCCCTGGCTCGTCGTCGTCGCCCGCTGGGCAGGCGGACTGTTCCTTCTCACGTACGGCATCCTGGCGGCCCGTCGAGCGTGGCGCGGAGGCGAGGAGCTCCGGGTCGAGACGGAAGGAGCGGATGCCGCGGCCGGGCCTCACGCCGATGGAGCGATGTCGACGGCGACCCGCACGGCATCCCGTACCGCACTCGCGCCGGTGCTCCTCACGGTGCTCGCGCTCACGTGGCTCAACCCGCACGTGTATCTCGACACCGTTCTGATGCTCGGATCGATCGCCTCGACGCACGGCGAGGAGCGCTGGCTGTTCGCCGCCGGAGCGATCGTCGCCAGCATCCTGTGGTTCACTGCCCTGGGCTTCGGCGCGCGCTACCTCGGTCGCTGGCTGCGCACCGAGCGCTCGTGGCGGATCCTCGACGCGCTGATCGCCGTCGTGATGATCGCCCTGGCGGTGAGCCTGGTCCTGCCCGTCTTGATCCCCTGACGAGGCCGCCGCTCGGCCCGCCGGTGCCGGGCCACCTTCGCACCCCGCCGCCCGGTGCGGGGTCGATTCCGCAGCCGCCGCCCGGTGCGGGGTCACTTACGCACCGCCAAGCGCCCATTCCGGTGCTTAACTGACCCGGCATCCGCTCCCGGTGCGAATTCGCCGCCGCACCCCCGGTCGCTGCCGCATCCGTCATCTTGCGGGGTCACTTTCGCACCCGCCATCCGGTGCGGGGTCACTTTCGCACCACTCAGCACCGAATCGGATGCATAACTGACCCCGCACCCGGTCCCGGTGCGAAATCGACCCCGCACCCCCGGTGCGAATTCGACCCCGCACGCGAAGCAGACGGATCGATCAGTCCCCGTCGAGAGGGCGCAGGATGCGGGTGA
The DNA here is from genome assembly GCA_037033365.1 of Actinomycetota bacterium. Classification (GTDB taxonomy): domain Bacteria; phylum Actinomycetota; class Actinomycetes; order Actinomycetales; family Microbacteriaceae; genus Microbacterium. The sequence continues at coordinate 2,247 of JAZBLS010000102.1, read as the reverse complement.
GGAACCGCTGTGTGCGCTCGTGCTGCGGCGATCCGAAGATCTGAGCGGGCGGTCCCTCCTCGACGACCACGCCGGCGTCCATGAAGATCACGTGATCTGCGGCCTCGCGCGCGAAGCTCAGCTCGTGCGTCACCACGACCATGCTCCAGCCCTCGTCCGCGAGCTCCTTGATCACCAGGAGCACCTCGCCGACGAGCTCGGGGTCGAGCGCGCTCGTCGGTTCGTCGAAGAGCAGCAGGTCCGGGCGCAGGGCGAGTGCGCGCACGATGCCCACGCGCTGCTGCTGTCCGCCCGACAGCTGGTGCGGGCGGGCGTTCTCCTTGTCCTCGAGCCCCACCCGGGCGAGGAGCACCCGCGCTTCGGCCACGACCTCGGCCTTCGGCCGGCCCTGCACACGCCACGGCCCCTCGATCACGTTCTGCAGCACCGTGAGATGCGGGAACAGGTTGTGATGCTGGAACACCATCGCCGAGCGGTCGCGCAGTGCGAGCCTCTTCTGCGCACGCGCGCGGGAGGAGACCGCGGCATCCGGTGCGAAGTCGATGTCCGGGCCGCCTGCGACGACGATCGTGCCGGCATCCGGGGTCTCGAGCCCGTTGAGGGCGCGCAGCACGGTCGTCTTTCCCGAGCCGCTCGGCCCGATCAGCACGACGACCTCTCCGCGATGCAGCGTGAGGTCGATGCCGCGCAGCACCTCGTTGTGTCCGAAGCGCTTGTGCAGCCCGCGCGCGGTGAGCAGCTGATCCGCGGTGGACGCGCGACTCGCGGCCGACGAATCGTCAGTGAGCGACATGGCGATCGAGCCTCCTCTCCAGAGCGCTCTGCCCGAACGACAGGACGAGACAGATGACCCAGTACACGAGGGCGGCCGCGAGGTACACCGTCATGAACTCGAGAGTCGACGCCGCGATCTGCTGCGCCACCTTGAACAGCTCGGTCACGAGGATCAGCGACGCGAGCGAGGTGTCCTTGACGAGCGCGATGAACGTGTTCGACAGCGGCGGCACCGAGACCCGCGCGGCCTGCGGCAGGATGATGCGGGTCAGCGTGCGCGTGCGGTTCATGCCCACCGTGTACGCGGCCTCCCACTGCCCCTTGGGCACCGACAGGATCGCCGCGCGCACCACCTCGGCAGCGTATCCGCCGACGTTGAGGGACAGCGCGATGATGGCGCTCGGCCACGGATCGAGCTTGATGCCGATCGAAGGCAGCCCGTAGAAGATCACGAAGAGCTGCACGAGCATCGGGGTTCCGCGGATGATCGAGATGTAGAACCGCGCGATGCCGGACACGACCGGGTTGATCGAGATCCTCATCAGGGCGACGAGGATCGCGATCACCAAGCCGAGCGCGAAGGATGCGACCGCCAGCGGAACCGTCGCCGTCACACCCGCCAGGGCGATGGGCCCGAGCGAATCGACGAACAGCTGCCAGGGGTTGTTCTCCATGGGTTACTGCGTGACGTCTTCGCCGAAGTACTTGTCGCTGATCTCGGCGAGGGTGCCGTCGGCGCGCAGCTCCTCGAGCGCGGCATCCACGGCCTCGACGAGCGACGTCTTGTCCTTGGTGAACACGAACGCCTGCTCGCCGGCCTCATCGGTCTCGGCGGCGATCTTCAGACCCGACGGACTGTTGGTCGTCTCGTAGTCGAGGAACGTGAGCTTGTCGTTCACGGTCGCGTCGACTCGGCCCTGACGGAGCAGCTCGACGGCCTGGGCCCAGCCCTCGACGGCCTCGACGTTCGCGCCGGACTCGGTGGCCAGCTCGTACCAGTTGCTCGTGAGCGACTGCGCGGTGGTCTTGCCGGCGAGGTCGTCGAAGGAGCTGATCGAGTCGTCGTCCTCGGCGACCACGATCACGCCCGGCGAGACGGTGTACGGGCTGCTGAAGAGGTACTTCTCCTCGCGCTCGTCGTTGATGCTGACCTGGTTCGCGATGACGTCGAAGCGTCCGGCATCCAGTCCTGCGAAAATCGCGTCCCACTGCGTCTCCTGGAACTCGACCTCGAGGTCGAGCTTGTCGGCGACGGCCTGGATGATCTCGACGTCGAAACCGGTGAGGTCGCCCGCGCCGTCCTCGTCGTGGAAACTGAACGGACGGTACGTGCCCTCGGTCGCGACCGTGAGCGTGCCGTCCTTGACGAGGCCGAAGCCGTCGCCCTCCTCGCTGCTCGAGGAGCTCCCTGCGGGTGCGGTGCTGCCGCTGCAGGCGGTGAGCGCTGCGGCGGCGACGACCAGTGCGGTGACG
>JAZBLS010000101.1:0-12234 GCA_037033365.1 Actinomycetota bacterium | reverse complement strand
TTCATCGGCTACGGCGGCATGCTCATGGAGTCGTTCGTCGCGATCATGGCCCTCGTCGCGGCGATCTCGATCGATCAGGGCATCTACTTCGCCATGAACGCGCCCTCCGCTGCGACGGGAGGCACGGTCGAGGGTGCCGTCGCCTTCGTGAACTCGCTCGGGCTGACGGGGGTGAACCTCACACCGGAGATGCTCACGAGCACCGCGGCGGCGGTCGGCGAGGAATCGATCGTCTCGCGGACGGGTGGTGCGCCGACACTGGCGCTCGGCCTCGCGCACATCATGCAGCAGGCCCTCGGCGGCCAGGCGCTCATGGCGTTCTGGTACCACTTCGCGATCATGTTCGAGGCGCTGTTCATCCTCACCGCGGTCGACGCAGGTACGCGCGTCGCGCGGTTCATGCTGCAGGACTCGATCGGCGCGTGGTTCCCGAAGTTCCGCGACGTCTCCTGGCGCCCCGGCGTCTGGATCTGCACCGCGATCATGGTCGCCGGATGGGGAGCGATCCTCATCCTCGGCGTCACCGACCCGCTCGGAGGTATCAACACCTTCTTCCCGCTGTTCGGCATCGCGAACCAGCTGCTCGCTGCGATCGCGCTCGCCGTGGTCCTCGCGATCGTCGCCAAGCGCGGCCGCAGCTACGTGAAGTGGCTGTGGATCATCGGGCTCCCGCTCGCCTTCACCGCGGTCGTCACGATCACGGCATCCCTCTACAAGATCCTGTCGCCCGTGCCGGCGATCGGATACTGGGCGAACCACTTCCGCTACCGCGAGGCGCTGAGCTCCGGCGACGCGTCGCTGGGGGAGCCGAAGGTGCTGGAGGCGGTCATCCGGAACACCGCGGTGCAGGGAACCCTGTCGATCATCTTCGTCACCCTCGCGATCGTCGTCATGATCGCGGCCGTGATCGTCACGATCAAGGCCATCCGCGCAGGCGGAGGAGAGGACACGGAGGATCAGCCGGTCGCCTCCCGTCGCTTCGCGCCGGCGGGCTTCCTGCCCGGAGCCGACGAGCGCGAGCTCGAGAAGCAGTGGGAGCCGATCCTCGCCGACGAGCGCAGGGCTGCGAAGCACTGACATGAGCGAGGCAGTCACACCGACGGATGCCGTGGCCACCCCCCTGCGAGCGCTCCTCCGCGCCGCAGGGCGGGCGGCCCGCGGCATCCGCTGGTACATCACAACTCTGATGGGCGACACCGCCTACGAGACGTATGTCGCGCACCATCGGCGGAATCACCCGGACGAGGAGCCGATGACGGAGCGGACGTTCTGGCGCCAGCGCATGGACGACCAGGACCGCAACCCCGGAGCGCGCTGCTGTTGAGCGGGCCCTTCGACAGGCTCAGGGGCCCAGGGGACCCAGGCCACGCTGACCATGTACCTTGGCGCCGAGCCTGTATGAAATCGGCGCGGCGAAGGCACGGGGTCGGCGGGAAGGTACCGGGGCGGCCCTTCGACCATGGGTCGCTGAGCCTGTCGAAGCGTCCCTAGGCTGATGACATGACCGACGTCGTTCTCGCCGCGGTGCTCGGCGCGCTCGGCGGCATCCTCCTCACGGTGCTGCTGCTGCTCGCGCGACGGCTCGCGCGGGGCGCCACCGACCTCGGGAGCGATGCCGAGCGTGCCGCGTTCAGCGCTCTGCACCACGCGAGCCTCGCCGCGCCGCATCTGCGGGGCGGGCTCTCCTCCCGCGACGTCGTGAAGGCGGCCAGGCACCTGCGGGTCCTGCTGGGCAGCACGGCGGTCGCCATCGTCAGCGACGACGACACCCTGTCCTTCGACGGTCCGTCCGACGGCCTGGAGTCGGCGGCCCTGCGGATCGCGCGACAGGTGCGGGAGTCGGGGCGCCGCCAGGTCTTCCCCTCGCCGGGCCGCGCCGACGACCTCGAGGGTGTCGGCGCGCCCATCCTCGTCGACGAACGGGTGCACGGCGTCGTCGTCGCGTTCGCCTCGCCGGTCACCGCGGCTCTCGTGCGTGCGGCCGAGGAGGTCGCCGACTGGTGCGCGGCCCAGGTCGAGCTGGGGAGCCTCGACGCCTCCCGCACGCAGCTCGCCGAGGCGGAGCTGCGTTCGCTGCGCGCCCAGATCTCGCCGCACTTCATCTACAACGCGCTCACGGCGATCGCGTCGTTCATCCACACGGATCCGGTGCGGGCCCGCGAGCTCGTGCTCGAGTTCGCCGACTTCACGCGCTACTCGTTCCGCCGACAGGGGGAGTTCACCACGTTGGCGGACGAACTGGGGAGCATCCACTCCTATCTCGAACTCGAGCGCGCGAGGTTCGGTGAGCGCCTGAGCATCTCGCTGCAGATCGCGCCCGAGACGCTCGCGACCGTGATCCCCTTCCTGTCGGTGCAGCCGCTCGTCGAGAACGCCGTCCGCCACGGGCTCGAGCCGGGCGAGGGCGGCGGGGAGATCCGCATCGTCTCGCGCGACCACGGCACGCACACCGAGATCACGGTCGAGGACGACGGTGTGGGCATGGACCCGGACGGGCTGAGAGCCACGCTCACAGCGGCGGATGACGGGATGCACGTGGGGCTCCGCAACGTCGACACGCGGTTGCGGCAGCTCTACGGCGCCGACGGCGGACTGGTCGTCGAGACGAACACCGGCGCGGGTACCCTGGTGCGCATGCGGGTGCCGAAGTCGCAGCCGCAGCACGACCCGGACAACGACTGAGGTGCGCATGATCGACGTGCTCGTCGCCGACGACGAGAAGCCGGCTCTCGATGAACTCGTGCACCTGCTGCGACGTGACCCTCGCATCGGCGATGTGCTGACGGCGAGCTCCGGCGCCGAGGCGCTGCGCCAGCTCTCCGAGCGCGCGGTGGACATCGCATTCCTCGACATCCACATGCCGGGGCTCCTCGGCACCGACCTCGCCAGGGCGCTGCAGACCCTGGCCGCCCCGCCGGCCGTGGTGTTCGTGACGGCCGACGAGGCCAGGGCCGTGGAGGCCTTCGAGCTCAGGGCCGTCGACTACCTCCTCAAGCCCGTCCGCGTCGAGCGGCTCCGGCAGGCGGTGGATCGAGCGGTCGCTCTCGCGCAGGCGACAACGGGGTCGGGGGAGGACGAGATGCTGCCCGTCACCGTCGGGTCGACCGTGCGGTTCGTGCGGCGCAGCGACGTCCGCTGGGTGCAGGCGCAGGGCGACTACTCCCGGCTGCACACGGCGGATGCCGGGCACCTCGTGCGCATTCCCATCTCGGATCTCGAGTCACGGTGGGCGGATGCCGGATTCCTCCGCGTGCACAGATCGACACTCGTGCGCGCGACCGCGGTCGCCGAGGCGCGCCTGTCGGGTACGGATCCCGCGGTGGTGGTCGACGGCGCCGTGCTCCCGGTGAGCCGCCGACTCGTCGCGGCCGTCCGCGAGGCCCTCGTGCGCCCGGAGGGGCTGGGATGAGCGAGACGCCCAAGCGCGTCCGTGTGACCGGCGACGACACCGGGAGGCCGGCCTCGCCCACGCGGGGGATCGCCCTCCCCGGAGCGCCGGTGGACGAAGCGGATGCCGTGTACACCCGCGCGCTCATGCGCAGCCAGCTCCGGCTCGCCCTCGGCACGGTCGCCGGATTCGTGCTCGTGGTCGTCGCGCTGACGCTGATGATCGCGCTGATCCCCGAGATCGGCGAGGTCGTCGTGTGGGGGCTGCCGCTGTCGTGGCTGCTGCAGGCGTACGCGTTCTACCCCATCATCGTCGTGTTCGCCGTGCTGTACGTGCGCACCGCGGCGCGCAACGAACGGCGCTTCCGCGCGCTCAGGGACCGCGAGTGAACGCCGTCCTCGACCTGATCGGCGTCGCCCTGGTGGTGATCGCGACGCTGCTGATCGGCGTCTACGGGCTCCGGATCTCGCGGACGACGGGCGACTTCTTCGTGGCCTCCCGTACCGTGCGCCCGGTGTGGAACGCCTCGGCGATCAGCGGCGAGTACCTCTCCGCCGGTACGTTCCTCGGCCTCTCCGGGCTCGTGCTGCTCGACGGCGCCCGCGGGTTCTGGTTCCCGATCGGCTACGCGGCCGGCTACCTGCTCGTGCTGGTCTTCGTCGCGGCCCCGCTCCGACGCAGCGGGGCCTACACGATCCCCGACTTCGTCGAGGCGCGGCTGGCGTCTGTCGCGGCGCGGCGTGTGACCAGCGTCGCGGTCCTCATCATCGGGTGGCTCTACATCGTGCCGCAGCTGCACGGCGCCGGCCTCACCCTCCTCGTCGTGGCGGGGGTGCCCGAGTGGGTGGGAGCCGTGCTCGTGGCGGTGATCGTGGCGGGCGCCGTCGCCGCCGGTGGCATGAGGGCGATCACCTATGTGCAGGCCTTCCAGTACTGGCTGAAGCTCACGGCCCTCCTCGTGCCGGTGGTGTGCATCGCCTTCGCGCTGAGCGGCGGTCCGCACGATATCGACCCCGCACTCGTCTTCCCGACGGAGGCAGGCCCCTCCGGGTTCGACGCCTATCAGACGGCATCCCTCCTGCTCGCGCTGCTCCTCGGCACCATGGGGCTCCCGCACGTGCTCGTGCGGTTCTACACGAGCCCGACGGGCGTCTCCGCCCGGCGGACGACCGTCATCGTGATCGCGATGGTCAGCGCGTTCTACGCCGTATCGAGCACCATGGGGCTGCTCGCCCGCATCGCCGCGCCGGACCTGGCCGTGCCGGGCATCGCCGACACGGTCGTGCTGCTGCTGCCGTCCCGCGTCTTCCCGGGCGTCTTCGGCGAGCTGCTCACGGCGCTCATCGTCGCCGGCGCTTTCGCGGCGTTCCTCGCGACCTCCGCCGGCCTCGTCGTCTCGCTCGCCGGAGTCATCAGCCAGGACGTGTTCTCGGGCTCCGTGCGCTCGTTCCGCTTGTCCGCTCTGCTCTGCGCGCTCGTCCCGCTCGCGATCGCGCTGCTGACAGCCCCGGCGGGACTCGGCTCCAGCGTCGGCGTGGTGTTCGTGGTCGCGGCCTCCACCCTGTCCCCGGTCGTGCTGCTCGGGGTGTGGTGGCGGGGTCTCACCGCACGCGGAGCAGTGGCGGGCATGGTCTCCGGAGGCCTCGCGGCCGGCCTTGCGCTGCTCGTGCACGCGGCCGTGGGCGGGGTCGGGATCGCGGCCCCGTACCTGGCTCAGCCCGCGGCATGGACGATCCCGCTCGCGACCGCTGTCACGGTCGTCGTGTCCCTGCTGGACCCTCGGGGTCCGTCCCCGCGCACCGCCCGGTTCCTCGCGCGCGTGCACTCGCCGGAGCGGCTCTGACGCCCGTCGCCGATCGCCCGGCATCCGCGTGATTCGACCAAAGTCGCCGTGCTGGTCGTTCGTCTAGTCTTCGCTCGTTCATCTGGCATACGTCGGAGGGCGAGCGTACGTTGAGCGGCGGTGCGGTAACGAGGTCGCACCGTGATCATCGGAGAAGCATATGGGTCGAACACCCCTCCGGATGGCAGCAGCCGCCACCCTGGCCACGCTGTTCATCGCGTCCACGGCAACCGCTGGCTACGCAGACACGGAGGAGGTGACACACCCCACTCCGGTCGAGGGAACACCAGGGCATTACATCGTCGTGATGAAGTCCGATCCGCTGGCGAGCTACACCGGCGACGTCGACGGGCTCCAGGCCACCAAGCCCGCGGAGGGCGAGCAGCTCGAAGCGCAGTCGCCCGACGCGCAGCGCTACGTCGAGCACCTCGAGACCGAGCAGAAGACCCTCGCGCAGGAGGTCGGCGTCACTCCCGACGTCACCTACCAGGTCGTGCTCAACGGATTCAGCGCGCAGCTCTCCGGCGACCAGGTCGACAAGCTCCGCGCCTCGAAGGACGTGTACGGCGTCTACCCCGACTTCGTGCGCCACCCCGACGCGCAGACCTCGACCGACTTCCTCGGCCTCGGCGACGACCGCAAGGGTCGCGGCGGCGTCTGGCAGCAGACCGGAGGTGTCGAGAAGGCGGGCGAGGGTGTCGTGGTCGGTGTGATCGACACGGGCATCGCGCCCGAGCACCCCTCGTTCGCGGGGAAGAAGCTCAAGAAGCAGAAGAAGGACAACAACCGCCACAAGGGGCGCGAGCCGTACACGGACGGCGAGTTCGTGTTCTTCGACAAGTCGGACGGCGGGCAGTTCCAGGCCGCGATGGTCGAGGGTCAGGGCTGGGACAAGTCGAACTACTCCAGCAAGCTCATCGGCGCGCAGTACTTCTCCGCCGGTGCGGCCGCTGCCGGCTTCGACTTCCAGTACGACTACCTCTCGCCGCGTGACGGCGACGGGCACGGCTCGCACACCGCGAGCACGGCTGCGGGCAACTTCAAGGTCAAGGCCTCGGTCGAGGGCGTCGACTTCGGCACCGTCTCCGGCGTCGCACCCGGATCGAAGGTCGCGGCCTACAAGGCCTGCTACGTCGGCCCCGATCCCGCGGTGACGACCGACGACATCTGCGCGGGCAGCGACCTGATCGCCGCGATCGACAAGGCCGTCGCCGACGGCGTCGACGTCATCAACTACTCGATCGGCGGCGGAGCGGCCTCGACTGTGCTCGCACCCGAGGACATCGCGTTCTTCAACGCGGCGGCGGCCGGCGTCTTCGTCGCGACCAGCGCCGGCAACGACGGACCCGACCCGGTCACGGCCGACCATGCGTCGCCCTGGTACACCACCGTGGCGGCATCCACGATCCCGACCTGGGAGGGCACTGTCACGTTCGACGGGTTCGCGCAGGCCGGAGCGTCGGTGAGCGTGCCGTTCGGGCAGTCCGTCACCGGACCGTCGATCTACGCGGGCGATGCTGCGGCAGCCGCGGGTGCGGCGCAGTGCCTCCCCGGATCCCTCGACCCGGCGAAGGTCGCCGGCCACATCGTGGTCTGTGACCGCGGCAACAACGCACGCGCTGAGAAGTCGCAGGTCGTGAAGGATGCCGGCGGCATCGGGATGGTCCTGGTGAACGTGCCCGGCGGTGCCGACTCGCTCGACAACGACTTCCACGCTGTGCCCACGGTGCACCTGGCCTCTGTGCACCGCGCCGCGGTGCTGGCGTACGTGCAGGGCGGAGTGGATCGCCCCATCACGCTCGTGGGCGAGAACACGACCGGCGTCGTCACTCCGGTGCCGCAGATCGCAGGCTTCTCGAGCCGCGGCCCGATGCTGGCCGACGGCAGCGACATCATGAAGCCCGATGTCGCCGCTCCCGGGGTCGCGATCCTCGCGGCCACCAACAACGCTCCGGGCGAGGCGCCGACCTTCGGCATCCTGTCCGGCACGTCCATGGCCTCGCCGCACGTCGCGGGTCTCGCCGCAATCTACCTCGGCGAGCGTCCGAACGCGAAGCCGGCCGAGATCAAGTCGGCGCTGATGACGACGGCCTACGACACGGTCAACGCCGACGGCTCACCCAACACGGATCCGTTCCAGCAGGGTGCGGGACAGGTCGACCCGAAGCGGATGCTGAACCCCGGTCTGCTCTACATGAACGACGTGGTCGACTGGATGGCGTTCCTCGAGGGCAAGGGCCTCGCCGACTTCCCCGGAGACCCCATCGACGGCAGTGACCTCAACGTCGCGTCGTTCTCGATCGGGTCGCTCGCGAGCGCACAGACCGTCACCCGCACGGTGACGGCCACCGATAAGGGCACGTACACGGCATCCGTCGACGTCCCCGGCGTGAACGTCACGGTCGAGCCGTCGACCCTGAAGTTCGACAAGGCCGGCCAGACGGCCACGTACACCATCACGTTCGACAACCAGAGTGCGCCGGTCGAGCAGTGGGCGACCGGGTCGCTCACGTGGTCGAGCAAGAAGAACACGGTGCGCTCGCCGATCGCTGTGTTCCCCGTCACGGCGGATGCTCCGGCCGAGGTCACGGGCACCGGAGTCGACGGCACGACCACGGTCGAGATCACGCCGGGAATCGACGGCGACCTCGCGCTGCAGCTGTCGGGTCTCACCCCGTTCACACTGCTGGAGGACCCCGACGGCCGCGTCGCCGGGCACTCGGGCGACGAGGCATCCGGAGACGAGAACAAGGACGTGTCGTGGCTCGTGGACGTGCCGGCGGGCACGACCCTGTCGCGGTTCGACCTGGACTCGTCGGACGACACCGGCAGCGACCTCGACCTCACGGTGTACCGCGTCGTGAGCCCGGACGACCTCCGGTACTACGAGAGCTGGCAGTCGGCCACAGGCTCGGCGGACGAGCAGATCACGGTGGTCGCACCGACCGCCGGCACCTACCTCGTCGTCGCGAACGTGTACGCGACGTCGGCACCGATGACGTGGGACATGACCTATGCCAACGTGCAGCCGGCGGGGGAGGGATCGTTCACCGCGACCCCGAACCCGATCGCGGCGGTCCGCGGCGAGAAGACGAGCTACGAGCTGAGCTGGACCGGTCTGACCGCCGGCACCCGGTACCTCGGCTCCGTGCAGTACGCCGACTCGTCGGTCCGCACGATCGTCACGGTCGACGCGCAGTAGGTGGCTTCGCTCCTCGCTCGTTGAGCGAGGAGCGGAGCACCGCTTCCGCCTGTTGAGCGAGGAGCGGAGCACCGAGACGAAACGCGGTGAGGGTCGTACGGGTCCTCGCCGCGTTTCGTCTCGCTCCGCTCGCTCAACGGGCAGGTGCTCTCCGCTCGCTCAACGCTCCATGGGTCCCTGAGCTTGTCGAAGGGTCAGATCTTGCGGCCCCGGGGCATCAGGCGCACATCGGGCAGGGGCGGCGCGGGGATCCGGACGTCATGCCCCTCCACGACCCCGAAGCGGGCGGATGCCGCCTCCCACTCCGCGCGCGCCTCGACGATCTCCTCGTGCGTGCGGCCGGCGAAGTTCCACCACATCACGATGTCGGACTCGAACGGCTCGCCGCCGATCAGGAACAGCAGCGCACCCTGCGCGCTGGACACCTCGACGGCATCCCGAGCATCCCCGAGATAGAGCATGTCGTTGTGCGCCACTGCATGCTCCGCCACGATCGCATCGCCCTCGACGAGCATGAGCGCGTGCTCCCATTCCGGGCGCAGCGGCAGGCGCACGCGGCTGCCCGCGGGGATCGCGATCTCCGCCCCGACGATCGGGGTGTGCACCGTCGCCGGCGAGGTGACTCCGGCGAACTCTCCGAGCACGACGGTCGCGGCGGCATCCGCCCCTTCGTCCGCCGTCAGCGTCAGGCCGGGCAGGTCGGTGTGCCGCTCGAAACCGGCAGCGCCGTGCCGCGCGCTCTCGGGGAGCACGACCCAGAACTGCAGGGCGTCGAGCGGGATCGGCTCGTCGCCGATCGAGTACTCCGAGTGCGAGATCCCGTTGCCCGCCGTCATGAGGTTGAGCTGGCCGCGCGTCAGGTCGGCGTCGCTGCCGAGCGAATCACGGTGCCTGATCTCGCCGACGAGCGGCCAGGTCACCGTCTGCAGGCCGATGTGCGGATGAGGCTCGACGCGCATGCGGCTGTCGGCCGGTCCGAAGCGATCCAGGAAGCACCAGGCGCCGATCGTCGGCAGGTTGCGGTGCGGCAGCACGCGCAGCACGGACATCCCGCGGACGCCGCCGAGCGGGACCTCCCGCGGCTCGAGGACGAGCCGACGCTCGCCGATCATGAGGCGGACTCCGAAGCGGACGCCCCTGGACGCTGCGGCCAGCGGATCTCCGCGCCGGGGATCTCGTGCGTCGTCAGGTACTTCGCGATGTACGGGCACAGCGGCACGATCGCCTCGCCGGCGGCGACGGCATCCGTCAGCGCGTCCTTCGCGAGGATGCCGGCGAGGCCCTGTCCCTGGAACGCGGGGTCGACCTCGGTGTGGATGAACCGGATCGCGCCGGGGCGCAGCTGGAACTCTGCGTACCCCGCGAGCGTGCCGTCCGAATGGATCTCGTAGCGCGAGGCGTCGTCGTTGCGGGTGACGGTGATGTCGGTCATCGGATGCTCCTTCGGCGCGTGTTCTCCCAACCTACGCCCGCACGGGCGCGACGTCGGCGGGGGTCGTTACGCTGGAGGGATGCCGCAGACTCCCCGTGACCCGTACGAGGGGTGGGCCCCCGAGCCCGTCGACGGGTATGCCGACGAGCCGTGGGGCGACGGGTGGGAGCCCACCGAGCCGCCCGAGCCGATGGACTGGGAGCCGAAATCCGCGGGCTATGAGCCGCCGCTCGACTGGGGGCAGGGGCCGATGACGCAGGTCGTCGCCGCGCCGCCCGTTCGCCGCGCGACGCCTTCCCGGTACGCGACAGCCGCCGAGGCCCTGCACACGGTCTTCGGATACGACGAGTTCCGCGGCGATCAGGCCGCGATCGTCGATCAGGTGATCGGCGGCGGCGACGCCGTCGTGCTGATGCCGACCGGTGGCGGCAAGAGCGTCACCTATCAGGTGCCCGCGCTCGTGCGGGAAGGCACGGGCCTCGTGATCAGCCCGCTCATCGCCCTCATGCACGACCAGGTCGACGCGCTGCGGGCCAACGGCGTCAGGGCCGCGTACCTGAATTCGACGCAGTCGATCGACGAGCGGCGCGAGGTCGAACGCGCCTACGTCGCCGGCGAGCTCGATCTCATCTACGTCGCGCCCGAGCGGCTGTCGAGCCCCGCGACGACCGCGCTGCTGCAGCGCGGCACCCTCAGCGTGATCGCGATCGATGAGGCGCACTGCGTGTCGCAGTGGGGCCATGACTTCCGGCCCGACTACCTCGCGCTCGGCGACCTCGGCGAGCGGTTCCCCGGCGTCCCGCGCATGGCGCTCACCGCCACCGCCACGCGCGCCACCCACCAGGAGCTCACGGAGCGCCTGCACCTCGACACCGCGAAGCACTTCGTCGCGAGCTTCGACAGGCCCAACATCCAGTACCGGATCGTGCCGAAGGTCGACCCGCGCAAGCAGCTCGTCGCCTTCATCCGCGCCCAACCGGCCGGGTCGGTCGGCATCGTCTACGCGCTCAGCCGCAAGTCGGTCGAGCAGACCGCGACCTACCTCGCAGCCCAGGGCTTCGACGCTCTGCCGTATCACGCAGGTCTGCCAGCCGAGGTCCGCGCGGCGAACCAGTCGCGCTTCCTCCGCGAGGACGGTGTCGTGGTCGTCGCGACCATCGCGTTCGGCATGGGCATCGACAAGCCCGACGTGCGCTTCGTGGCCCACATCGACCTGCCGAAGTCGGTCGAGGGCTACTACCAGGAGACGGGGCGAGCCGGTCGTGACGGCGAGCCCTCGATCGCCTGGATGGCCTACGGGCTCGGCGACGTCGTGCAGCAGCGACGGCTGATCGATCAGAGCCCCGGCGACCGCACGTTCAAGATGCGGATGGGCCAGCACCTCGACGCGATGCTCGCGCTGTGCGAGACGGTCGAGTGCCGTCGGCAGAACCTGCTCGGGTACTTCGGGCAGGAGTCGCAGCCGTGCGGCAACTGCGACACGTGCCTCGAGGACACGGAGACCTTCGACGGTCTCGTGCCGGCGCAGAAGCTGCTGTCGACCATCGTGCGACTGAAGCGCGAGCGCAATCAGGCATTCGGCGCCGGCCACCTGATCGACATCCTCCGAGGGGCGTCCACCGAGCGCATCCGCCAGCAGGGCCATGACAAGATCGCGACCTACGGCATCGGCGCCGACCTCTCCGACCAGGATTGGCGCAGTGTCGTGCGGCAGCTGCTGGCGCGGGGCATCCTCGCCGCGCAGGGGGAATACGGCACGCTCGCGCCCGGCGAGCAGGCGGCCGGGGTGCTGAAGGGCGAGACGCCGGTGCCGCTCCGCAAGGACACGATCGGGCGACCCGCGTCGTCACCGCGGGCCCGGAAGGCGAGTGCCGCGGATGCTCTGGATGCCGGCGACCGCGGCCTGTTCGAGGCGCTCCGTGCCTGGCGTGCGGAGACGGCCCGCGAGCAGGGCGTCCCGGCGTACATCGTCTTCGGAGACGCCACCCTCCGCGCTCTGGCCGAGCACCGGCCCGCTTCCCTCGCGGACCTCGACGGCATCACGGGCATCGGTGCCAAGAAGCGCGAGGCGTACGGCGAGGGTGTCCTCGCGGTGATCGCCGGCGCGTAGCCCGCATCCGCTCGCTGAGCGAGCGGAGCGCACCCTGCCCGCTGAGCGAGCGGAGCGAGACGAAACGGGGTGACGACCCGTACGACTCTCACCGCGTTTCGTCTCGGTGCTTCGCTCCTCGCTCAACGACCGAGGGGAGTGCGTCCCCGCTCGTTGAGCGAGCGGAGCGAGACGAAGCGGGGTGACGGTTGTATGACTCTTGCCGCGTTTCGTCTCGGTGCTTCGCTCCTCGCTCAACGGGCGGGGGTAGTGCCGGCCC
>JAZBLS010000100.1:0-12313 GCA_037033365.1 Actinomycetota bacterium | reverse complement strand
GCGCGATCGCGCCGCCGCATTCGTCGAGGTCTGCGCCCGGTGACCCGCGCAGGCGCGCCCGCCGTCGTGACCCTGGGCGAGACCATGGCTCTCGTGCGGACGGTGGAGATCGGGTCCCTGCGGCATGCGACCGAGCTCGCCTTCGGCATCGGCGGAGCCGAGAGCAATGTCGCGATCGGACTCGCGCGGCTCGGCACCGCGGTGTCCTGGCTCGGACGCGTCGGCGACGATTCGCTCGGTGAGCGCGTCGTGCGGGAGATCCGCGGAGACGGCGTCGACGTGCGCGCCATCGTCGACGCGGATGCCGCGACCGGCCTCATGGTGAAGGAAAGGCCTTCCGCGGCATCCACCGCCGTCCACTACTACCGCGCGGGATCCGCCGGCTCCCGCCTCAGTCCCGACGACATCCCCGAGGCGTGGGTCGAGCAGGCGAAGCTGCTGCACGTCACGGGCATCACCCCGCTGCTCTCCGCGTCGGCACGGTCGGCCGTGCATACCGCGATCGATCGTGCGCGTGACGCCGGCGTCACGGTGAGCTTCGACATCAACTACCGGTCGGCGCTCGCACCGGCATCCGCCGCCGGCCCCCTGCTGCGCGAGATCGCCGAGCGCGCCGACATCGTGTTCGGCGGCGAGGAGGAGTTCTCGATCCTCTTCCCGGGAGCCACGCCCGCCGAGGCCGCCGCGCGCCTGCGCGATGCCGGATGCGCGACGACGGTCGTGAAACTCGGTCCCGGTGGAGCATCCGCGATCACGGAGACCGATGTCGTCGACGGCCAGGGTTTCGAGATCGACCCCGTGGACACGGTCGGAGCGGGCGACGCGTTCGTCGCCGGATACCTCAGCGCACTGCTCGCGGGGCTCGACGCCGTCTCGATCCTGCGTCGGGCGAACACGTGCGGCGCGATGGCCTGCCTCGTGCCTGGCGACTGGGAGGCGGCGCCGACGCTGCGCGATCTCGAGCGGTTCCTCGCGGGCGATGCCGACCCCGTGCGGCGCTGACCGCGTCGACTTCTGCGGCCTCCGTGAAGTTCTGCGGCCCCGGCATCGGCCTGCGGGCCGCAGAAGTGGGGATCGGCCGCGGAAGATGAACCTCCCGAAGGCGCGTAGCCTCGAAGCATGTCGAAAGCCGTTCTCACTCCCCCGTCGGCTTCCGCACCACGACGATCCGTGCCCCCGACAGCTCCCGCCCCGCTCTTCGCGGATGCCGCGGTGAACAGGCGTCCGGCGGCCCTCGCCTTCCGCGTCATCGCGTTCGCCGCGATCCTCACGGGCGTCGTGCGCAACGCCGAGCTCCTGAGCGGCGCTCCGGCGTGGACGAGCTTCCTCTATTACACGATGATCAGCGACCTGCTCTGCCTCGTCTGGATGCTGCTGCTCGTCGTCCGCACGGTCCGTGACATCCGGGGTGACGGCGTCGTCGGGACCTCGACCCCGAGCGCCCGCGGGAGCGGTGCGGTGATGATGGCGATCACCGTGACCATGCTCATCTACGTCGTCGTCCTCGTGCCGACCAGGGTGGCGGCGGGCGACGGCGACATCTACTCGCTGACCGACACCCTCATCCACATCGTGACCCCGGCGCTGCTGATCCTCGACTGGCTGCTGTTCGTGCCGAAGGGCGCGTTCCGCTGGGTCGATCCCCTCCTCTGGACGCTGATCCCCTACGCGTACCTCGTGTGGGCGTTCGTGTACGGGGCTCTCGGCGGGGAGTTCGTCGAGGGGCAGAAGTACCCCTACCCGTTCATGGACGTCGACGCTCTCGGGCTCTCCGCAGTCGCGACCTGGATCGCCGCGCTGACGGTCGCCCTCGTCGCCGTCGGCTTCGTCTACGTCATGATCGACCGCATACTCGCGGCGGTCGCACGGCGCCGCAGGCCGGTAGCGATCGTCAGTCGCTGACCGCGGCGATCAGTTGATGATCTCCGCGCGCTCGTCGGCGTGCAGCACGGAGAGCTTCTCGCGCCAGTCGGCGAGCGCCTCCGGGCTCAGTCGCGTCCAGTCGAGCACTTCGCGCACCACCCGCAGGGGCTCGGCGCTGCGATACGAGCGCGTGGGGTTGCCGGGGAACTTCTTGTCGGTGACGTTGGGGTCGTCCTCGAACTCCCCCGTCGGCTCCACCTCGTACACGCGCGGCTCGCGGTCGCCGGGTGCCAGCTCGGCCGCGAGCCCGGCTCCGTTCGCGACCGCGGTGAAGTAGATGTGGTTCATCACGATCTCGGGGCGGTAGTTCGAGCGGAAGCCGGCGGTCAGGAGATCTCCCGGCCGGAGGTCCGCCTTGGTGCCGTGGAAGAAGGGTCCGTCGTCCAGCGCTGCGCTCACCGGCACAGCCTACGACGCACCCGGCGGTCCCGGAAGGTCAGTCCGAGCCCGAGCGACGCGTGCCCACGCCCGGTTCGTCGTTGTGGATCGACTCGTCCTTGACGCCGGACTCGGAGTCCGGATCCACCCGCACAGCCGACGTGGAGCCGGAGTCGGCTCCCGCACCGCCCGCAGGGACGTCGTCGACGGCATCCGGGTCGTCGCCGCCGCGCTCACGCAGGTGCGCCGCGATGCTCTCGTCGCCTGCCGCCGTGACGTCCTCGGGGCGGAGGCCCTGATCCTCGACGCCGCTCACTCTTCAACCCTGAGATCGCGGGGCGCGTCTCCGCTGGGGTCGGCCAGGTCGCCGAGGTCGATGTCTCCCTGGCCGTCTTCGCCGAGCTCGGCCTCGAGCGGGTCATCACCCTGCGTGTCCGGCTGCTCGACGTCGGTCGGGAACGTGCCGTCGGTCGGGTTCTCCCCATCTGCGACGGGGGTGCCGTCCGGAAGCTGCGGTTCGAGATCGTTGCCCAGTGCGTTGAAGTCGGCCATGGTGCTCTCCTCTGTTCGAGTCCGAAGCTCCATGGTCGGTCGGATCGGCGGCATCCGCAGCACCGTTGACAGTCGCGGACCGTCGAGGTATCCGGGACGGCCTCGCGCGCTACCCTGGCGGCATGAACCGCACTGTCCGACGCACGGGCGCGACCGGAGCGCTCGTCATCGCTGGGATCCTGGCGCTCTCGTCATGCGTCGCGCCTCCGGACCAGCAGCTCCTCGAGAGCGGCAGCGCGGCGGAGATCCCCGCGTCGATGACACCCGATCAGGTCGAGATGGTGGATGCCGACGGCATCCGCTTCCTCGGCGAGGACTCCGACGGGCACGCGTTCTACATCGCTCCGCGTCGCGATCCCGCCGCCTGGGGCCCTGGCTTATGCCTGCTGATCGACGGCATCGAGGACGGTCCGATGCTCGGATGCGGCACGGCGCCGCTGGAGGTCGGAGGCGCGGCGTGCGCGCGAGACTCACGATGTTCCCCGAGGAAGACGAAGGCGGAGAGCGGGTCGGCGACCACCTCGTCTTCTTCGGATAGCCGCGCCGGCGGGGCGCATCGTGAGAGCATCGATCTCAGGCCACGACTCGAGGGAGATTTCGGATGCTGGACGCTGCAGACAACGTGAGACTCGGCCGTTCGGGGCTCAAGATCTCGCCGGTCGTTCTCGGATGCATGAGCTTCGGCGCGCCGGATCGCGGCGCGCACGGCTGGTCGCTGGACGAGGAAGCCAGTCGCCCGCTGATCCGGCAGGCCCTCGAGGCCGGGATCACGACCCTCGACACCGCCGACGTCTACTCGGACGGCACGAGCGAGGAGTTCGTGGGACGGGCACTGAAGGACTTCGCCGTCCGCGACGAGATCGTGCTCGCGACGAAGGTCCACGGCCGCATGGGATCGGGAGCGAACCAGGCGGGTCTGAGCCGCGCCCACATCCTGTCGGGGATCGATGCCAGCCTGAGGCGCCTCGGCACCGACTACGTCGACCTCTACCAGATCCATCGCTGGGATCCGGAGACGCCGATCGAGGAGACCATGGAGGCTCTTCACGATGTGGTGCGGTCGGGCAAGGCCCGGTACATCGGCGCCTCGTCGATGTGGGCCTGGCAGTTCGCGAAGGCTCAGCATGTCGCCGCGCAGAACGGGTGGACGCCGTTCGTGTCCATGCAGGACCAGTACAACCTGCTGCAGCGGGAGGAGGAGCGGGAGATGCACCCGCTCTGCCTCGACGCGGGCGTCGGAGTGCTCCCGTGGTCGCCGCTCGCGCGCGGCCGCCTGACGCGCGATTGGGACGAGACGACGGCCCGCACCGAGACGGACGCGTTCGGCAAGACGCTCTATCGCCGCGAGGAGGAGTCGAACCGTGCGATCGTCGACGCCGTGGCATCGGTCGCCGCCGCGCGCGGGGTCTCGCGCGCACAGATCGCGCTGGCGTGGGTCGCCGGCCGACCGGCAGTCTCGGCTCCGATCGTCGGCGCAACGCGTGCGTCCCACATCGACGATGCGGTCGCCGCGATCTCGATCCGGCTGGAGGCCGAGGAGATCGCGACTCTGGAAGCGGCCTACACCCCGCGTGACCCGGAGGGGTTCTAGGCGAAGCATCCCGGACGGGTTCGGAGGAGAGGGGGTTCAGACGAAGGTCGCCAGCCTGCCGACCTCGCCGCGATCCGTCAGGCCGCTCTTGCGACGCACGTTGTTGATGTGGCTCTCGACCGTGCGGATGCTGATGACGAGGCGGCCCGCGATCTCCGCATTCGACAGCCCCGAGGCGATGAGCCGCACCACCTCGGCCTCGCGTGCGGTCAGGACGTTCGCCCGCCGCTCGAGAGCGGCCCCGGCGCCAGCCGTGATCTCCGCCGCGAGATCTCGGGCGCGCGCTGCTCCGTCGCCGTCGCCCGCCTCTCGGTGGAGGCGCCCGGCCTCTTCGAGATACGCTGCCGCAGCCGGAAGGACCTGCAGCGCGATCAGACGCTCCGCCGCGACGTGGAGCGCTCGCGCATCATGACGGAGCGATGCCTGTCGAGCGGAGAGGTGTGCGGCGAAAAGCCCTCCAGCGAGTCTCTGATCGATCGAATCCGCCGGGTCGACGGCGCTCATCATCGCCAGGAAGCGCGCGACGTTCGCAGCGAGCTCGCACCCGCGGCCGCGCAGGTCTTCGGCGAGCGCGGCGAATGCCTCTCGAGCCTGCGCGCGATGCCCGTCTCTGAGAAGACCTGCCGCGTGACCCCACGCCGCGTCGCCGAACGGAAGCGTCCCGCTGCCGGGAAACGCGCGCTCGACGGAGGCGGCGAATCCGTCGGCTGAGGTCGCGCGCCCGTCGAGAGTCGAGATCGTCCAGAGGAGCACGAGGATCGCCCGGTCCGGTGCGAGCAGCAGAGGAGTCGCCGTCGCCTCCATGCGGAGCGGGATGGACGCGATGTCCGCTGCCTCGCGATACCGCGACATGCACACGAGGCCGAGGGCTGCGACATACGCGTGCCCCACGAGACCGAGCCGGTCGAGGTCTGCGATCGCACGTTCGAGGCGGGTCGTCGCCCAGCGCGTGGCGGCGAGGAACTGACCGTCCGCGGCGAGCGCCAGACCGCGGAGCACGTCCACCTGCACCTCCACGAACGGGGTGCGTACGAGGTGAGCCGCGGCATCGAGGACGGCGAGCGCTCCCGCACCGTCGTCTCGGACGATGAGAGCCGCCACGAGGGCGATCGCCGCAGGCATGGATTCCGGACCGTCGCGTGAGGCTGCAGCGCGGAACGCATCGATCTCGTCGTCGGTCGCAGCGCGCCACTCGAGCACGAGAGCGTCGGACATCGTCCGAAGCGCCGGACCGACGACGGATCCGTCGCTGATGCTGGGACTCATCACGCGGCGTGCGGACTCGGGCGGGTCGCCTCGCGCGAGCAGCGAACGCGCCATCAGCCAGCGGACTTCCACCTCGACGGCCGAGTCCTCGACCGTCAGATCGCGACCGCGAGCGCGCACCTCGTCGATCACCGCGGCGTCCGTCGGGCCGCTCAGGCCGCTCAGAAGCAGGTCGGCACAGGTGTGCGCTGATGGATGCTCGCGCCATCGCCGTTCCGCCGTCGCGATGCGCAGACGGAAGTCCTCCGCGAACATCTGAGCGAGGAGGGGAAGCTCCGCCGCGCGTCGGAGTGGCAGGGTGTCGGCGTCCACGGTCGCATCGCCCCAGTCCCGCCGGACCTGCTCGTCCAGCGCTCCGCGCCGCGCGTCACCGAGCGACGCGCCCATGCCCTCGAGCATGCCCAGCCGCCTGATCGAGAGTGGCTGATTCCGGAAGTAGTCGACAAGGCCCGGCGGGTGGACCACCACGATCGCACGGCCGTCTGTCATCACCACTCTGACGAGTCCGTTGCTCTCGAGCGCGTCCAGAGCCTCCCGGCCCACCACCTGCTGCGCAGTCCGCCAGTCCGTGACGCCGACCATCGACAGCACCTCCACGGCCGTCCGCAGCTCAGCCGGGCAGGAGGCGAGCAGCGCCTCGAAGACGCCGTTCAGGTCCTCGCCCCACAGATCGGCGCCGCCGCACCACACGCCGTCGACACGGCGTATGCGCCCGGTGGTCACGGCGGATTCGCCGACGGCGACCCCGATTCCGGGATTTCCGCCGGAGAAGGCGTGGATGCGGGCGGCGAGCGCGGGATCCACCGGACCGTCGATCAGGCCCTCCAGCAGATCGTGGATCGCGCCGAGCTCGAGGTCGTCGAGGGAGATCTGCACGGCCGGCCGCGCGATCGACATGAGCGATCGGCGCGGTGGGTCGGTCGCCGCGGGCCCGAGGTCGGTCGCGAGCATGACCGAGCCCGTCGCCTTGTGGATCGACTCGAGGACCACCCATGACGCGCTGTCGAGCTGATCCGCATCGTCGACGAGGAACGCGCTGGGTTCTGCGAGCACCGCCGGCTCCAGCCCGTCCGTGACCGCCGCGACCGTCGCGCCGCGGGGGCCCAGCTTGCGGCGCACGGAGGGCGGAAGTGCGAGGCGGATCGCCTCCAGTGTGATCTCCCTCCCGATGCCGCGGACGACGATCACCTGACGTCCGTGCGCGAGCAGTCTCTGGCGCACCCGGCTCAGGATCTCGCTGCGCCCGGACCAGCGACTTCCCACCAGGTTCACGCACCTGCCGGCGAGGAGGAGGTCGACGATGCGCGCGACCTCGGCAGCTCGGGTGAACACGACCGGCTCCTCTCGTCGACTCCGCCCTTGGGGGGCACAGACGGCATGCTACGTCCCTCGATCCCTCCTGCCCAGTATTAAGGTCTTGCGCGGCAGAATACTTCAGACGCACGCAAGATATCGTCGAGGGCACCTCTTTCGTCCTCATCTGTGGCACCCTGATCGGGCAACGGAGAGCCGCCGATCATCGTCACCGAGATCGACGGCTCTATCATCCCGACCGTGAGGAGTTCGCCGTGGACAGCACCTTCGCCGTGTCGTCGAGGCCCCGCGCTCTGCCCGAATGGGCGTTCGATCACATCGCTGCGGGGATCCTGTCCGGAGAGTATCGCGCCGGCGAGCACCTGAGCGACAACGCCATATCGGTGAAGCTCGGCATCTCCCGGAGCCCCGTGCGCGAGGCTCTGCAATCGCTCAACCGGATCGGGATCGTGGAGATCTCGCCTTCTCGTTTCACGAAGGTCGTGGAGTTCGCCGATCGTGAGCACAGAGGAGTCATCCGATATGCCGGGAGGCTCGCGGCGCTGGCACTCAGCGAAGCCCTGCCGCTGCTCGACCGGCTCGAGCGGAGGGGACTGGAGTCGGCAGCTCTCAAGATCGGGGCCGTCACCGAGGGCCACGACCACTCCGCCGAGATCGACGGATTCCTCGCGCTGCTCTCGAGCCATGTCGTCCACCCGGTGCAGCGGCGGCATCTCCAGGACGTCCGGCTCGGCGTGAGATGCGGCGTCCGGTTCGGCCCCGCGGGATCCGTGGATGTCCTCCGCCTTCGCGCCGCGTCCGCCGCGCTCTCCGAGGGGATCCGCATCGCGGAGGCCGCTCACGCCGCACCGGCGGTTCGCGCACTGTTCGACGCGGTGTCATGAGCGCGCATCGGCACGGAGCTTCTCCGATGACCACGCATATCCCCACATGTCCGCACGCAAGTGCCCCGCAAGACGGACCACTTCGCACCACAGGTCCGGGAAGCTGGCTCCTGTCCGCAGAGATCCTCCCCGATCTCTCCCACTGCGGACGACCGGTGGTCAGGACGCCGCCGCCCCGTGCCCTCCCCGGCATGGTCCCCCGGACCCGGCGGCGTCCGCTTCCTCTGCGAGGTCAGCGAGGGAGAGCGGCGAGCGCCAGGATGCCCGCGACCACGCTGTCGTGATCCTCCGCCGACGGCAGACCCGAGATGGTCGCGACGGCCACCACCCCGGCTCCCGTGACCCGGATCGGGACGGCACCGCCCGCGACGGCGTAGATCACCGGGTCGAGCCAGCCCGGCTCGAACATCCCCCGAGCACCCGCAGTGGCGATGCGCGCCTCCAGCAGTGCCGTACTCGTCTCGAAGCGAAGCGCAGTCGCCGCCTTGCGGGAGACCCAGGCGTCGTTGTCCGCGGTCGCGCCGGGCAGAGACGCATGGAACAGGATGCCGGATGCGGTTCGCACATCGATCGCGACAGGATGCCCCTCTTGCAGCGCCCTGTCCGCGAGAAAGCGGCCGAGCTCCCAGGCGTCGCGCCGGTCGAATCTCTCGAGGACCAGCGTCCTGTGCTGGTCCTCCAGCTGTGCCAGTCTCGCGTCGTCGCTCATCCGGGTCGCCTTCCTTCGGTGTCCGTCTGAAGAGTACCGGTGCACTCCCGCCCCGTCACGGGGTGACGTCTGCGGCGACCTGACGAAGGGAGTCCAGGACGAGCCGCACGGAGGGCAGAGCGAGAGCATCCGGTCTGGCGAGGACGTCGACGCGTCGGACGACCGGATCGCCTGTGAGCGGACGGAGCACCATGCCCCCGGTCGCGAGTGCTGCGGCCGTCACCCTGGGCATGACTGCGATCGCGGCACCCGTGCGGACGACCTGGGCGGCGAGGAAGAACTCGTTGATGCGGTGCTCGATACGCGGCGCCGAGCCGGACAGCCCGCCGAGGTGCTGCAGGACTCCGGCCAGCGGGAAGCCCTCGTGCGTCGAGATCCAGCGCTCGTCCTTCAGCTGCTCCGGGCTGATCGAGCCCTGGGACGCGAGCGGGTGGTCCGCGGACATCGCGATGTCGAGCGGCTCGATGAGCAGCGGGGCGACGACGTGGCGATCACGAGGCCACTCCGGCTGGTGGGCGAGCCTGTGGGCGATCACGAGGTCGTAGTCGGCGGTGAGGCCGGCGAACTCGTCGTGCGCGACGTCTTCGTCGGCCAGCTGCAGACGGACGCGATCGCCGACTCGCGTGAGGAGCGGCCCGAAGAGTGCGAAGCCCGCACTGTGGAACGCGGAGACCGTGACGGCGCGCTCGGGGCGTTCGAGGAAGGCTTCGATCGCCCCGTGCGCCTGGGCCAGAGCCTCCTGGACGCGCGTGGCGGCCACGGCCAACGCCTCCCCCGCCTCGGTCAGGACGAGGCGTCGTCCCTGGCGGACGGTCAACGGAACAGGGACGCCGGCCTGCAGCGTCGCGAGCTGCTGCGACACAGCCGAGGCGCTGATGTTCAGGGCGGATGCCACGGCGGCCACGCTTCCGCGGTCGGCCAACTCGCGGAGCAGGGCGAGGCGCATCGGATCCATAAGCTCAGACTAAATCGTGCATCAAGAAAGTGACCGTTGTTCTTATCCCTCGGTGGCTGAACGCTGGAGGTATGGCCTCTCCCCGCTCCGACCGAGCCGTCGATCTTCTGCTCATCGGGGTCGCCGCGGTGTGGGGCGCGAGCTTCCTCTCTGCGAAGAGCCTCGCTGCAGAAGTCGGTGTGCCGTCCGCCGTCGCCCTGAGGTTCCTCGTCGCCGCGGTGGCGCTGGGGCTCCTGTGCCTCGCACGCCGCGAGCGCCTCCCGAGGGGGCGGGGTCTCGCTGTCGCAGCGGTCCTCGGCGTGTCGCAGGCTGCGGTCATCGGCCTGGAGACCTGGGGTGTGCACTTGACCTCGGCCACCAATGCGGGCCTGCTGATCAGTCTCGCGTTGATCATGACCCCAGCGCTCGAGGGTCTCGCGTCCCGCTCATGGCTGCCGCGGGCGTACTTCGTGGCGGCCGTGACCGCCGTGGTCGGCGTCGCGCTCCTCGTGTCGGCGGGAGGCCTCCGCGTGCCCAGCATCGGAGACGGACTCGTGATCCTCGCCGCCGTCGTGAGGGCGATCCACGTGACGGCGAGCGGCCATCTCACGCGCGGGCGCGGCGACAGCTCACTGGGCGTCGTCCTCGTGCAGTTGGTCGTCTGCGCCGCGGTGTTCTCGTTCTCCGCCGGTGCGGACCTCCCCGCCGCTGTCGCCGGCTTGAGCATCGGCGGCTGGGCCGATGTCCTCTTCCTCGGCCTGATGTGCTCGGTGTTCGCGTTCGTCGTGCAGTTGTGGGCGGTTCGTCGGACCTCGGCCTCCCGCGCCAGCATCCTCATGGGAACCGAGCCCGTCTGGGCGCTGCTCTTCGGGCTCGTGTTGGCCGGCGATCGGATCGGGCTCCTCGGCATCCTGGGCGCCGCGATGATCGTCGCCTCCAGTTACGCGGGGCAGGCGATCGAGAGGCGGCATCGCCTGGCGTCGGTCTGGTCGCCTCCCGGCGACTCCCGGCGCTACTCTGCAACGCATGAGCTTCCACATCGAATACCGCGTCAAGGGCGAGCTTCATCGAGAGGGGACGTACGACTCCCGAGGTGAGGGGGTGCTCGCAGCTCTGCGCGCGAAAGCGGAACCGGCTCTCATCGTCGAGGATGCCGAGGGTGCGGCCTCGGAGGCCGGCGACGTCGTGGCCGTCGTGCTGAAGCGCGGCGAGATCGTGTCCATAGGATCGGCGCCGGAGTGGTGGGGCACCATCCGCGAGCCGTCACGCAAGAAGCTCCTGGCCGGTGGCGTCCTGGACGCGAAGGTCGTCGCCGACGTGACGGAGGCGGGCGGTTCGGTCTTCGCCGTCGGCTGGGAGAGCGGCCCCATGTCCGAATGGGAGCTCACTCCCCCTGGAGACCACGACTGGGTCCGCGCGGAGGCGGCCGTCAGGAGTGTCCGGTCTCAGGCCTGACCAGAGCGGACAGCAGCGGTCGCCGAGAATGCGGGAGGCCACGGACCTCCCGCATCCCGGCGCTCCTAGCCTCCGATGAGGCTGATGGCTAGCCGGACGCCGAGCGCCAGGACGGAGATCAGGCCCACGGCTCCGAGAAGGTTCTGCCACCACTTGTTGCGGAGGTCCCCCATGAGCTTCCTGTTGTTGGCCATGATCAGGATCAGGGCCGCGAGGATCGGAGCGAACAGCACGGTGAGCGCCTGAGCGAGGACGATGAGCTCCACGGGTGAGGTTCCCGCGAAGGCCAGCGTGATGGCGATCCCGAACAGGAGGATGAACCCGCTGCCGAGACGAGCCGTGAGCGTCTCGGCGGTCGCGCCCCGCCCGAGGGCGTCGGAGAGCATCGTGCCGCCGGCGATGCAGTTCGGGATCATCGACGAGAACGCGGCACCGAAGAAGCCGAGGGCGAAGATCCACGCCCCGACGGGTCCGGCGATGGGTTCGAAGATCGCGGTGAGTCCTGCGAAACCGGCGGGGGCATCGGTCCCACTGTCGTGGAGGACGGCAGCGGCGACGACGATGACGAGGGCCGTCATGATTCCAGGAGCGATGATCCCGGGAACGGTGTCGACGACCGTGATGTCGCGGTAGTCCTCGGCCGTGCGCCCCCGGGCTTTCGTGCCGTACGACGTGTAGAACGCGGCGTTGATCGAGAAGTTCGTGCCGACGAGTCCGATGATCAGCAGCCATGACCCCTCGGGGACGACGGGGATGAGACCGGAACCCGCCGCGGCCCAGTCGGGGTTGGATGCGAAGGCGGATGCGACGAAGCAGAAGGCCATGAGCGCGACGATCGCGATGAGGATCTTCTCGACCACGCCGTAGATGCCCTTGAGGAAGAGGATCGTGCCGACGGCGAGCGTGCAGATGATCGTCCACATCACGGGCGATGTGCCGGGGATGAGCATCGAGAGGCCGACGCCGGACCCGACGGCGTTGCCGACCGAGAAGCAGAGAGTGATGAGGAAGACGCCGAAGCCCGCGACGACTCCCACCCAGCCACCGAGGGTGTCTTTGATGGAGGAGATCAACGAGATCGGCGTGCGGATGCCCAGACGCACGCTCATGTCGGTGAGGAAGATCATCAGGATCGTGGAGATGACGATGACCCAGATGAGGGCGTACCCGTAGATCGATCCGGCGTTCATCGCCGTCGTGAGGTTTCCGGGGCCGAACTGCCAGGCGCCGGCGACGAAGGCGGGCCCGATCAGGGCGAGCTGCTTCCAGAACGTGCGACGGGTGTGGGTCGACTCGACGATGGTTCT
>JAZBLS010000099.1:0-12434 GCA_037033365.1 Actinomycetota bacterium | reverse complement strand
CAGCCCTCTACCGCCGCTACCGCCCCGAGTCGTTCGGCGAGATGATCGGGCAGTCACAGGTGACCGATCCGCTGATGACCGCCCTGCGCGGCGACCGCGTCGGCCACGCCTACCTGTTCTCCGGCCCTCGCGGGTGCGGGAAGACGACGTCCGCACGCATCCTCGCTCGCTGCCTGAACTGCGCCGAGGGTCCGACCGACGTGCCCTGCGGCACGTGCCCGAGCTGCGTCGAGCTGTCCCGCGCGGGCGGCGGCTCGCTCGACGTCGTCGAGATCGACGCGGCCAGCCACAACGGTGTCGACGACGCGCGCGACCTCCGCGAGCGCGCGACGTTCGCCCCGAGCCGCGACCGCTACAAGATCTTCATCCTCGACGAGGCGCACATGGTGACGCCGCAGGGGTTCAACGCGCTGCTCAAGCTCGTCGAGGAGCCGCCGCCGCACGTGAAGTTCATCTTCGCCACGACCGAGCCCGAGAAGGTGCTCGGCACGATCCGCTCGCGCACGCACCACTACCCGTTCCGCCTGGTCCCGCCCGCCGCGATGCTCGAGTACGTCGAGAAGCTCTGCGCCGAAGAGGGCGTCGTGGTCGAGAAGGGCGTGCTGCCGCTGGTCGTCCGTGCCGGTGGCGGCTCGCCCCGAGACACGCTGTCGCTGCTCGATCAGCTGATCGCCGGATCCGACTCGCCTGCAGGGTCCGAGACGGTCACCGTCGCGTACGAGCGCGCGGTGGCGCTGCTCGGCTACACGCACGCCACGCTGCTCGACGAGATCGTCGACGCGCTCGCTGCCGGCGACGCCGCGGCCGCCTTCCCCGCGATCGACCGTGTGGTGCAGACGGGGCAGGATCCCCGCCGCTTCGTCGACGATCTGCTCGAGAGGCTGCGCGACCTCATCGTGATCGCGGCCGTCGGCGACGGCGCCTCCTCGGTGCTGCGAGGGCTCGCAGAAGACGAGCTCGCGCGGATGCGCGCGCAGGCGGAATCCTTCGGATCCGCGAGGCTGTCGCGCACGGCCGATGTCGTGAGCGCTGCGCTCGATGACATGTCGGGGGCGACATCCCCCCGGCTGCACCTGGAGCTCATGATCGCCCGCGTGCTCTCGGCGGCATCGGATGCCGGTGCGCGCCCGCACGCGGAGGGCACCGCCGTCCCGGCGGCTCGCCCTGCAGCATCCGCTGTGGCGCCCGTCGCTGCTGCGCGTGCATCTGCGCCGACGACGCCTCCTGCTGCTCCGGCTCCGGCTGCCGCTGCTCCCGCGTCACCTGTCGAGAAGAGCGCGCCCGAGCCGGCTGCGCCCGCCGAGTCCCCCGCCATCGAGACCCCTGCCGCGATCGTGGCCGCGACGGCTCCCGGGTCTGTCGTGGAGGCCGCAGCCGCGGCAGCCGTCGAACCCGAGCCCGCGCCTGCCGCTCCCGCTCCGACAGGACCCGTCTCCTTCGAGCGCATCACAGCCTCGTGGTCGGCCGTCCTCGAGCGTCTCGCGGAGATCAGCCGCAGCTCGTGGCTGCTCGCCACGGCCGTGCAGCCGCTCGCCTACGTCACCGAGACCGAGGTGCTGACCCTCGGCTTCACGAGCCAGCACGACGTCGCGAAGTTCAAGGGCACGACCCCCGGTTCGGGGCCGTCCGACCACCTGCGCACGGCGATCGAGCAGGAGCTGGGCGTCAAGGTCAAGTACCTGCCCGCGCCGATGCCTGCAGGAGGCGCGCCGCGCCAGCCTGCGTCGTCGCCCTCCGCCCCGGCCAGCGACGCCCCCGCATCGGAGCCTGCGTCAGCGGGTTCTCCGCGCACGCAGGCCCGCGGTTCCGCGTCCGCGTCGGTGACCGAATGGGCCGTCGCGCCCATCCCGGCATCCGTCGACCCGGTCGCGTCGGCAGTGTCGGCGCCCGCGGCGCCCGCCTCGGTGGCGGAGGCGCCTGCAGCGCCGGCGTCCTCGGCACCGGCGTCCTCTGCACCCGCCTCCGTGGTCGAGGCGTCCGCTCCAGCGGCTGCCCCGACGAGCGATCGTCCCGCTGCGCAGGGTGCACCGAGCGCAGGCCGCCCCGACATCCGTGACGAGGCGCCGCCTGTCGACGACGAGCCTCCGTACTTCGATGACGAGCCGCCGTACGACCCCGCGTACGAGCCGGCGCCCTACCCGCAGAGCGGGCCGTCTCGGACGGCGACCGCCGCTCCCATCGTGGCCGCGCCGCCGGCGGCACCTGCATCGGCACCTTCCGCCGCACCTGCCGCCGCGCAGAAGCGGGCGGCCGCATCCGCACCCGTGGTCACCGAGCGCGCTCCCGGAGGGGGAGTCCAGCGCTACGGCGAGGCCGTGATCCGCCAGGTGCTCGGCGCCACATTCGTGCGCGAAGAGCCCTACGAGCCCCCGACGAGGTTCTCCTGATGTATGACGGCATCGTCCAGGAACTGATCGACGAATTCGGCCGGCTGCCCGGCATCGGTCCGAAGTCGGCGCAGCGGATCGCGTTCCACATCCTGCAGACGCCGACGTTCGACGTCGCGCGTCTCTCCGAGCTGCTCACCGAGATCCGCATCCGCGTGCGGTTCTGCGAGATCTGCGGCAATGTCGCGGAGCAGGAGCGCTGTGCGATCTGCCGCGATCCGCGACGGAACGGCGCCCTCATCTGCGTGGTCGAGGATGCGAAGGACGTCGCGGCGATCGAGCGCACCCGCGAGTTCCGCGGTCTCTACCACGTGCTCGGCGGCGCCATCAGCCCGATCGCCGGCATCGGGCCCGACGACCTGCGCATCGCCCAGCTCATGACGCGTCTGGCCGACGGCACGGTGCAGGAGGTCATCCTCGCCACGAACCCGAACCTCGAGGGGGAGGCGACGGCGAGCTATCTGAGCCGGCTCCTCACGACGATGCAGATCACCGTGTCGCGACTCGCGTCCGGACTCCCGGTGGGTGGCGACCTCGAGTACGCCGACGAGGTCACCCTCGGTCGCGCGTTCGAGGGCCGGCGCGTTCTGTGACCCCGCAGGGCGGCTTCTCCCGACGGGGATGGCTGCTGTTCGGCGCCATGGCGCTGCTGTGGGGCGTTCCCTACCTCTTCATCAGCATCGCGGTGGAGTCGTTCTCCCCACCGGCGATCGTCGCGGGTCGCACCCTCATCGCGGCGCTCCTGCTGCTGCCGTTCGCGCTGCGCGGTGGAGCGCTCCGGGCCGCCCTGAAGCACTGGCCGTGGGTGCTCGCGTTCGGCCTGATCGAGATGGCAGGGCCCTTCGTGCTGCTCGGTCACGCCGAGATGACCCTGCCGTCGGGCATGACGGGGCTCCTGGTCGCGACGGTGCCGCTGTTCGCCGCGCTCATCGCTCTGGGCGGAGGCGACCGCGGCGTGCTGCGGCCCGCCCGTGCCATCGGGCTCGTGGTCGGCTTCATCGGGGTGGCGATCGTCGTCGCCGGTCCCGGACTGTTCGGGGGAGAGGTCAGCCTGCTCGCCGCCGGCGAGGTGCTGCTGGTCGCTGTGCTGTATGCGATCGCCCCCTTCATCGTGGCCCGCAAGCTCACTGACGTGCCCTCGCTCGGCACCATCACGCTCTCCCTGCTGATGATCGGCGTGATCTATCTGCCCATCGGAATCCTCACGCAGCATCAGGTGCCGACCCTGCCGTCGATCGGAGCGCTCCTCGCCCTCGCGGTCATCTGCACCGCGATCGCGTTCCTCGCGTTCTTCGCCCTGATCCGCGAGGTCGGGCCGGTGCGTGCTCCGCTCTTCACCTACGTGAACCCGGTCGTCGCGATCATCCTCGGTGCGATCGTCCTCGCGGAGCCGCTGACCCCCGGGCTCCTCCTCGGGTTCCCGCTGATCATCGTCGGATGCTGGTTCGCCGCCACCGGCGGGCGACTGCGCCCACCGGCATCCGCGTCTCCCGATCTCGTCCCCGCGCCGCTGCCGCCCGCGCCCTGACGCGATTTCGTTCGGCGGCAATCCACCGTCCGGCATCCGCTCTTCCCTTTCTCCCGCGCACGACTTCGGATCCGGCCCTCGACACGCCGCGGTTCTCGGGTCGTGCCCGGGGTGTCGCCCTCGAGATCCGAAGTCGTGCTCAGAGGAGAGCCACCCGTCACATGCGTAACGCGGCATATGCGCCGATCGTAGAATGGGCGTGGGCGGATCCGCCCGACATCCCAGGGAGTGAACGTGGCCCTCATCGTGCAGAAGTACGGCGGCTCCTCTGTCGCCGACGCAGACAGCATCAAGCGCGTCGCCAAGCGCATCGTCGACACGCGCCGCGCAGGACATGACGTCGTCGTCGCCGTGAGCGCGATGGGCGACACCACCGACGAGCTGCTCGATCTCGCGAACGAGGTCGCTCCGATCCCCGCGCCGCGCGAGCTGGACATGCTCCTGTCGAGCGGTGAGCGGATCTCGATGGCGCTGCTCGCGATGGCGATCCACTCGATGGGCTTCGAGGCGCGCTCGTTCACGGGCAGCCAGGCCGGCATGATCACCGACTCCCAGCACGGTGCCGCGCGCATCGTCGACGTGACCCCGGTGCGCCTCCGCGAGGCTCTCGACGAGGGCGCGATCGTCATCGTCGCAGGATTCCAGGGGTTCAACCGCGACACCCGCGACATCACCACGCTCGGCCGTGGCGGCTCCGACACCACCGCCGTCGCCCTCGCCGCAGCGCTCGGCGCCGACGTCTGTGAGATCTACAGCGACGTCGACGGCATCTTCACCGCCGATCCGCGAGTGATCCCGAAGGCGCAGAAGCTCGACCACGTCTCGAGCGAGGAGATGCTCGAGCTCGCCGCCAACGGCGCGAAGGTGCTCTACATCCGCGCCGTCGAGTACGCACGCCGTCACGGCGTCCTGATCCACGCCCGATCGACCTTCTCGTCGTCCGAGGGCACCTACGTTCTGGGCGAGGGCATGAAGAACCCCCGCGAAGCAGAGGGAGCAGTCATGGAAGAACCGATCGTCGCCGGTGTCGCCACCGACTTCGGCCAGGCCAAGATCACCGTCTCGGGCGTGCCCGACGTGCCGGGCAAGGCCGCCGAGATCTTCAAGATCGTCGCCAAGTCCGGCGCGAACGTCGACATGATCGTGCAGAACGTGTCGGCGACCGGACGCACCGACATCTCGTTCACGGTTCCCAAGGCGGATGCCGCGGCGGCCCTCAAGGCGCTCGCCGCCGAGCAGGCCGAGGTGGGCTTCCAGAACCTCGTGCACGACGACCAGATCGGCAAGCTCTCGGTCGTCGGCGCCGGCATGCGCACCCACTCGGGCGTCTCGGCCACGCTGTTCGAGGCTCTGTCCGCCGGTGGCATCAACATCGAGATGATCTCGACCTCCGAGATCCGCATCTCGGTCGTGCTCCGCGACGCCGACCTCGCCGAGGCCGCCCGCACGGTGCACACCGCCTACGGGCTCGACGGCGAGGCCGAGGCCACCGTCCACGCCGGCACCGGTCGCTGACTCAGGCTCACCCGCCGCGGAGGTAGGCGATGCGCCGGAGGTAGGCCGATTCCGCCAGAATCGTCCTACGCCCGCGTCGTCGCCTACGCCCGCACCGGCAGCAGGACCGGCCTGACCCCTGCCGCGGGCACGGTAGACTCACCGAAACCCTGACATCGGCGACAGGCGCGGCATCCGCATCCCGATGCCACGCCCGACGCCTCTCTTGCAGTACTGCTCGACGCCAAGGAACATCATGACCCGCATCTCCGACTCAGGACTCTCCGTCGCCATCGTGGGCGCCACCGGCCAGGTGGGCACCGTGATGCGTGAGATTCTCGCCGAGCGGGCCTTCCCGATCCGAGAGCTGCGCCTCTTCTCGTCGTCGCGCTCCGCGGGCACCGCGATCGAGTTCGGCGGCGCGACCGTGATCGTCGAGGACGTCGAGACGGCGGATGCCGCGGGCATCGACATCGCCCTCTTCTCCGCCGGCGCGACCGCGAGCCGCGCCTATGCACCGCGCTTCGCCGAGGCCGGAGCCGTCGTCGTCGACAACTCCAGCGCCTGGCGCAACGACCCCGAGGTCCCGCTCGTCGTGAGCGAGGTCAACCCGCACGCGATCGATGACCGCCCGCGCGGCATCATCGCGAACCCGAACTGCACCACGATGGCGGCCATGCCCGTGCTCAAGGCCCTGGATGCCGAGGCCGGCCTCGAGCGACTGATCGTCTCCACCTACCAGGCCGTCTCCGGCTCCGGTCTCGCCGGCGCGCAGGAGCTCCTCGGTCAGGTCGAGGGCGTCCTCTCCCAGGGCGACACGCTGCGACTCGTGCACGACGGCTCGTCGATCGACTTCCCGGAGCCCGAGAAGTACGTCGCCCCGATCGCGTTCGACGTGATCCCGTTCGCGGGCAACCTCGTCGACGACGGACAGAACGAGACCGACGAGGAGAAGAAGCTCCGTAACGAGAGCCGCAAGATCCTCGAGCTGCCCGACCTCCGCGTGGCGGGCACCTGCGTGCGCGTCCCGGTCTTCACGGGCCACTCGCTCTCCATCAACGTCGAGTTCGCCCGCGACATCACGCCGCGGCGCGCCGCCGAGGTGCTGAGCGCCGCACCCGGTGTCGTCCTCGACGAGGTGCCGACCCCGCTGCAGGCCGCGGGCAAGGACCCGAGCTTCGTCGGGCGCATCCGCGCCGACCAGTCGGCCCCCGAGGGCAAGGGCCTCGTGCTCTTCATCAGCAACGACAACCTGCGCAAGGGTGCGGCCCTCAACGCCGTGCAGATCGCCGAGATCCTCGCCGAGCGTCTGGTCGTCACTGCCTGACCCGCCCGCTCTCCAGCGCCTCTCGCCATAGCCTGACCGCATCCCCGCGATGCGGAACCCGTCTGGCCGAGGCGCCCCGCGTGGTCTGCCTCGTCGTGCCCGCGAACTAGACTGTTCTGGTGACCGAAAACGTCGATGTCGTCCTGATCGGTGGTGGCATCATGAGCGCCACCCTGGGTACCCTGCTGCACCAGCTGCAGCCGGACTGGAAGATCGTCGCCTTCGAGCGACTCTCCGATGTGGCCCAGGAATCGTCCAACCCCTGGAACAACGCGGGCACGGGCCATGCTGCC
Source organism: Actinomycetota bacterium (assembly GCA_037033365.1). GTDB lineage: Bacteria > Actinomycetota > Actinomycetes > Actinomycetales > Microbacteriaceae > Microbacterium. The sequence goes on along the minus strand of JAZBLS010000099.1, from coordinate 5,405 downwards.
CTCTGCGAGCTGAACTACATGCCTCAGCAGGGCGGCGCGCCGCTCGACCCCGCCAAGGCGATCTCGATCAACGAGCAGTTCCAGCAGAGCCGCCAGTTCTGGTCGTCGCTCGTCGAGAAGGGCGTGCTGGACGCGCCGTCGACGTTCATCAACGCCACCCCGCACATGACCTTCGTGCGCGGCGAGAAGGACGTCGCCTACCTCAGGGACCGCTACGAGGTCCTCAAGAAGCAGCCGCTGTTCGAGGGCATCGAGTACAGCGAGGACTCCCGCGTCATCAACGCGTGGGCGCCGCTGCTCATGCAGAAGCGCCGCAAGGGCGAGCCCTTCGCTGCGACCCGCGTGCCGGCGGGTACCGACGTGGACTTCGGAGCCCTCACCCACCAGCTGTTCGACCACCTCGCCGCGTCCGGCGTCGCGGTGCGCACCAACCACGAGGTGCGCTCCCTGAAGAAGCAGAAGGACGGCGGCTGGCTGGTCAAGTACCGCACCACGGTCGGTCGCACGCCGAACGAGATCAAGGCACGTTTCGTGTTCGTCGGTGCCGGCGGCTGGGCGCTCAAGCTGCTCCAGCGTTCCGGCATCCCCGAGATCAAGGGCTACGGAGTCTTCCCGATCGGCGGGCAGTTCCTCAAGACGAGCAACCCGAAGATCGTGGCGCAGCACAAGGCGAAGGTGTACTCGCAGGCGTCGGTCGGCGCACCGCCCATGTCGGTTCCCCACCTCGACACCCGTGTCGTGGACGGCGAGGCGTCGCTGATGTTCGGGCCGTTCGCCACGTTCAGCCCCAAGTTCCTCAAGAACGGATCGATGTTCGACATCGTGTCGCAGGTCCGCCCGCACAACCTCTGGCCCATGCTGCGGGTCGCCTTCGCGAACCCCGACCTGATCACGTACCTGATCGGCGAGCTGCTGAAGAACCACGGCAAGAAGGTCGACAGCCTCCGCACGTTCATGCCGACCGCCAAGGACGAGGACTGGAGCCTCATCGACGCCGGTCAGCGCGCGCAGGTGATGAAGAAGGATGCCAAGAAGGGCGGCGTGCTGCAGTTCGGCACCGAGGTCGTCTCGGCGGCCGACGGATCGATCGCCGGTCTTCTCGGTGCATCGCCCGGAGCATCCACCGCCGTGCCGATCATGCTCGACCTGCTCAAGAAGTGCTTCCCCGCGGAGTACCCCGCGTGGGAGTCCGAGCTGCGCGACCTCATCCCGACGTTCGGACAGCAGCTGAACAAGGACGCCGCTCTCGCCGAGAAGTCCACGGGCGCCACGGCCGCCGTGCTCGGCATCAACGAGTAGCGGGCCGGTGGCGAAGCTCTACTTCCGCTACGGAGCGATGAACTCCGGCAAATCGACCTCGCTCCTGCAGGCCGCCTACAACTACGAGGAGCGTGGGCAGCACGTCCTGCTCGCGAAGCCCGCGATCGACACCAAGGGCGCGTCCCAGATCGACAGCCGCCTCGGCATGACCCGCGAGGTCGACTTCCTCATCGGTGCGGAGGATGATGCGCGAGCGCTGTTCGACGAGCACAACCGCGGGCGCGACATCGCGTGTCTCCTCATCGACGAGGCGCAGTTCCTGACAGCAGAGCAGGTCGACGATCTGTTCCGCATCGCGGTCGAGGACGGCATCCCGGTCCTCGCCTACGGCATCCGCAATGACTTCCTCACGCACGCCTTCCCCGGCTCCGCCCGCCTGCTGGCGATCGCCCACTCGCTGGAGGAGCTGAAGACCATCTGCCGCTGCGGCCGGAAGGCCGTCTTCAACGGTCGGGTCGTCGGCGGTCGCTTCGTGTTCGACGGTGACCAGGTCGCGATCGACGAGGGTGCCGACGGTTCGGCGGCTCCGGAGCTCACGACCTACGAGTCGCTGTGCGGCTCGTGCTACCTCGAGGAATCCGGCGGACGACTGGGCTGAGCCCCGCCGTGTCTCCACCCGCCCTGACAAGCGGGCTCACCGGCGTGCCCGGGAACCCCGTTTGCGTGGTCTGACCACACACGCTACTGTGGTCAGACCACAGGATCGATCCCCGACGACGGAGTGAACGGATGGCCGAACAGCCGGCGCGCGCATGGCGCCTCGTGCTCGAGCACGTCGAGCGCGACCTCCTCGACGGGCGGATCGGTCCGGGGGACCGGCTCGCCTCGGAGCGCGAGCTGGCCGCCGACCTCGGAGTCGGCCGCTCCAGCGTGCGCGAGGCGCTCCGGGTCCTCGAAGTCATGGGGCTCATCCGCACGGCCACGGGCTCCGGACCGCAGTCCGGCGCGATCGTGATCGCGACGCCGAACGGAGGGATGTCGACGCTCCTGCGCCTGCAGGTCGCCGCCCAGGGTTTCGCGCTCGACGACGTGGTCCAGACTCGACTCCTGCTCGAGGATGCCGTCGTGGCCGCCCTCGCGACGCGCGAGGACCGCGATCTCTCCGCGGCGCTGCCGGTCCTCGACGCCATGGATGCCGGGGGCCTGACCTCGGCGGAGTTCCTGGCGCTCGACGCCCAGCTCCACCTCGCTCTCGCCGAATCCAGCGGCAACACCGTGGTCGCGGCCATGATGGCGGGCCTCCGCACCGCGATCGAGTCCTACGTGCAGGAGGGTGCGGCCTCGATCGCGAATTGGGATGCCATGGCCGACGTCCTCCGCAGCGAGCATCGGGCGATCGTCGCGGCGATCGATGCGGGGGATCCGGATGCCGCACGCGCACTCGTCCGCGCGCACATCACCGACTACTACACCGCCGCGGGGCTGACCCGCGAGGTGCGCCACACCCACTGACACGCACCAACCCGACGACCCACTCACCGAGGAGACACGACATGGTCCAGCGCCAGGTTCCCAACCCCGCCGAGCTGCTCGAACTCATGAAGTTCAAGAAGCCCGAGCTCGACGGCCGCAAGCGCCGCCTGGAGGGCGCGCTCACGATCGACGACCTCCGCGTCATCGCGAAGCGCCGCACGCCCAAGGCCGCGTTCGACTACACCGACGGCGCAGCTGAGGGTGAGCTGTCCCTGACCCGCGCGCGCCAGGCGTTCCAGGACGTCGAGTTCCACCCCGGCATCCTCCGCCCTGCACCCGACGTCGACACGTCGGTCGACATCCTGGGCGGCCCCTCCGCGCTGCCGTTCGGCATCGCCCCGACCGGCTTCACGCGACTGATGCAGACCGAGGGTGAGGTCGCCGGCGCGGGCGCCGCAGCCGCGGCGGGCATCCCCTTCACGCTGTCGACGCTCGGCACGACCTCGATCGAGGGCGTGAAGGCCGCCACCCTTCGAGAGCCTCAGGGTCCGGTGCCCGGGAGGAACTGGTTCCAGCTCTACGTCATGCGCGACCGCGAGATCTCCTACGAGCTGACGCGTCGCGCCGCGGCATCCGGATTCGACACCCTGCAGTTCACGGTCGACACTCCGGTCGCGGGTGCCCGCCTGCGCGACAAGCGCAACGGCTTCAGCATCCCGCCGCAGCTCACGCTCGGCACGATCATCAATGCGATCCCGCGGCCGTGGTGGTGGTTCGACTTCCTCACGACGCCGAAGCTCGAGTTCGCGTCGCTCAGCACGACCGGCGGCACCGTGGGCGAGCTGCTCGACGCGGCCATGGACCCGACGATCAGCTACGACGACCTCGCCGTGATCCGCGACATCTGGCCCGGCAAGATCGTGATCAAGGGCGTGCAGAACGTCGAGGACTCGGTGCGCCTGCGCGACGCGGGCGTCGACGGCATCGTGCTCTCCAACCACGGTGGGCGCCAGCTCGACCGCGCGCCGATCCCGTTCCACCTGCTGCCCGAGGTGCGCAAGGCCGTCGGAGACGACTTCACGGTCATGATCGACACCGGCATCATGAACGGCGCCGACATCGTGGCGGCGGTCGCACTGGGTGCCGACTTCACGCTCATCGGGCGGGCCTACCTGTACGGACTGATGGCCGGCGGTCGCGCGGGTGTCGACCGCACCATCACGATCCTCCGCACCGAGATCGAGCGGACCATGCGACTGCTGGGGGTGGCCTCGCTCGCCGAGCTCGAGCCGTCGCACGTGACGCAGCTGACCCGGCTCGTGCCGGTCGCACGCGCCGCTGCGGACGCGTCGGTGGTCCGCTGACCCGTCGCGCTCCCCGAAAGCCCGTCTGAAGGCCCTCCGACCGCGGTCAGAGGGCCTTCAGCAGCTCGTCGAGCTTCTCGGCCGTGTCCTCCCAGCCGTCGACGGCCACGGAGGGCACGCCGAGCGCGAGCACAGGGTAGTCATTGCCGCCCTCGTCGAGGCGGTCGCCGTAGAACAGCATGGACGTCAGCGGGATGCTGGTGTGCGCCGCGAGCTGCTGCATGCCGTAGGCCTTGTCGATGCCTGCACGGGTGATGTCGATCGAGGTCGAGCCGCCGGAGCGCACCTCGAGTCCGGGAAGACGGGCGGCCACGGCATCCCGCAGCGCCTCGCGCTTCGCGCCCGTCGGATCCCAGTCGTGCTTGGCATCGCGCGGGGCCTTCTGGCCGAGGGCGGAGAACGTGATCTGCGAGCCGCGGTCCTCGAGGATCTCGCCCCAGGGCTCGGGTTCCCAGAGGCCCAGGCGCTCGGCCTCCTCGCGGAGCGCGGTCAGCGCGCCGGACTTCTCGTCCTCGCTGAGGTCGTGGGCGTACAGCGGGGCGAAGTCGCTGCCGTCGTGTCGCAGATACCGGGTCCCGCAGGTGGGGAGGAGGTGGAGACGCGCGACGGCCTCGGCATCCGCTGCGCCGAGCCGCGCGATGACCTGCGAGCGGAACTGCTGCTCGTTGCCTCCGGAGATGATCGCGACGTCGACCTTCTCGAGGAGGGCGAGCAGCTGCGCGGCGATGCGCTCGCTGATGGCGCCCTTGGAGGGGGCGAGCGTGTCATCGAGGTCGAAGGCGACGAGGGCAGGCGAGGTCATGATGCTTCCAGAGTAGAGGGCCGACGCTGAGAGGTTCGCGGCGCGAACAGGAGTGTGCAGGCGATCGCGACGAAGACGCCGATCAGCGCGCCCCCGGAGTTCGCGATGACGTCGGTGACGGTCGGCGCGCGATGGGGGAGCGCCACGCGCTGGGTGATCTCGATCGAGAGCGACAGCGCCGGCCCCAGCAGGATGGCCAGAGGCCAGAGGCGGCGGGGGACGAGCAGGAACGCGAGGACGCCGACGGGAACGAAGACGAGAACGTTCGCCAGGATCTCGAGGCGCGTGAAGTCGAGAGACTCCCAGCCGATCCGGTGCGCGGCCGACAGGACGAGATCGAGAAGGTTCGGCATCGAATCCTCGACACGCGACGGCGTGAGCGTGAGCAGGGCGAGGCCTGCGAGGAACGGGATGCCGAGGGCCGCGGCGATCCCGCGCGTGAGGCGCCGCGGAGCGGGAAGCAGCTGACGCACGACCCTCCTTCTCCTCGGTCCTGATACAGAGAA
>JAZBLS010000098.1:0-12463 GCA_037033365.1 Actinomycetota bacterium | reverse complement strand
GATCGACGGACGAGCTCGACATCATCCTCACGCAGATCGTCGACGGACTGGCCAGACGGCTGCGCGACCGCGACCGGGTCTGCCGCACCGTGGTGCTGCGCCTGCGATTCGGCGACTTCGCGAAGGCGACGCGTTCGCGGACCCTCCGCACCGCGACGCGTCGCACCTCGGTGCTGCTCGCCGTCGCGCGAGGACTCCTCGTCGCCGCCCATGCCGAGATCGCCGAGCGAGGGATCACGCTGATCGGCATCTCGCTGTCGCAGCTCGATGGCGCCGACAGCGCTCCGCCCGAGCTGCCTCTGGACTGGGAGGAGGGGCCCCGGCTCGACTCGGTGCTGGACGCCGTGCGCGACCGCTTCGGCTCGGCATCCGTCTCGCGGGGAACGCAGGTCGGGCGCGACCCCGGCTGGTCGACGCCCGTGCTGCCCGAGCACGAGTGACCTGTGCCTACGCGACCCCGTGTCAAGGGTCTGTCCAGACGATCGACGATGCGCGAGTGTCGGTATCCAGCCCGCAGACGACGATCGGAGCGAACATGTCAGACCCTCAGATGCCGCCCAGCGACGAATCCGAGATCGATGCCACCGGCGTCGACGCAGATTTCGTGACCAGCGACCGCGACCCCGAGCCCGACGATGCGACCCCGGGGGAGGGGCAGACCGCAGAGTCGTCCGACGGCGATGACGAGGTGGATGTGGCAGATCTGCCCTGAAGACCGGAGAAGCAGAAGGGCCCGCGCCTCGGATGAGACGCGGGCCCTTCGCTGTGCTCAGCGGGCGCTGGGCTCGCGCAGTGGGTCGTCGAGAGCATCCGATGCTGACAGGCCTCGCTGCTCCGCCTCGAGCCGCTCCGCCTCTTCGCCGCTGATGGCCTCGCCGCGGGCGACCAGGCCCGCCTGATCGGAGAGCGGGATCTGCTTGAGGAACAGCGACAGCACGAGGGCGATCGCGATGAACGGCACCAGGAACCAGAACACCGGTGCGAGCGCATCCGCGTACGCCGTGACGATCCCGTCCCGCACCTCGTCCGGCAGCGTGCTGAGGGTCGCGGGATCAATGGTGGATGCGGCCTGCGATGCGGCATCCGGCGATGCTCCCGCGTCCGCGAACACCCCGAGGAGGTTCTCGGTGAGACGAGTCGTGAAGATCGTCCCGAAGACCGCGGTTCCGAGCGAGGCGCCGACCTCGCGGAAGTAGTTGTTCGTGCTGGTCGCGGTGCCGATCTCGTTCGCGGGCACGGCGTTCTGCACGACGAGGACGACGACCTGCATGATGAGGCCGAGGCCTGCGCCGAAGAAGAACAGGAAGACGCAGATCAGCCAGATCGGCGTGCTGGCGGACAGTGACGTGAAGGCCACCATCGCCAGCCCCGTGACGATCGTTCCGAGGATCGGGTAGACCTTGTACTTCCCGGTCTTCGAGATCGCGATGCCCGAGAAGATCGAGGTGCCCATGAGGCCGACCATCATCGGGATCATCAGCAGCCCGGAGGCCGCGGCGGACGTCCCGGACGACATCTGGAGGAACGTCGGCACGAAGCCGATCGCCGCGAACATGCCGATGCCCAGCACGAGCCCGATCGCCGTGGCGTTGATGAAGATCGGGTTGCGGAACAGGCTCAGCGGGATGATCGGGTCCTGGACCTTCGCCTCCGTGATGACGAACGCCGTCGCGGCCACGATCAGACCGGCGCCCCAGGCCCAGGTGGCCAGCGAGTCCCAACCGAACTCCTTGTCGCCGCCGAAGTCGGTGAAGAAGATGAGGCACGTGGTCGCGATCGACAGGAACACGACGCCCAGGATGTCGATGGGCTTCTCCGCCTTCTTGCTCGGGAGCTTGAGCGCGACGAGGGCGATGATGAAGGCCGCGATGCCGACCGGGATGTTGATGTAGAACGCCCACTGCCACGTGAGGTGGTCGACGAAGAAGCCGCCGAGGAGCGGGCCGGCGACGGCGGAGAGGCCGAACACGGCGCCGAGCGGACCCATGTACTTGCCGCGCTCGTTCGCGGGCACGATGTCCGCGATGATCGCCTGCGACAGGATCATCAGACCGCCGCCGCCCAGGCCCTGGAGCGCGCGGAAGATCACGAACATCCAGAAGTCCGTCGCGAAGGCGCAGCCGACGGACGCGAGCGTGAACAGCGCGATCGCGACGAGGAAGAGGTTACGGCGACCGAGCACGTCGCCGAACTTGCCGTAGATCGGCATGACGATCGTGGTGGCGAGCAGGTAGGCGGTCGTGATCCACACCTGGTGGTCGACGCCGCCGAGCTGGCCGACGATCGTCGGCATGGCGGTCGACACGATCGTCTGGTCGAGGCTGGAGAGCAGCATCCCGGCGATGAGGGCGCTGAAGATGATCCAGATGCGGCGCTTCGTGAGCAGGAAGGGCGCATCCTTCGTGGCGGTGGCGGACATTCAGTCGGCTTTCTGTGCGGGGGTGAAGACGGTGCGGGCGATCTCGAGCCGACGGGCGAGGAGATCACCGAAGGGTTCGGTGGAGTGGTGGTGGAGCAGCTGGTCCATGCAGAGGCGCATCAGGGCGCCGATCGTGTGCACCGTGACCTCGGCGCGGAGCTCGGCATCCGGGCCGTCGTCCGACCGGCGCACGATCAGGTCCATGTCCCGCCGCTCATTGCGGGAGATCTGCTCGAACGCGGCCTTGAGCAGGCGGGGCTCCTGCTCGATGACCGCGAACAGGGCGGGCGCGTCGTCGAGAGGGTTGAAGAGCGCGAAGCGATCGACCGTCAGGCGGATGAAGTCGTCCACGAGATCTCCGTCTCCCGCGACGAAGGCCTCTTCCAGCGCCTCCTGGCGCGAGTCGACGACCGCGAACCCGAAGACGGCGTTCTCCTTGCTCTCGAAGTAGTTGAAGAACGTCCGGCGGGAGACGCCCACCTCCGTGCACAGCTCCTCCACCGTGAACCCGGCGAAGCCGCGGTCCGCCGTCAGTCGCCGTGCCGCGTCGGTCAGCGCGCGCGAGGTTTCCCGCTTGCGCTGCTCACGCAATGAATCTGCACTCTCATCCATAGAGTGCAATATTGCACTCTGAACCTAAGAGTGCACTGTGAGAAATCTTCCGAACGGATTTGTGACATCTGCTCCTCGGCATCCGTCTTAGTGGTGTCGTTGACGAAAGCGACCGCGCCCCGGGCAGGGGCCGGACGGATCGAGAAGGAGTCCATGATGACGAACGCAGACGCGAAGACCACGAGCCCGGTCGTCCCCTCGACGGAGCCGGACGTCGTCCGGATCGGCACGACGACGATCGAGGATGCCGTCGTCGCCAAGATCGCGGGCATCGCGGCGCGCGAGGTGAACGGCGTCCACGCACTGGGCGGCGGCGCCGCCCGCATGGTGGGAGCGATCCGGGATGCGCTGAACACGACCGATCTCTCGCAGGGCGTGCGTGTCGAGGTCGGCGAGACCCAGGTCGCCGTCGACGTCACGATCGTGGCGGAGTACCCCGTGTCGCTGCAGCTCGTGGCGGACGAGGTCCGCGCAGCCGTGCACCGGGCGATGGTCGAGTACGTCGGACTCGAGGTCGCCGAGATCAATGTGACGATCGACGACGTGCACGTCCCGACCGAGGAGGATGACGCCTGATCTCACGGCGCGGGTGCGTGATCCGATCCGTTACGGCGTCGGATCCGAATCAGAAGGGGAACCAATGATCGAGGGAGTCATCGGATGGGTGGAGAACGCGTTCACGGCGCTCTCGAACAGGCTGACGATCGGATCGTCGCCGGACGCGCGATGGACGGCGACGTCGCCGCGTTCGCCGTGCTGGTTCGGCGGTACACGCCCATGATGCGCGCCTACACGCATCGAATGCTGAACGCCTCCGCCGACGTCGACGACATCGTGCAGGAGACGTTCGTGACGGCGTGGCAGCGGTTCTCCGAGCTCGAGGATCCAGCCAAGGTGAAGAGCTGGCTGATGCGGATCCTGAGTCGGAAGGCGGTCGACCGGATCCGCGCTCTGCGGCCGGTGCTCGACGTCGATGACATCGAGCAGGAGGCGCCATCCCACACCGCGCCGGCGCGGATCGTCGAGGCGCGGGCCGGGATCGCCGCGCTCGGCGCGGCCCTGCAGGAGCTGCCGGCCGCGCAGCGCGAGTGCTGGGTGCTGCGGGAGATGGGCGGGTACTCCTACGATGAGATCGCGCAGGAGCTCGACATCTCGGTCTCGACCGCCCGGGGACTCCTCGCACGCGCGAGAAAGTTCATGATCGTGCGGATGGAGGCGTGGCGATGACCGACGACACGGGAATCCCGGAGGAGGTCCGGAGCCTCGGCCTCGAGCCGAGCGACCTCGACGGACACACGATCGAAGAGCTGACCGACTACCTGGAATCGGGCAGGCAGCCGAGGGATCCGTCGATCGAGGGATCGGCGGGCTGCCAGCTCGCTCTCGATGCGCTCGGTCGCCTGCGCGATCTCGGCGGGCAGCTGATCGACGCGGATGCCGCGGAGATGGCGGATGTCGACGAGAGCTGGGTCGACCGGATCCTCAGCGGCATCGCGATGGATGCGCGTGCTGGGCGGCGCATCCCGTTCGCCGACCCCGACCCGGCGGTCGACGACGGGATCACGGAGGGCGCGGTACGCGGTCTCATCCGCTCCGCCGAGAACGCTGTGGCGGGGATCCTCGTCGGGCACGCCGAACTCGACGGCGACGTCACGGTGCCCGGGGCGCCGGTCCGGATCGCGGTCGACGTGAGCGCGATCTACGGGACGTCGATTCGCGCGGCGGTCGAAGAGCTGCGTTCCGAGATCACGGAACGCGTCGAGCGGCACACCGACATCGACGTCGTGGCGGTGGACGTCACGGTTCGGGACATCCAGAGGATCGGGCACTGGACGGAGGGCGACCGATGAACGCCGAGAATCACGAGGAGCTCGCTGCGCGAATCCAGGCCGCGATACTCGCGACCCCGGGCGTGCGCACGATCTACCGTTCGGGGTCGATGATCTCGAACCTCGCGGACGCAGGTGCGACGGCGATCGGGCTCCGTGCCGCCGATCGCCCCGTCGTCGCCGTCCGCGCGGGGGAGAGCGGGGTGGACCTCGACGCGTCCATCGGCATCGACTACTCCGTGCCGGCGCGCGAGGTGCTGCGGGCCGTGCGTGCAGCGATCGAGGCGGCAGCGCTCGTCGCCGATGTCGAGGTCGGCTCGATCGCGCTCACGGTCGCCTACGTGCATCCCCGCGAGACGTCGTGACGACGGCGGCCGCTCCTCATCCGAGGAACGGCCGCCGTCGCAGGGGCATGAGTCAGGCGATCGCGCGCAGCCCCTCGACGAGAGGCGTGGTCGGACGGCCGATCAGCCGCGCCAGAGTGCCGTCGGTGTCGCCGAGCGCACCTCCGCGGATGCCGGAGTCCAGGGCGACGACGAACCCCGCGGTGCCCTCGTCGAGTCCTGCGGCCTGGAGCGCGGCAAGCTGCTCGTCGGAGGTGAGGGGCTGGTAGGTGACCTCGCGACCCGACACTTCGGCGATGGCTGCGGCGAGGTCGTCGTAGGTCCAGGCGACGTCTCCGCCCAGTTCGTAGACCTGGCCGATATGGCCGTCCTCGAGCAGGACCACGGCGGCCGCCTCTGCGAAGTCCTTGCGGCTGGCGGACGCCACGCGCCCGTCGCCCGCCCCTGCCGCGATCACGCCGGTCTCGGCGCCCTGAGCGAGGTCGGCGGCGTAGTTCTCGGTGTACCAGTTGTTGCGGAGGATGACCGAGGGCACTCCGGATGCCGCGATGTGCTCCTCGGTTGCCTTGTGCTCGGGCGCGAGCACGAGATCGGTGGTGGTCGCCTTCGGCGCGCTCGTGTAGACGAGCTTCGTGACGCCTGCGGCCTTCGCCGCGTCGATGACGGCCGCGTGCTGAGCTGCGCGCTGGCCCACCTCGGACCCCGAGATCAGCAGCACGCTGTCGACGCCCTCGAGGGCCGACGCGATCGATGCGGGATCGGTGTAGTCGAGGCGCGCTGTCCGCACACCGAGGTCGGCGGCCTTCGTGACATCGCGCGCACCGGCCACGATCGACTGCGGGTCGGCGCCGCGCTCGAGGAGGCTGGCGATGACGAGGCGGCCGAGGTTCCCGGTCGCACCGGTGACGAGGATGGTCATGAGGGGTCCTTTCGTAGGTGACATCTCGCACAACCGTCCAGGGGACCGCGTGCATTCCTCCCGGCGGGTACCCACTTTGAAGTAAGGTACCCACATGACGGTGAGTTTTGCGCAGATACGGCAGTCGACGCCGCAGGTCTTCGAGCCCGGATGCAGCACGCGGGTCATTCTCGATCACGTGATGAGCAAGTGGGGTGTGCTGGTGCTGTCGTGCCTCTCGGACGGGACGCGACGGTGGGGCGAGCTGCGTCGAGAGGTCGGCGGGATCAGCGAGAAGATGCTCGCGTCGACCCTGCGCACGCTCGCGGACGATGGCCTCGTACACCGGGAATCCTTCCCTGCGGTGCCGCCGCACGTCGAGTACAGCCTCACGCCGCTCGGGCGCGACCTGATGGAGCGCATGCTGCCGCTCGTCGAATGGGTGGCCGACCATTCAGACGGGATGCTCGATCGCACGTAGTCCTGCGGATTCCACCCGTCTGCGGGCCTCTGGATGACGGATTCCATCGGCGCGACAAATGATTGACGCGATTACCGCAGGGTCGTATGTTCTGAGCATGGCAGCAACGACTCCCATCCACCTCGAACGGCCCGACGGCAAAGGACTCGCGGCCGGCTCGTTGGGGCTCTGGGGATCCACCGTCATCGGGCTCGCGTCGACAGCGCCCGTCTACTCGCTCGTCGCGACGCTCGGTTTCGTCGTGCTCGCGGTCGGAGCGCAGGCCCCGATCGCGTTCATCATCGCGTTCGTCCCCATGCTCTTGATCGCCTTCGCCTACCGGGAGCTCAACAACGCCGTGCCCGACTGCGGCACCACCTTCACGTGGGGCACCAAGGCGTTCGGCCCATGGGTGGGGTGGATGGGCGGCTGGGGAGTCGCGGTCGCGGGGATGGTCGTGCTCGCGAACCTCGCCCAGATCGCCTCGGTCTACTTCTGGTCGCTCATCGGTCAGGATCTCGCCAACGACGACTGGCGCGTCGTCGTCGTCGCCGTGCTCTTCATCGCCTCCATGACCTGGGTCAGCTGGCGCGGTGTCGAGATCGGCGAGCGCATCCAGAACATCCTGCTCGGCATCCAGTACCTCGCCCTCGCGATCTTCGTGGTCGCCGCGCTCTGGCAGTTCTTCTCCGGCACCGCCCCGAACCCGACGCCGTTCGACCTGGAGTGGCTGAACCCCTTCGGGTTCACCGACTGGTCGGGATTCACTGAGGCGATCCTGCTCGCGCTCTTCATCTACTGGGGCTGGGACACGTGCCTCGCCCTGAACGAGGAGACCAAGGATCCGAAGCGCATCCCCGGTCGCGCCGCCCTGCTGACGACCGTCATTCTGCTGTTCACCTACGTCGCCGTGACCATCGCCGCGATGATGTACGCGGGGCTCGGGGAGGACGGCACGGGTCTCGGCAACGAGGCGAACGCCGACGACTTCTTCCTCGCGATCAAGGACGGCCTGCTGGGCCCGTTCGGTTGGGTGCTCGTGGTCTCCGTGATCATCTCCGCGGTCTCGTCCACGCAGACCACGATCCTCCCGACCGCGCGCGGCACCCTTGCGATGGGCGTGTATCGAGCGCTGCCCGCGAAGTTCAAAGACGTGCACCCCGTGTACAAGACGCCGTCGTTCTCGACGATCGTGATGGGCGTCGTCGCCTCCGTCTACTACGTCGGCATGACCCTGATCAGCGACAACATCCTGCAGGACTCGATCCTGTCTCTGGGTCTCGCGATCGCCTTCTACTACGCCATCACGGGGTTCGCCTGCGTCTGGTACTTCCGCAAGGACCTCACCTCGTCCGCTCGCGACTTCTTCTTCAAGGGGCTTTTCCCGCTCCTCGGCGGACTCATGCTCACCGGGGCATTCGTGCAGTCCGCGATCGACATGTGGGACGTGGACTACGGCTACACGGTCCTGTTCGGCATCGGCGGCACCTTCGTGATCGGCATCGGCTCCCTGGCCTTCGGGCTCGTGCTGATGTTCGTCTGGTACCTGTTCCCGAGGTCGAAGCGGTTCTTCCGTGGCGAGAGCCTGAACCGCGACACGCAGGTCATGGTCCCGGACGAGCCGGGCGATCTGATCCGCTCGATCGACGGCGGCATCTGAGAGCCCGCCCTGTCCCTGGGTCCCTGAGCCTGTCCCTGGGTCCCTGAGCCTGTCCCTGGGTCCCTGAGCTTGTCGAAGGGTCGCGTGGCGTGCGTCGACGAGCTCAGCGACCCAGAGGGTCCTAGGCTTTCCCTCATGCGCATCCGGCTCGACATCGCGTACGACGGCACCCACTTCCGCGGTTGGGCGAAGCAGCCGACGCTGCGCACCGTCCAGGGGACTCTCGAGGAGGCGCTCGCGCGCATCGTCGGGTCCGACGTCCAGCTGGTCGTCGCCGGTCGGACGGATGCCGGGGTCCACGCTGCCGGTCAGGTCGCTCACGTCGACCTCGATGATGCGCAGTGGTCCCGCGTCGAGACGCGCCACGGACACGCGGCTCAGGACCCCGCGGGATCGCTTGCGCGGCGTATGCGCGGCGTTCTCGGCGCCTACCCCGACGTGGTCGTCACGCGCACCTCGCTTGCGCCGGACGGCTTCGATGCCCGGTTCTCGGCGGTGTGGCGACGGTATCGCTATCGCCTGGCGGACGCCTCCGCGGGCTACGACCCGATGCGCCGCCACGACACGACGACGCATCGCGGCGAACTCGACGTGACGGCGATGGATGCCGCGGCACGCACCCTCATCGGCCTCCACGATTTCGCGGCCTACTGCAAGCCCCGCGAGGAGGCGACGACCATCCGCACGCTGCTCGACTACGGGTGGACGCGCGATGCGGACGGCGTGCTCGTCGCCGAGGTCAAGGCCGACGCGTTCTGCCACAGCATGGTGCGAGCGCTCGTCGGCGCCTGCGCGGCGGTCGGCGAGGGCCGGCTCGACGTCGAGGATCTCGCGGTGCTGCGCGATGCGCTCGTGCGGACCAGCGAGTTCAAGGTTCTGGCGGCGCGGGGCCTGACGCTGACCGAGGTCGGATACCCGGCAGACGAGCTGCTCTCCGCCCGCGCCGAGCAGACGAGGGCGCGCAGGGAGGGCACCGACGCATGACCGCGTCTTTCCGCGAGGTGCTGTCGCCGGCCTGGGCGTTCTGGCGTGCAGCGCTCGACACCTGCGTCGGCCTGGTCGTCGGAACGCTCTACGCGTTCCTCGCCATCCTCGTGATCGGCATCGTGGGAGAGGAGGCGCTCGCATCGCTCTACGGGCGGATCGACCTCGACCCGCTCTTCCGCGCGAGCATGGGCGTGATCCTGATGGTCGGGGCGATCCTCGCTCTCGTGGTGCCACTCGTGATGGTGGCCGAGCGGACCGCCGCTCTCCATGCGGTGCGGTCCGCGATGACCGCGGAACCGGATGCCGTCCCACAGCGCGTGCTCAGAGAGGAGCTGTCGGCGGCTCCATCCTCCTATCTGCGCCTCACCGGCCTCATCGTGTTCTGGTGCGTCGCCGGCCTCGGCGGCATCTTCGCGCTCGGCGTCCTCTTCACCGACGATCTGCGTGAGGACCCGATCAGCTGGATCGTCCTCGCCGGCATGGCGGTGCTCGCCATCGGCGCTGAGCTGCTCCGTCGCGCGGGTGCTGCACGAGTCGAACGAGAGACCGGGGAGCTCGTCGAGCTGAGGCGCCGCTGGGCATCGCTGGTGCTGCGCGCGACGTCGGCGGAGGCGCAGCGACGCGACGCCGCGCCCGAGAGGGTCGTGCCGACGTGGCTCGTCACGCCGGGTGCCCGCATCCTCAGCCGCATCGCCATGGTCCTCCTGGCGGCGACCGTCGTGGCGCTCACTGCGTTCATGCTGTCCGTGTTCATGCGGCAGCAGTGCCGCACCTGCGACCCCGTGTACTGGGACGAGCCGATCGAGAACGGCATCGACGTCCTCAGTCTCGGGAGCGGAGTCGCGATCGGGCTCTGCGCGCTCCTGGCTGCGATCGCGTGGATCGGCGGCGTCCTGCTGCAGTTCGCTCGCGAAATCGCCCTGGCCCGGTGGGCGGCGGACGGTGCGCCGCGCCGGGTAGACCCCGTCCCTCTCCGGCCGCTGCTCACCGAGAACCGTGCACTTGTGCGACTCCAGCTCGGCTTGTCGACCGTCGGAACGGGGGGAGTCATCATTGGGGTGGGAGCGCTCTGGGCGGAGTGGGAGCGGCTGGACCCGGCGATGACGCTGCTTCTCGCCGCCGGCGCGATCGGCCTCGGTCTCATCCTCGGCTGGGCGGACGCGCCGCGCAGCCGTCGCGAACGCCAGCTGATCCGCGCCGCGACGCTCCCCGGGGACGTCGGCCGCGCCGGTGCGGAGAAGCGCGCGGCGCGCTCCGCTCGGGCTCGGCGACGCTGACGGCATCCTTCCGTCGCGGCACCGCGACCTGTCGACACACCCGATCGTGAGCATCGGTCGCAACGGTGCGGACGAGAAGGTCGTCATGCGGTCGCTCGTGCAGGCTGGGGATATGACGAGTGATGAGCCGGGCCACAGCGGCGGCGAGTAGCGTGGACGCATCATGAAGGTGATCTCGTACAACCTCCGCAAACACCGCGCAGCCGGTGAGCTGGCGGATCTCGTCGCAGAGCATGACCCCGACCTGCTGTGCCTCCAGGAGTGCGATGTGGAGCATCTGCCGGACGCGGTGGGAGACCTCGCTCTCGCGGACGCCACGCAGGGCAATCGGCTGGGGCTCGCGATGTTCTACCGTGCCAACGCCTTCCGGGTGCAGGCGATCAGGACCATCGGCCTCAAGAAGTCGCTCCACGACCGCATCGCGAAGCCCGCGCATGAGCGGGTGCTCGGGGCCAGACTCCATGACATCGACGCCGGGCGGGACTTCATCGCCGCGTCCTTCCATGCGGCGCCCCTGACCGCCCTCAACTCCCTCCGCCGGCACCAGATCCGCGCCGCCCTGACGGAGCTCGCGACGCTCGGGGAGGGCCTCCCGCAGCTCATGGTGGGCGACTACAACTACCCGGTCTTCAAGGAGAACCTCGGCAACGCGGTGCGCGATCACGGTTATGCGCTGACGCTGAGCGACGACCACACCTATACGCGCTACCGGGTGTTCCGCGGCCACTACGACTTCGCCACCTCCGTCGGATTCGAGATCCAGCGCGTGACCACCCTGCCGCAGAAGTCCAGCGACCACCGCCCGATCCTCGTCACAGCCGATTTCGACTGACCCCGGAAGACTGGAACCATGACCTCGATCTCCGCTCAGCTCGTGGGTGGTCCCACCCTGCACCTCACCTATGCCGGCCTGTCCGTGCTCACCGACCCGACGTTCGACGAACCGGGGGCGTATCCCGGCGGGATCAGCCTCCACAAGCTCACGGGCCCCGCTGTCCCGGCATCCGCCCTGGGGCCGGTGGATCTCGTGCTGCTCTCGCACGACCAGCATCCCGACAATCTCGACACCGCCGGGCGTGAACTCCTCGCCGACGTGCCGCTCGTGCTCGGCACCCCCGAGTCCGCCGAGCGCATCCCGCACGTCACCGGACTCGCCCCGTGGGCCGTGCACCGCATCGGCGATGTGAGCGTCACCGCGGTCCCTGCGCTGCATGGTCCCGAGGGTGCCGAGGCGCTGTCGGGCACGGTGACCGGGTTCGTGCTCGAGGCCGAGGGCGAGCCGACGGTCTACGTCTCGGGCGACAACGCCTCGGTCGACGTGGTGCGCGAGATCGCGGAGCGGTTTCCCGACATCGCGATCGCGGTGCTCTTCACCGGCGCCGCGAACGTCGGGCGCTTCGGCGACTCCGACCTCACCCTGAACGCTCGCACGGCGCTCGAAGCGGCGCACGTGCTGGAGGATGCCGTCATCGTTCCCATCCACGCCGAGGGATGGTTCCACTTCTCCGAAACCGTCGACCGGCTGGTCGGGATGTTCGCGTACGACGGGGCGAGCGACCGTCTGCGGGTGCTGACGCCGGGGGAGCGCGCGACCATCGGATGACGGCGAGGCTCTCGGTTTGGGGAACCGGCGTGTCATGACGTAAGCTGTCTCTTTGGTACTCGACTGCCGGGTGCCGCGAACGTGAGCCCTCCACTGGCGTGTTCCCTGTCCCAGCGAAAGCTGTCGGGTGGGAACCACCCCGGAGTGGGATTCACGAACCTCTCCGTTCGAACAAGAAAGCAGCACTATCGTGACGCGCACTTTCACTCCCAAGGCTGGCGAAGTCCAGCGCGACTGGGTCGTCATCGACGCCACTGACGTCGTTCTCGGCCGTCTGGCATCGCACGCCGCCGCACTCCTGCGTGGCAAGCACAAGCCGACCTTCGCCAACCACATCGACTCGGGTGACTTCGTCATCATCGTGAACGCCGACA
>JAZBLS010000097.1:0-12671 GCA_037033365.1 Actinomycetota bacterium | reverse complement strand
GGCAATGCACAGGTGCTTTGGGTAGTCTGAAATGTCGAGTGTTGCGACTCGGGCGTTCGTCCGGGGCGCGTGAGGAGACTATTCGTGCGTTTCGTATGGGCCGTCGTGGCCTTCGTGCTTGCCGCGGGACTGATCGGTGCGGGCATCGCACAGCGAACCATCTTCATGGGTCCGTCGACCCAGAAGGTCGCGGTCGCGGTGGATGAGCCGGCACCCTTCGTGCTCCTCGACGGCGATGTCCTCCGGGAGAACCCGGGAGCCCAGACCCTGATCGTGCGCGGCGAGGGCGACATCTTCGCCGCCTATGGTCGGACGGCGGACATGACCGCGTGGTTGGCCGATGCCGACTACAACCACGTCACGGTCGGCGACGACGGCGACCTGGACGTCGAGTTCGTCCCCGCCGAGGCCGCAGACTCGACGGACGGCGACGCCACTCCCGCCCCGTCCGAGACTCCCGCCGCAGGCGATGACGCGGCCACCGGCGAGGTGGCCGGGCGGAACCCCGCGGGTTCGGACCTCTGGCTGGACTCCTACACCGACACAGACTCCCTGATTGCCGACAACGTGCAGCTCCCCGAAGGCGTGAGCTTCCTGATCGCGTACGACGGCACGGAGGCCGCACCCGACGACATCGTGGTGTCCTGGCCGCTGGACACGTCCACCCCGCTGGCGGGCCCGCTCCTGGCCGCCGGAGGCGTCGTCCTCGCCGCCGGTCTCGTCCTCTACGTCCTCGCGATCCGGCACCAGCGTCGCGGCCGCGGTCCTCGCCGAAAGGGCCCCGGCCCGCTCCCGATGACCGAGCCGATCGATGTCGCGCAGCTGCCGCCGGCAGAGCGGGCTGCCATCGACGCTCCCACGGCAACGGACGAGCCGCCTCAGCCGGGGCCCGGCAGCGATTCGCCGACGGATGCTCCGGACGCCTCCGATACGACCTCTCCGCCCGGGCGGGCCTCCGAGCGAGGAACGACCGAGATGAGGGCGGCAGCCCCGCGCCGTCGGCGCCGCCTGCTCGCCGTACCCGCACTCGCGATCACCGCCCTGCTCGCCACCGGCTGCTCGGCCGACTCGTGGCCGCAGTTCGGTGAGGGGACGCCCACACCGTCGCCCTCTCCCACGGTGATCACGCCGGAGAACCAGAAGCCTCCGGCCGTGACCGAATCGCAGGCGAAGCGCATCCTCCAGGAGGTCTCGCAGACCCTGACCGACGCGGACGCGGCCATGGACATCGAGCTCGCCAAGACGCGCATCGACGGTCCGGCCCTCGCCGCGCGCACGACGGAGTACGCGCTCCGCACCGCGATCCCGGAGACGCCGGTGCCGTCCGCGATCCCCACCGACGACGTCGAGGTCGTGCTGCCGGAAGCGACCGACCGCTGGCCGCGCACCGTGCTGCTGCTCTCGAAGAGCGACGGGGACGACACGATCCCGCCCGTCATCCTCACGATGACCCAGCAGGATCCGTGGTCGAACTACAAGGTCACCAACATGGCCGAGATGTCGGCGGACGCGGCCTTCCCGGACGTCGCGGCCGCGTGGCTCGGCACCTCGCTCGTACCGGACGACTCCGCATTCCTCAGTCTCCCGCCCGCCGAGCTCGCCGCGGCTTTCGCCGACATCGTGGATGCGGGGGAGCAGAGCCCCTCCTACGGGTCCTTCGACCCTCTGGCGCAGAACCTCGCCAAGACGATCCAGGACAGTCGCCAGACCGTCGTGCAGAACCTCGCGGACAACGGAGCTGCGGCGACGTCGCAGACGGCCTTCGACATCGTGCCGGCCGACTCGCCCCCGGTGTCGATGACCACCCTCGGCAGCGGCGCGATCGTGGCGGTCTCACTGATCGATTCCGAGACCGTCACCCCGACGTCGGCCGATGCCGTCATCCGGTTCGGCGAGAACGCCCAGGCGAAGGCCCTGACCGGCGTCACCGAGTCCGCCAAGGGCGTGACGACCAAGTACGAGTTCCAGCTATTCTTCTCCGTCCCGGCCCAGGGGTCGACGGAGCAGATTCGCCTCCTGGCCGTCCGCCAGGACCTTCTCTCCGTCGAGGTGATCAAGTGACCGATATCTCTCCTGCCGCTCTCCGCGGCGCCGTGGATCTCTCCACGCTGCGCAACAGGCCCGCTGCGCCCGCGGCGGGTGCTCCGAGCACGTCCAACGCACCCGTCGCCGACGTCGTGGTCGACGCGACCGACGAGACGTTCGGACAGATCCTCGAGATCTCCCGCACCGTCCCGGTCGTGGTGGACCTGTGGGCGGAGTGGTGCGGCCCGTGCAAGCAGCTCAGCCCGATCATCGAGCAGGTCACGCGCGAGTACGGCGGGCGCGTGCTGCTCGCCAAGGTCGATGTCGATGCCAACCCGCAGCTGGCGCAGAGCTTCCGCGCGCAGTCGATCCCGATGGTCGTGGCCGTGATCGCCGGTCAGCCCGTCCCGATGTTCACCGGCGCCGTGCCGGAGCAGCAGGTGCGCGAGGTCTTCGCGCAGCTCCTCCAGGTCGCCGCGCAGAACGGCGTCTCGGGCACGCTCGCGGTCGGCGATCAGAGTGTCGAGGACACCGCGGCACCGGAGGAGCCTCCGCTACCGCCGCTCCACGCCGAGGCGTTCGCCGCGATCGAGATCGGCGACTACGCCGCTGCGATCACCGCGTACGAGAAGGCGCTGGCCGAGAACCCGCGCGATGAGGACGCGATCGCCGGCCTCGGACAGGTGAAGCTGCTCGACCGCGTGCAGAAGCTCGACCTGCAGGATGCCCGCGCGGCAGCCGCTGCGGGGCCGCTCGACGTGCAGGCGCAGTTCGACGTGGCTGACCTGGATCTCGCGGGCGGTCATGTGGACGATGCGTTCGGCCGACTCCTGGACCTGTTCGCCCAGCTCCCCTCCGACCAGCGCACGCCGGTCCGCGAGCGTCTCGTGGAGCTCTTCGGGCTGATCGGAGCGACGGATCCGCGCGTCATCTCGGCGCGGAACCGCCTCTCCTCGCTTCTCTTCTGACCAGCGACGTGCCGAAGGTCACCCGTGGGTGATCGTCGGCACGTGCGGGTCGTTCTCGTGGCGGAGCCAGATCGTCGACAGCGCAGGCAGCGTCAGCGTCGCGGTCGACGCCCCGTTCTCGTCGGGATGGGCCACGACCATGCCGAGGTTGCCCGATCCGCGTCCGCCGTACGCCGCGGCATCCGTGTTGAGGATCTCCTGCCAGACGCCCTCGCGGGGCAGCGTCAGCCGATGGCCGGTGCGCTCGACGCCCGCGAAGTTGCTGATGACGATGACCCGACCGCCGTGCGCGTCTCGTCGCTCGAAGGCGATCACGGTCGGATCCCAGTCCGGCGCGCCGAGACGCGAGAATGACGATCCGTCGTTGTCGCGCTCCCAGAGCGGCGCCTGGGCCCGGTAGGTGCGATTGAGCTCCCCGACGAACGACTGCAGCTGCGCGTGCGACGGCTGCTCGAGGAGCCACCAGTCGAGTTCACGGCCTTCCGACCACTCGGCGATCTGGCCGAATTCCTGCCCCATGAACAGCAGCTTCTTACCGGGGTGCCCCCACATGTACGCCAGATAGGCGCGCACGTTCGCGAGTTTGTGCCAGTGGTCGCCCGGCATCTTCGCGAGCAGGCTGCCCTTGCCGTGGACGACCTCGTCGTGGCTGATCGGGAGCAGGTAGTTCTCGCCGAACGCGTAGACGAAGGAGAACGTCATCTCGCCCTCGTGGTGGGCCCGATACATGGGGTCGCGCTCGATGTACTGGAGCGAGTCGTTCATCCAGCCCATGTTCCACTTGAAGCCGAATCCGAGCCCCGCGTGGTCGGTGGGTGCCGTGACGCCCGGGAAGCTCGTGGACTCCTCGGCGATCATGAGGATGCCGGGGTGCAGGCGGTACGACGTGGCATTGACCTCCTGGAGGAACCGGATCGCCTCGAGGTTCTCCCGCCCGCCGTGGATGTTGGGCTCCCACTCGCCCGCCTTGCGCGAGTAGTCCAGGTACAGCATCGACGCGACGGCGTCGACGCGCAGCCCGTCCACGTGGAACTCGCTGAACCAGTACAGGGCGTTGGCGACGAGGAAGCCGCGCACCTCGGCGCGCCCG
Organism: Actinomycetota bacterium; assembly: GCA_037033365.1. Taxonomy (GTDB): domain Bacteria; phylum Actinomycetota; class Actinomycetes; order Actinomycetales; family Microbacteriaceae; genus Microbacterium. The sequence goes on along the minus strand of JAZBLS010000097.1, from coordinate 8,588 downwards.
TAGTCGAAGATCAGCGTCCCCCAGTCCTGGTGCTCGCCACGGCGGGGGTCCGGGTGCTCGTAGAGGGGCTGCCCGTCGAAGCGAGCCAGGGCGAACGCGTCCTTCGGGAAGTGCCCCGGCACCCAGTCCATGATCACGCCGATGCCCGCCTGATGCAGTCGGTCGATCAGGTAGCGCAGGTCGTCGGGGCTGCCGAAGCGGCTGGTCGGTGCGTAGTAGCCGCTGACCTGGTATCCCCAGGACCCGCCGAACGGGTGCTCCGCGAGGGGCATGAACTCGACGTGGGTGAAGCCCGCCTCCGTGACGTGGGCGATCAGCGGATCGGCGGCGTCGCGATAGCCGAGCCCGCCGCGCCAGGCCCCGAGGTGCACCTCGTAGACGGAGAGGGGCTGGGCGACCGCGTGCGTCGCGGCCCGTCGCGTCATCCACGCGCCGTCCGACCAGGCGTACTCCGATCGCGTCACCACGGAGGCCGTCTCCGGCGGCACCTGGGCCGCCTGCGCCATGGGATCAGCCTTGAAGATCCACGCACCGGAGCGGGTGTGGATCTGGTACTTATACGTCGTGCCGACCTCGAGGTCCGGGATGAACAGCTCCCACACCCCGCTCACGCCCATCGAGCGCATCGCATGGGCGTCGCCGTTCCAGCCGTTGTGCTCACCCACGACGCGGACCGCGCTCGCGTTCGGCGCCCACACCGCGAACGCGACGCCCGCTTCTCCGTCCATCGTGCGCGGGTGCGCGCCCAGGACCTGCCACAGCCGCTCGTGGCGTCCTTCTGCGATCAGGTGCAGGTCGATGTCGCCGAGCGTGGGGAGGTGCCGGTAGGGATCGCCGGAGAGCGTCTCCTCGTCCTCGCCGTAGGCTGTCGCGATCCGATACGCCACGGGAGCACCCGAGTGCTGTCCCTCCCAGATGCCGTGCGCCGCGTGCTCGAGCTCGAGGCGGCTGCCGTCGGCGAACACCGCGGCCACGGATGCCGCGAGCGGACGCCGCACCCGGATCACGGTCACCGTGCGGCCGGACGCGTCCGTGAAAGGATGCGCGCCGAGGACCGCGTGCGGTTCGTGGTGGGACCCGTCCGCGACCGCCACCCACTCCGGGGAGGCGTTCACATCTTCGACGTAGCTCATGCTCGGTCCCTCACCTTCAGGATGTGCACCGGCTCGCTGAACGCGTCCAGGCGCACGTAGTTGTGGTCTGCCCAGGTCCAGACAGCGCCGGTCAGGAGATCCTCCACCTCGAAGGTCTCGCCCGGTTCGACGCCCCACAGGGAGGTGTCGAGGTGGACGGTCGTCTCCCGCACCGAGTGCGGGTCGACGTTCGCGACGACGATGATCGTGTCGCCGCGCCCCGTGCCGGTGAATGCGGCATCCAGGTGCTTGCTGTACACGAGCACCGCATCGTCGTCGCTCCAGTGCACCGAGAGGTTGCGCAGCTGCCGCAGCGCGGGATGATCGCGGCGGATCTCGTTCAGGCGGCGCAGCAGCGGGGCCAGGGAATCACCGGACGCCTCCGCGCCCTCCCAGTCCCGGGTCTTGAACTCGTACTTCTCGTTGTCGATGTTCTCCTCGGACCCGGGGCGCGCGACGTTCTCGAAGAGCTCGTAGCCCGCATACACGCCGTACACGGGACCCGCGGTCGCCGCGATGCACGCGCGGATCCGATACGCGGCGCGTCCGCCGAACTGGAGGTACTCGGTGAGGATGTCGTGCGTGTTCACGAACAGGTTCGGACGCATGTAGTCGCTGGTGTCGTGCGAGATGCTCGTGAGGAACTCCTCGAGCTCCTCCTTCGTGTTGCGCCAGGTGAAGTAGCTGTAGCTCTGCTGGAAGCCCACGGCTGCGAGGGCGCGCATCACGGCCGGGCGCGTGAACGCCTCCGCGAGGAAGATGACGTCGGGGTCCGACGCGTTCACGGTTGCGATCAGCCACTCCCAGAACTGCAGGGGCTTCGTGTGCGGATTGTCGACCCGGAAGATCTTCACGCCCTCTCGCACCCAGTGCTGCACGATGCGCAGCATCTCCTGGTAGATGCCCTCGGGATCGTTGTCGAAGTTCAGGGGGTAGATGTCCTGGTACTTCTTGGGCGGGTTCTCCGCATAGGCGATCGTGCCGTCGGGCAGCGTCGTGAACCACTCGGGATGCGACGTGACCCACGGGTGATCGGGGGAGGCCTGCAGCGCGAGATCCAGAGCCACCTCGAGTCCTTCGCTGCGGGCGGCTCGGACGAACGCGCGGAAGTCCGCGGCCTTGCCGAGGTCGGGATGGATGGCGTCGTGGCCGCCCGTCTCGGCGCCGATCGCGTAGGGCGAACCGGGGTCGCCCGGTTCCGTGGTCAGCGTGTTGTTGCGCCCCTTGCGGTTCGTGGTGCCGATCGGGTGGATCGGGACGAGGTAGATGACGTCGAACCCCATTCCGGCGACGGCCGGGAGGCGCTTCGCCGCGGTGCGGAACGTCCCGCTCTTCACCGTGCCGTCCTTCAGGCGCTTCGCGCCCTCGGAGCGCGGAAAGAACTCGTACCAGGCGCCGACGCCCGCGGCGGTGCGCTCGACGTTGAGGACGTGGAGGTCGCCCTCGGACCGGATGCTCGCGAGAGGCCGCTCCCAGAAGATCGCCGCGAGCTCGGCATCCGTCGACACCGTCAGGATCGTGTCCGCGTCGGCCGTCGCCAGGGACGCGGCATCAGAGGCCAGTCGCCGACGCTGGGCAGCAGGTCGATCCTTCTCCGCAGCGGCCCTGGTCAGCAGCTCCGCGCCGAGCGCGGCCATGACGGGGAGGTCCACGCCGACCCTGGTCTTCACCTCGGCGGCGTGCGCCCAGGTCGCGAAGTCGTCGGAGAAGGCCTCGAAGCGGAACGCCCAGCGCCCCTGCACGTCCGGAGCGACCTCGACGGTCCAGGTGTCCGTGCCGTCGAGGCGTGGGGACAGCCGATGAAGGGACTCCTCGCCATCGGGGGCTATGAGCCGCAGCTGCACCCCGATGAGCTCGTGACCCTCGCGGAAGGCGACCACGCTGAACGGGACCACCTCGCCGACGAAGGCCTTCGGCGCGAACCCGCCGGGGACGGAGGGGGAACCGCTCAGAAGGGGGATCCGCGTGGCACGCAGATCCGCGGGATCGGACGTCGCACCCAGGGGGCGCGGGGGGATCGGGGCGGAGCTCCGGAGAGCCTTCGGACGGGTATTCGTTCGTGCGGCCACATCCTGAATGTACCGTGACGCCACCGGGTCGGGTAGCGCGTTGACGGCTCCGGCGCGCCGTGCTTCACTCGACGCGGAACAACCTCATGGAGGTGCCGGGGATAGGCAGCACATCGCCCGGTGCGAAGACCTCTTCGGAGGTCGCCGGGCGCTCGTCCGCGCTCGACCAGAGCGATACGAAACGCGTCGCGCCCTCCATCTCCTCGGGCAGTGTGACGTCGATGGGGGACTCGGTTCCGTGCACGATCAGCAGGATGCGGTTCGCAGCCTCCTGATCCGGTGTGGAGGCCGCGACGTACTGCAGAGTGCGGTTGCCCGGGTCGTTCCACTGCGCGCTCTCCATGGTCTCGCCGTTCTGGTCGTACCAGTCCATGACCGAGGCGTTGGGGATGTGCTCGCCGAGGCGCGCGTAGCGGGATGGCCGCAGCGCCGGGTTCTCGCTCCGCAGCCGGATCAGCCGGGTGACGTGTGCCCGCAGATCCTCCTGCCAGGGCTCCTCGTCCCACCCGAGCCAGGTCAGCGCCGAGTCCTGGGCGTAGGCGTTGTTGTTGCCCCGCTGCGTGCGACCCACCTCGTCGCCGGCTGTCAGCATGGGGATTCCCGCGGACAGCAGCAGCGTCCCTAGCAGGTTCCGCATGGCCTTCCGACGTGCGGAGAGGATGGCGGGGTCGTCGGTCGGACCCTCCACGCCGTGGTTGAAGGCGCGGTTCATGTCTGCGCCGTCGCGGTTGTGCTCGCCGTTCGCCTCGTTGTGCTTCACGTCGTACGACACGAGGTCGTGGAGGGTGAAGCCGTCGTGCGCCGTGACGAAGTTCACGCTCGCGAGCGGTCCGCGGTCTTCCGAGAAGGTGTTGGAGGATCCGGCGAGGCGCGTCGCGAAACCGCCGATGCCGACCGGGGCGGATGCTCGTCTGGCGTAGTCGATGTCGCTGAGCCAGAAGTTGCGGACACGGTCGCGGTAGCGGTCGTTCCACTCGTGCCAGCCGCTCGGGAAGTTCCCCGTCTGCCACCCGCCGAGACCGACATCCCAGGGCTCCGCGATGAGCTTGACGTCCTTCAGTGCGGGGTCGTTCGCGATCGCCGTCAGCAGCGGGTGTTCAGGGGTGTACGTGTGCTCGGCGTCGCGGGCGATCGCGGTGGCGAGATCGAAGCGGAAACCGTCGATCTGCATCTCCTGCGCCCAGTACCGCAGCGAGTCGAGGACGAGCCTGGCACCGGCATCCGTCGACGTGTTCAAAGTGTTGCCGCATCCGGTGGTGTCGATGTAGGCGCCCGAGGCATCCTGCCGGTAGTAACCGGCGTTGTCGATGCCGCGCAGGCTCGATCGCGGCCCGCCGATGCCCTCCTCCGAGGTGTGGTTGTAGACGACGTCCAGGATGACCTCGATGCCGGCCTGGTGCAGGAGCTTCACCATGCCCTTGAATTCTGCGAGAACGGCCTCCGGGCCCTCCTTGCGTGCCTCCTCCGTGGCGTAGGCGGTGTGCGGCGTGAAGAAGTTCAGGGTGTTGTAGCCCCAGTAGTTCGTCAGCCCGCGCTCGAGCAGACGCGGCTCCGGCACGAAGGCGTGCACGGGCAGCAGCTCGACAGAGCTGATCCCGAGCTCGTGGAAGTACGCGATCATGGCGGGGTGCGCGAGGCCCGCGTACGTCCCGTGAAGGGCCGGGGGCACATCGGGGTGCCTCTTGGTCAGGCCCTTCAGGTGGCCCTCGTAGATGACCGTCCTGTCGAGGGGGATGGCCGGCTTCTTCGAGTCGCCCCAGTCGAATCCGTCCACGATGACGACCGAACGCCACTCCTCGTATCCGTCGCCCTGCGCCAGGCCGCGGGCATACGGATCGAGCAGGAGCGTCTGGGGGTTGAAAGTGTTCCCCGGGCCGTGGGGACCGCCGACGCGAATCGCGTACCGCGTTCCCGGCTGCAGCAGCTCGGTCGTGACCTCCCAGACACCACCGGGGAGTCGTTCCAGGCTCGCCTGGTCGATCGCCCAGTCGAGGTCCGTCGCATCGAACACCACGAGTTCGACGGACGACGCGTTCTGCGACCAGACGCGCAGCGTTCCGACGCCGTCGTGGAGGCGGACGCCCAGGTTGTCGAGCGTGGTGTCACCGGGAACGGTGAGGTCTCGGATCTCGGACATGAGTACACCCTAGAGTGCCGAGCTCGGGTCTCAGGACGCCCAGCACTCAGTTCCGTGGATAAGCCCGTGATCCCCCTCATGACGCCCGCGACGCGCCACGCGACGGAGATATGGGGGAGAGTGGAGGGATGCGGCACTATCTCGACCACGCGGCCACGACTCCGCTGCGCCCCGAGGCGCGGGAGGCGTGGCTGCGGGCGAGCGACGTCGTCGGCAACGCGTCGTCGACGCACGGGGCCGGACAGGACGCGCGGCGGCTGCTCGAGGAGTCGCGTGAGCAGATCGCGGCCGTCCTCGACTGCGACCCCATCGAGGTCGTGTTCACGTCCGGCGGCACGGAGGCCATCAACCTCGCCCTGCAGGGGCTCTGGAGTCAGCGGGCCGAGGGCACCGACGCGATCGTGATGCCGGACGCCGAGCATCACGCCACCATGGACACTGTCGCGTCCCTGATCGGCGCGGGCGCGATGCTGCGCGCTGTTCCGGTGTCAGCCGTCGGGGGCATCGACCCGGAGGAGTTCGCACGACAGCTCCCCGGTGCGGCTGTCGCCACCGCGCTGATCGCGAACAATGAGGTCGGCACGGTCAACGATGCTGCGGGGCTGGCGACGGAAGCAGCCCGCGCGGGTGTGCCGCTCCATCTCGACGCGGTGTCGGCGCTCGGGCACCTTCCGCTCTCATTCCGGTCCCTCAGGGCGGATGCTCCGGCCGGCGCCGGGCTCGTCGCAATGAGTCTGGCCGGCCACAAGATCGGCGCGCCCGTGGGCGTCGGTGCGCTGGTGACGGCTCGGACCGCTCGCCTGGCGGCATTGCTCCACGGGGGTGCGCAGCAGCGCGGGCTCCGTGCGGGGACGCAGGACGTCGCCGGGGCTGCTGCGTTCGCCACGGCGCTGTCGGTGGCGGAGGCGGAGCGCGAGGCGGAGAACACGAGGTTGACGCGGCTGCGCGACCGACTGATCTCCGGCGTGCGCGAGCAGGTACCGGCGGCCGAGCTGCTCGGCGATCCCATCGACCGCCTGCCGGGCAATGCGCACATCCTGTTCCCCGGCGCAGTGGGCGAGAGCCTGCTGTTCCTGCTGGACATGGCCGGGGTCGCGGCGTCGACCGGCTCGGCATGCCAGGCGGGCGTGGCCGAGCCATCCCACGTGGTCCTGGCGATGGGGAGGAGCGAGCAGGATGCGAGGAGCGTGCTGCGCTTCACTCTCGGGAGGACGTCGACGGAGTCGGATGTCGACGCGGTCATCGCCGCGGTGGCGGACGCCTACACCCGCGCATCCGGGTCCGGCTCAGCCGGGCGCTCGTAGACTGGGACCATGAGGATCCTTGCGGCGATGAGCGGCGGTGTCGACTCCGCGGTCGCAGCGGCGCGCGCCGTCGAGGCCGGCCATGACGTCGTCGGCGTGCACCTCGCGCTCTCTCGAGCCGGCGGCACGCTGCGAACGGGCAGCCGCGGATGCTGCACGATCGAGGATGCGCTCGACGCACGGCGTGCCGCCGACCTCCTCGGCATCCCTTTCTACGTCTGGGACTTCTCCGAGCGGTTCCGTGAGGACGTCATCGCCGATTTCGTCTCGGAGTATCAGGCGGGGCGCACCCCGAACCCGTGCATGCGGTGCAACGAGAAGATCAAGTTCGCGGCCCTTCTCGAGCGGGCGATCGAGCTCGGCTTCGACGCCGTGTGCACCGGGCACTACGCGACGCTCGTCCCCACGGATGCGGGACTCGAGCTGCACAGGGCCGCGGACAACGCGAAGGACCAGTCCTACGTGCTCGGCGTGCTCACCGCCGAGCAGCTCGCCCACACGTACTTCCCACTCGGCACCACGCCGTCGAAGGCCGTCGTGCGTGCGGAGGCGGCCGAGCGCGGCCTCAGTGTCGCGCAGAAGCCCGACAGCCATGACATCTGCTTCATCCCCGACGGCGACACCCGCGGGTGGCTCGCGGAGAAGGTCGGCACGGCGGCGGGCGAGATCGTCGACCGCGAGGGCGCGGTGGTCGGATCGCATGAGGGTGCTCACGCGTTCACTGTCGGTCAGCGCCGCGGGCTGAAGCTCGGCGTCCCCGCCGCCGACGGTAAGCCCCGCTTCGTCCTCGAGGTCCGTCCGGTGTCGAACACCGTGGTCGTCGGCCCCAAGGAGGCGCTCGCGATTCGCGAGATCGCAGGGGAGCGGTTCAGCTGGGCAGGGGCCGCACCGACAGAGTCCGACTTCGACTGCGAGGTGCAGATCCGCGCCCACTCGGAGCCGGTCCCCGCTCGCGCCCACGTGTCGCCGATCGGAGTCACGGTCATCCCCGACCAGCCTCTCGACGGCGTCGCACCAGGACAGACCGCGGTCCTGTACGTCGGCACCCGAGTGCTCGGGCAGTTCACGATCGATCGCACGGTCTCGGCAGTCCCCGTCGACGCGTAGCGCCTCGGCGTAATGTCGGCGGCCGCTCGTAGACTGACGGGGTGCCGGAGAACATCTCGCTGGAAGACGCCCGTATCGAAGCCGACGAGCTGACCACTCGCATCCTGGAGGCGAAGGACGCCTACTACGGTCGCGACACCTCGATCGTCGACGACTCCACCTACGACGGATGGATGCGTCGGCTCGAAGAGCTGGAGCGCCTGCACCCCGAACTGCAGGGGCAGGACTCTCCGACGCAGATGGTCGGGGCTGCGGAGTCGACCGGCCTCGCGACGATCGAGCATGCCGAGCGGATGCTGAGCCTCGACAACGTCTTCTCGATCGACGAGCTGCGGGAGTGGGCAGCCAAGACGCGCGCGTCCGCCGGTCGCGATGTCGACTGGCTCACCGAGCTGAAGATCGACGGCCTCGCGATCAACCTCCGCTACGAGAACGGCCGTCTGACCTCGGCCGCGACCCGCGGAGACGGGCGCGTCGGCGAGATCGTGACCGAGAACGCGCTCCGTCTCCCCGAGATCCCGCTCGAGCTCGACGGAACGGGGCATCCGTCGATCGTCGAGGTCCGGGGCGAGGTCTTCATCCCGGTCGCGGCATTCGAGCGCCTCAACGCGGCGCAGGCCGAGTTCCGTGACCGCGCGTACGCCGACGCCCTCGCCCGCTGGGAGGCGCGGGGCGGTGCGAAGCGTCCCTTCGACGAGGAGAAGGCGCGGGCTGCAGCCGCTCGCCGCTTCCCGTCGTTCGCGAACCCGCGCAACGCGGCCAGCGGCGGACTGCGCCAGCAGATCGACAAGAAAGACGGCCTCGAGCTCGAGGCAGGGCTGCTGAGGATCGAGTCGCT
>JAZBLS010000096.1:0-12744 GCA_037033365.1 Actinomycetota bacterium | reverse complement strand
GCTCTTTCATAGCTGGAGGCACTCATGGTGCGATTCCTCGTCGTCCCGCAATGGCAGGGCTCCCCCGCGGCGCGCTCGATGCTGCTCGTCGACGGCGCCTCGGCGATCGCCGGCGACCTGCCCCGCGCCGCCACCACGATCCTCGACGTCCCGGTCGAGGCGGGCGAAGCGCTCGGCACCGGCGTCCGACGCTTGAGCGCCCTCCTGCGCACGCGCGAGCTGGTCGCGGCGAGCATGACGACCGACACGGTCATCATCGGCGGGGACTGCAGCGTCACGGTCGCGGCTCTCGCCGCCCTTCCCGGCGGCACCGACGACCTCTCGGTGGTGTGGTGCGATGCGCACGGCGACCTGAACACCCCGGAGAGCTCGCCGTCCGGCGCGTTCTCCGGCATGGCCCTCCGAGCCGTGCTCGGCGAGGGCGAGCCGCAGGTCGCGCTCTCCCCCGGCGTGCCACGCGACCGTGTCGTGACCGTCGGCATGCGCGAGCTCGACGACGCCGAGGCCCCCGAGGTCGACGCGCTGCCAGGGCTCTCGGTCGACGACCTCTCCCGCACCGATGCCCTGGCCGACGCGGTGCAGGCGACGGGCGCTCAACGCGTCTGGGTGCACATCGACGTGGATGTGCTCGATCCCTCCGAACTCGCGGGTGTCTCCGCACCCGCCCCGTTCGGTCTCACCACCGCGGCGCTGAGCGCCGCGATCAAGGCCCTTCGCGAGCGCGTGCCGCTCGCGGGCGCCACGATCTCGGGTTTCGCTCCCCGGTCGCCCGCGGACGCGGTCGACGATCTCGGAGCGATCCTGCGACTCATCGGGGCCGTCGCGTGACGGTCGACTGGCGTCCTGCCGCAGATGCCGCGCTCGAACGAGGGAGACGGCTCGATCGCCGCATCCCCTCGTTCCTCCTGCGCTCCCCCATCAGCCGGATCGGCTACTGGTGGGGCACATCGGTCGGGTGGATCTGGGGAAGCCTGTGGAGCACCGGCCCCGTCGAGCGACGACAGGGCCTCTGGATCTTCCGCGGCATGCCCCGATGGACCTTCAACCGCGGCGGCGTGTGCGTCGGCGGGTGCTTCCTGACGGGTGACGTCCCGCCGACCGACGCCGTGCTGCGCCACGAAGCCGTGCACAAGGAGCAGTGGCTGCGCTACGGCTTCCTGATGCCCGTGCTGTACTTCGTGGCCGGGCGCGACCCGCTCCGGAACCGGTTCGAGATCGAGGCCGGGCTGGAGGACGGCAACTACGTGCGCCGCGAGCGGCCTCAGCGGACGACGGGAAGCAGTCCGAAGCGCTCGGGAGCGTAGATCTGCGCCGGTTCGATCTCGAGTCGGTCGGTCAGGTGTTCGACGATGTCCGCCGTGCCGAGGTATCCCCCGAGCAGGGTGACGTGCGTCTCGAACTCGTCGTCGTAGAGCATCTCGTCTGCCCAGGCGCACGTGGCGCGGGCGATCGCCTGGCCCGGAGCGCACGAGCGACCCGTTCCCGGTGCACCGGAGCGCTCGCCTCGAGCGAGCCAGGTCACGGTCATGCGACCGGGTGCGTCGATCCGACCGATGTCCGACACCTCGGGCACTTCGATGAAGATGCGACCGGACGCGCACAGCGGCAGGGTCGCGAGGAAGGCTTCGAGCTCTGCGAGGGAGTTCTCGTCGGCCGTCACCAGGTGATGTGCGCGGCGACGTTCGGCACGGCGCTCGGCGCGCGTGCTGCGGGTGTCGAAGGAGGTGCTCATCGTGCGTCCATCGTACACCACGTGAAGGGTTGCCTAACCTTGGTCGGGCTCGACCAGCACCTCGCGGAGCGCATCGAGCTCGGCATCCGTCATCCCGTTGGCGCGCAGGTAGCCCGCGGCCGACCCCCAGCGCTCGTCGACCCCGTCCAGCAGCTTCCGCATCACGGGTGCCGGGGACTGCGTGGCGAGCGCCACGGCGTTGACCGCCTCCGGATGCTGTGACCGCAGGTACTGCGCGATCAGCCGCGACCGCTCCGGCGGGAGCTGCGACTCCGTCAGCGCGTAGTCCTCGATGATCGCCTCGCGATCGGCGCCGACCGCTGCGAGCGCGAGCGCGACCGTGACCCCCGTCCGGTCCTTCCCCACCGTGCAGTGCACGAGCGTGGGCTCACCCTGCGCGATGACCCTGATCGCGGAGACCAGACGGTCGCCGCTCTCCTCGAGCAGGTGCAGGTACAGGTCATCCAAACTCGTGTCGGTCTCGAAGAACGACCGGACCGAGCCGAGGAACAGCGGGAGATGCGTGGTGTCGGGTCCGGCGATCTCCGTCGGCTCGGCCGCGACCTCCTCGCCGTCGCGGAGGTCGACGATGTGGGCGATGCGCGACCGCAGCGCCTCTGCGCCGGTCGTCGTCACGCCGGAGAGTTGACCCGAGCGCAGCAGCACACCCGAGCGGATGCGTCCACCGGCCGCGCGCATGCCTCCGACGTCGCGGACGTTGGTGACCCCGTCGACGTCGAGCACCGTCATGTCGTCACCTGCGCGGCACGCGGCGGTACCGGGTAGCGGCCCGCGACCACGATGCGGTTGAAGGCATTGATCGACACGCACGCCCAGCTCAGGGCGGCGTACTCCTTCTCCGTGAAGATCCCGCCGACCCGGTCGTAGAGCTCGTCGGAGATGCCCTCGTCCGAGATGAAGGTGAATGCCTCCGCCAGTTCCAGCGCTGCCCTTTCGCGCTCGCTGAACACACCGCTCTCGCGCCACACGGGGATCTGCATCATCGTGTCGGCATCGATGCCGGCCGCGGTCGCGCGATCGGCGTGCAGCCGCGTGCAGTAGCTGCAGCCGTTGAGCTGCGAGCAGTGGATCATGACGATCTCCTTGAGACGATCGTCGATGCCGTTCTCGGCGCAGATCTTGCCGACCGTGCGCGCGAACGCGTCGAGCGCCTGATACGCCGCAGGCTCGGTCTTGGAGAGGTGCACTCGCGTCTCGCTCATCCCTCCATGATATTTCGCACATGCGCCCGAAGCGACGAGAGAGACCAGGAGCCGTGGAATGCAGAACGATCACTCAACGCATCAGGAACTGATGATTCCGTCCTGCAGAGTTCGCTGATCGGTTGTCATTCCGATCTCGCATTTCTCGGGAGCCGCGATGACAGAGGAGAATGACAGCGTGGCGACCGATACCAGCGAGTTCAGCTATCTTCCCGCGCAGGCCGAGCTCCGGGGTGTGCCGGTTCCACCGGTGGAGAGGCTTACACACCAGCTCCCTGACGGGCGGACCATCAGCGCCCTGCGCTTCGGCACCGGAACCCCGCGCATCACGCTCCTGCACGGCGCCGGGCTCAACGCGCACACGTGGGACACCACCGTCCTCTCCCTGCAGCAGCCCGCCCTCAGCATCGATCTCGCCGGCCACGGCGATTCGTCGTGGCGGGAGGACGCCGACTACACGCCGCGCACGCTCGCCCTGGACGTCGCGGAGGCCCTCGACGCGTGGACCGAGGCTCCGCAGCTGATCGTGGGCCAGTCGCTCGGCGGTCTGACCGGCGCGGCTCTCGCGGCGGCACGCCCCGATCTCGTGGACGGCCTGATCGTCGTGGACATCACCCCCGGCATCGACACCTCAGCCGGGCCCGCGGCGCTGCGCGACTTCTATGCGGGACCCACCGACTTCGCCACCCGCGACGAGCTCGTCGACCGCGCCATCTCCTTCGGCTTCGGGGGCGCACGCAGCGACACCGAGCGCGGCGTCTTCCTCAACACCCGCGTCCGCCCCGACGGCCGCGTCGAGTGGAAGCACCACTTCGCGCACCTCGCGGCGCAGGCTCTGGCCGCCCACGACCCCGGATCCGCGGTCTCACCCTCGATCCTGCACAGCACGGGGTGGGACGACCTGGCTCGCGTCACGGCGCCCGTGACGCTGGTGCGCGCGCTCGACGGCTTCGTCTCGGAGGACGACGCGGCCGACTTCGCCCGCCGCCTCCCCGACGCTCGGATCGTCGCGGTGCGAGCGAGCCACAACGTGCAGGAGACGGCCCCGGCCGAGCTCGCCGCCCTCATCGTCGCGGAGTCGACCACCGCCGGAATGTGACGTTCCGTTCCGCATTCGGCCCCTCCGCCCTCCCACGTCCCTAGGCTCGTTCCACCGGCACACAGCAACTGCCGCACCGAGAGGAAACACCCCATGTTCCGACGCACGAGACGTCTCGCGCTGATCTCCGCCATCGCGGCGAGCGCTGTCATCCTCAGCGCCTGCACCGGCACCGCCGACCCCGAGGCCACCGCCCCGGTCGGTGAGCCGAATCCCGACGCCACGCTGCAGGTGGGTCTCGTGCTCGAGCCCACGAACCTCGACATCCGCCACACCAGCGGCGCGGCGCTCGAGCAGATCCTCATCGACAACATCTACGAGGGCCTCGTCAGCCGCACCGAGGAGAACGAGATCGTCCCGCGCCTCGCCTCCGACTACGAGGTGTCCGACGACGGGCTCACCTACACGTTCACGCTGAACGACGGCATCACGTTCCACAGCGGAACCGCCCTCACGTCCGCCGACGTCGTCGCCTCGTACGAGGCGGTGCGGACCGACGCGACGCTGCAGGGCAACGCCGACTTCGCCGCCGTCGCCTCGATCACGGCGCCGGACGCCACGACGGTGCAGATCGTGCTCACCGAGCCGAACCAGAACTTCCTGTTCTCGCTGACCGGTCCCGCGGGGCTCGTGTTCCAGACCGGAGACACGACCGACCTGAAGACCGCAGAGAACGGCACCGGTCCGTTCACGCTGACGCGCTGGAACAAGGGCAGCGCGATCACGTTCGCCCGCAACGACGCGTACTGGGGAGAGCCGGCCGGCGTCGCCGAGGTCGAGTTCCAGTACATCCCCGACTTCACCGCGGGCGTCAACACCGCGCTCGACGGCGGCATCCAGGTCCTGACCGCGGTCGACCCGAACCTCGCCCCGCAGTTCGACGGGACCGACTTCACACTGACCACCGGGCGCACCACCGACAAGGCCACCCTCGCGTTCAACAACGCCAAGGCCCCGCTCGACGACGTGCGCGTGCGCGAGGCTCTCCGCCTCGCGATCGATCACGAAGCGCTCGTCGAGGCCGTCGGCGCCGGCTCGCCGCTGTACGGCCCGATCCCCGAGCTCGACCCGGGATACGAGGACCTGTCGGACGTCATCGCCTACGACCCGGAGAAGGCGAAGGACCTCCTGAAGGAGGCCGGCCAGGAGGATCTCGAGCTCACGCTCACGATCCCCAGCTTCTACGGCACCACGGTCCCCAAGGTGCTGATCTCTGACTACGCGAAGGTCGGTGTCACGCTCGACGTCGACTCGGTCGAGTTCCCGGCATGGCTCGAGGACGTCTACGCGAACCACGACTACGACCTGAGCTTCGTGCTGCATGTCGAGCCCCGCGACCTGGGCAACTTCGCGAACCCCGAGTACTACTTCGGCTACGACAACGCCGAGGTGCAGGGGCTGTACGCCGATGCTCTCGCCGAGGTGGACCCCGACGAGTCGGCGAAGCTGCTCGCACAGGCGGCCCGCATCGTGTCCGAGGACCACGCGGCCGACTGGCTGTACAACGGCGCCACGATCACCGCCGTGAGCCCGCTCGTGTCCGGCTTCCCGCAGGACTCGATCAACTCGCGCATCAACCTGGCAGGCGTCACCGTCGCCGCCGAGAAGTGACGATTCCCGCACTGTGATCCGCTACGCGCTCGTCCGGGGAGCCCTGCTCATCGCAGGGCTCCTCGTCTCGAGCGTCGTCATCTTCCTCACGCTCCGCGTCCTCCCCGGGGACGTCGCGCAGCTCATCGCCGGAACGCAGGCCTCCCCCGCCGAGGTCGCTGCGCTCCGCGAGTCCCTGGGCCTCAACCGCCCGCTGCCCGCGCAGTACACCGAGTGGATCGGCGGGATCCTCCGGGGAGACCTCGGAACCAGTCTCCTCTCCGGGGCGTCGGTCGGTGAGGAGATCGCACTCAAGGCACAGGTGACGGTGCCCCTCGGCATCCTGTCCCTTCTCATCGCCCTGCTGATCGCTGTGCCGTTCGGCGTCCTCGCCGCGCTGCAGCGCGGGCGCCGCGGAGGCACGGCGCTCAGCGTCACCGCGCAGGCCCTCGCCGCCGTCCCGGTCGTGTGGGCGGGCATGATGCTGATCGTCGTCTTCTCGGTGTGGCTGGGCTGGCTGCCGCCCCAGGGCTTCCCGCGGACCGGCTGGTCGACGCCGGGGAAGGCGATCGAGTCGCTCCTCCTGCCGGCGCTCACGATCGGCATCGTGGAGGGAGCCCTGCTCATGCGATTCGTCCGCAGCGCGACGCTCCAGGCCGCGAACCAGGACTTCGTGCGCACCGCGGCCGCCAAGGGCCTCACGCGCACACGCGCGCTGATCTCCCACGGCATCCCGGCCGTCGGTCTCTCGATCGTCACCGTGCTCGGGCTGCAGGTCGCCGGGATCATCGTCGGCTCCGTCGTGATCGAGCAGCTGTTCACGCTTCCCGGGATCGGACGGATGCTCGTCGCCGACGTCGGAACCCGCGACCTCATCAAGGTCCAGAGCGAGCTGCTGGTCCTCACCGGGTTCGTACTGGTCGTCGGCTTCGTCGTCGACCTGATTCACCGGGCCATCGACCCGCGGCAGAGGGAGGCCTGATGTCGCACTGGATGCCGCGGCTCTGGCGCACCGCCACGGGACGCTTCGGACTCATCGTCGTGGCCGTCGTGGTCGCCGCCGCCCTCGTCTCACTGTTCTGGACGCCGTTCGATCCGCAGGACTCCGACATCGGTGATCGCTGGGCGGTGCCGAGCTGGCCGCACCTGCTGGGAACCGACGACACCGGGCGGGACATCCTGAGTCTGCTCATGGCGGGCGCGCGCACAACCGTCTTCGTCAGCGTGGGCGCGGGGCTCGTCGCGACGTTCGTCGGCATCGCGCTGGCGGCTCTGGGCGCCCTGACCGTCCGGTGGCTCCGTGAGACGGTCGCCGTGCTCGTCGACATCCTCATCGCGTTCCCGGTGCTGCTCATCGCGATGATGATCTCCTCCGTGTGGGGCGGGTCGCTCTGGGTCGTCATCTGGTCGGTCGGCATCGGCTTCGGCGTGAACATCGCCAGGGTCACCCGTCCCGAGCTCCGCCGCGTGCAGCAGAGCGACTTCGTGCTCGCGGCTCGGGCCTCGGGGCTCACGACGGGTCAGAGCCTCGTCCGGCATCTGCTGCCGAACGTCGCCCCCGTGTTCATCGTTCAGCTGTCGTGGTCCATGGCCGTCGCCGTCCTCGCGGAGGCCGGGCTCTCCTACCTCGGCTTCGGCGCCTCGGTGGTCGAACCGAGCTGGGGGCTGCTGCTCGCCGACCTGCAGCGCTACATCGGCGTGCATCCCCTGTCGGTGATCTGGCCCGGACTCGCGATCACCGTGACCGTGCTGGCTCTCAACCTCCTCGGCGACGCGATTCGTGAGGCGACCGACCCGACCCTGCGGCACCGCGCCGCCGAGACGCACACGCCGGCGGTGATCTCATGAGCCTCGAGGTCGAGGATCTGGTGATCCGTATCGATGACCGCGTCGTGGTCGACGGCATCTCCTTCACGGTCCCGGATGGTGCACGGCTGGGTCTGATCGGCGAATCCGGATCCGGCAAGTCGCTCACCGCGCTGGCCGTGCTCGGGCTGCTCCCCGAGGGGGCCGTGGCGACCGGGAGCATCCGCTGGAACGGCACCGAGCTCGTCGGCATGCCGGACCGCGACCTCGCGAAGCTTCGCGGCGACGAGATCGGGATCGTCTTCCAGGAGCCGCGTACCGCGCTGAACCCCATCCGCACGATCGGACGTCAGATCGCCGAGTCGATCCGGATCCATGAGGGCCTCGGACGCCGGGAGGCCCGCAGCCGAGCGATCGAGCAGGCGGCGCTGGTCCGACTCCCCGACCCCGAGGCGATCGTCGATCGGTACCCCCACCAGCTGTCCGGCGGGCAGCGTCAGAGGGTCGCGATCGCGATGGCCCTGGCATGTCGTCCGCGCCTGCTCATCGCGGACGAGCCGACGACGGCTCTCGACGTCACGATCCAGGCGGAGATCCTCTCGCTCCTCCTCGGGCTCGTCCAGGACCAGGGCATGTCGCTCGTCTTCATCACGCACGACCTCGCTGTCCTCGCGCAGGTCGCGACGCACGGGGTCGTGCTCGAGGACGGCAGAGTCGTGGAGTCCGCTCCGGTCCGCACTCTGCTGAGCACGCCCTCGTCGCCCGTGACCCAGGCGCTTCTGCGCGACGCGACCGCCACGCTGTGGCGTCCGGACGGAGGAATCGCATGAGCCTCATCGAAGCCCGTGGCCTCTCGCGCGACTTCGTCGTGCCGAAGCGGGCGGCGTTCGAGAAGACGCGGCGGCAGACCGCGCTCGCGCCGACCGATCTCGACGTCGTCGAGGGCTCCGCGGTCGGGATCATCGGCGAGTCAGGGTCGGGCAAGTCCACGCTCGTCCGCCTGCTGCTGGGGCTCGACAGGGCGACGTCCGGAACCGTGCACATCGACGGGAAGGCCGTCGACGGCTCGGCATCCGCCCGCTCTCTGCACTGGCTCCGCCGTCAGACGGGTCTCGTGTTCCAGGACCCGTACGCCTCGCTCGACCCGCGGATGACCGCGGCGCAGATCATCCGGGAGCCGCTCTGGGCGCTCGGGATCGACGGCGACCACCGCGCCCGCGTGCGCGAGGTGCTCGCGCAGGTCGGGCTGGAGCCTGACATGGGCGACCGCTACCCGCACGAGTTCTCCGGTGGTCAGCGCCAGCGGATCGCCCTGGCCAGAGCCATCGTGCACCGCCCGCGGATCCTTGTCGGCGACGAGCCGCTCTCGGCGCTCGACGTGACGGTGCGCGCGCAGATCCTGGAGCTGCTCGTCGAGTTGCGGCGCTCCTCGGATCTGACGCTCCTGCTCGTCTCGCACGACATCGGGGTGGTGCAGAACCTCTGCGACACGGTCGTCGTCATGAAGGACGGACGCCTCGTCGAGCGGGGATCGACGGCCGACGTGCTGCTGCACCCGGCGCAGGAGTACACGCGGAAGCTGCTTTCGGCGATCCCGGTGATCCCCGCGCCCCCGACCGCCGGCTGATCAGCGGCCGGATCGCGCGCCGAACAGGCGGCGTCTGCCCTGGGGGCGGAGCGCGCGTCGCATGTAGACGGTGCCGAGATCCCGACCGAACTTGTGCCCGACGCGGCCCATGCGCCCCGCCTCCACGAAGCCGAGCTTGGCATGCAGGCGGATGGAGGCATCCGCTTTGCTGTCGCTGATGACGGCGACCATCTCGCGGATGCCCCGAGCCTCGCACGCGTCGATGAGGGCCTGCAGGAGCGCTCCGCCGAGGCCCTTCCCTCCCGCACCGGGGCCGAGGTAGATGGAGTCCTCGACCGTGTACCGGTACGCGTTCTTGCCCGCCCAGGGCTGCGCGAGCGCGTAGCCGAGGACGACGCCCGCAGGAGAGACGGCGACGAGGAACGGGAGGTCGAGCCTGGTGAGCAGCGCGAACTTCTCCCGCCAGTACGGGATGCTGCTTCGCCGTTCGTCGAGCGTCACGACCGAGTTGCTCTGGAAGTGGTTGTAGATCTCGCGGACGTACGGGAGGTCCCCGCTGCGCGCGGGACGGATCGAGTACGAGAAGACCTCGGGCTGGGGCTGCGGCCGCAGATGGCGCGGCAGGACGCGACGGCGATCCCCGGGCTCGAACTGCATGCGCTCAGCTTAGGGCGCTCTCCCCGTCGACGCGCCAGTCGATCCGGTCGGCGCCCAGACCGTCGAGCAGCTCGTTGGCCCGTGAGAACGGGCGCGAACCGAAGAAGCCGCGACGCGCGGACAGCGGCGACGGATGCGCGGAGGAGATGATCGGCGTCTCCCCCAGCATCGGCTGGAGCTTCGCCGCGTCGTTGCCCCACAGGATCGCCACGAGCGGCTGATCCCGGGCGACGAGGGCACGAATGGCGAGCTCTGTGACCTTCTCCCAGCCCCAGCCGCGATGGGATCCGGCCTCGCCCGGTCGCACGGTGAGCACGCGGTTCAGCAGCAGGACGCCCTGGTCGCTCCAGGCCGCGAGATCTCCGTGCGGAGCGGGCGGGATGCCGAGATCGCTCTCGCGTTCGCGGTAGATGTTCGCGAGGCTCCGCGGCAGGGGCCGCACGTCGTGGTCGACCGCGAAGGACAGTCCGATCGCATGACCGGGCGTCGGATACGGGTCCTGCCCCGTGATCAGCACACGCACGTCCGCGAGAGGACGCTGGAAGGCGCGGAGCACGTTCGCGCCGGCCGGGAGGTACCCGCGACCGGCGTCCTGCTCGTCTCGCAGGCGCGCGCCGAGCTCCGTGATCACGTCCTGCGCCGGAGCGAGGGCCTCAGCCCACCCCGAATCGATGAGCCCGTCGGCCGCGAGCTCTCCGAGAGAACGAGCCGTCACGGCTCAGACGACCGGCCGCACGCGCAGCGGACCGCGGGCGAGCAGGTGGTTGGCCGACTGCGCGACCGGTCGCATCGTGATGAGGTCGAGGTTCACGTGCCCCGGTGCATCGAGCGCATAGGCGATGACATCCGCGACGTCGTCGGCGACCAGCGGAGCCTCGACCCCCGAGTACACCGCCTCTGCCGCGACGGAGTCGCCACCGAGACGGTTCAGGGTGAACTCCTCGGTGTGGACCATGCCCGGCGCGATCTCCGAGACGCGGATCGGCTCGCCGTTCAGTTCGAGGCGCAGCGCGTGGACGAGCATCGCCTCGGCCGCCTTCGCCGCGTTGTAGCCGCCGCCGCCCGGGTACGCGACCTGCGCCGCGGTGGAGGTCACGAAGACCGTGTCGGCGTGACCGTCGACGGCTGCGGCCCTGCGCAGCAAGGGCAGGAGCCCCGCGACGAGCCGCTGTGTCGACAGGACGTTGGCGTCGTACATCCACTGCCAGTCGTCGGTCGAGGCGTCTTCGACGCGATCCGTCCCCCTCGCTCCTCCCGCGACCTGCACGAGCGCGTGCACGGGACCCGAGCGGTCGAGCTCCTCGATCAGCGCCGCGACGGCGGCCGCATCGGTCAGGTCGCACGCGATCGCGGAGGCGCCGGTCTCGGCGGCGAGCGCCGCCAGCCGGTCCTGGCGCCGGGCGACCCCGACGACCTCCCATCCGCGGGAGCGCAGCGCCCGCACGGTCGCCTCCCCGATTCCCGAGCTCGCACCGGTCACGACTGCACGCCTGTTCGCCATGCCTCCACCGTACGATGATCCGCCTGATTTCGCGGCCGGACACTGTTACGTCACATTTCCCGTCCATTGTTGACAGATGGAGAAGTTCCGTACTCTCTCTGGAACGGCACGAGCCGTATCGACCCCTCACGAGTTCCAGGGAGACCATCATGCCCGCACCCGAGACCTGGCGTTTCGAGACCAAGCAGATCCACTCCGGCGCTGCTCCCGATCCCGTGACCAAGGCCCGCGCCACGCCGATCTACCAGACCACGTCATACGTGTTCGACAGCGCCGACCACGCCGCGAACCTCTTCGCCCTGGCCGAGTTCGGCAACATCTACACCCGCATCCAGAACCCGACGCAGGATGTCCTGGAGCAGCGGCTCGCAGCCCTCGAAGGCGGAACGGGCGCACTCGTCCTCGCCAGCGGCCAGGCGGCATCCACCTTCGCGATCCTGAACGTGGCTCAGGCGGGCGACCACTTCGTCGCCTCCAGCTCGATCTACGGCGGCACGTACAACCTCTTCAAGTACACGCTCGCGAAGCTCGGCATCGACGTCACGTTCGTGGAGAACCAGGACGACCCCGAGGAGTGGCGTCGCGCCGTCCGCCCGAACACGAAGCTGTTCTTCGCGGAGACCATCGGAAACCCGCAGATCAACATCCTCGACATCCGCACCGTCGCGGACATCGCCCACGAGGCCGGCGTCCCGCTCATCGTCGACAACACGATCGCGACCCCGTACCTCATCCGCCCGTTCGAGCACGGCGCCGACATCGTCGTCCACTCGGTCACGAAGTTCCTGGGCGGCCACGGCACGACCATCGGCGGTGCGATCATCGACGGCGGCAGCTTCGAGTGGTCGAAGAACGTCGACCGCTTCCCCGGACTGACGGTTCCGGACCCCTCGTACCACGGCGCCAGCTACACCGCGGCCGTCGGCGACCCGCTCGCGTACATCATCAAGGCGCGCGTGCAGCTGCTCCGCGACCTCGGCTCCGCGATCGCACCGCAGAGCGCGTGGAACCTCATCCAGGGCATCGAGACGCTCTCCCTGCGCATCGAGCGCCACGTGCAGAACGCGCAGGAGATCGCCGAGTGGCTCGACGGCCGCGACGACGTCGCGACGGTCAACTACTCCGGGCTCCCCTCCTCGCCGTGGTACGCCAAGGCCAACCAGTACGCCCCCAAGGGCGTCGGAGCCGTGCTGTCGTTCGAGCTCAAGGGCGGCGTCGAGGCCGGTCGCGAGTTCGTCAACAGCCTGTCGCTGTTCAGCCACCTCGCCAACATCGGCGACGTCCGCTCCCTCGTGATCCACCCGGCATCCACGACCCACGCCCAGCTGACGCCCGAGCAGCAGCTCACCGCGGGTGTCACCCCGGGCCTGGTCCGTCTGTCGGTCGGCATCGAGAACATCGACGACCTCAAGGCCGACCTCGACCAGGCACTCGCCGCGGCTCGCCGCGTGTCGGAGGCCGCTCGCGCCTGACGCATCGCTCGAACGACGGATGCCCCGGACTGCCGCAGTCCGGGGCATCCGTGCGTCCGCCCCCGACGGCCCCCGG
>JAZBLS010000095.1:0-12952 GCA_037033365.1 Actinomycetota bacterium | reverse complement strand
GGCGTCCACGTGCTGGATCTGGTCGGACAACTTACTGGAGCCCCAGAGCCTGGGCGGCACGCGCGACGACGTCGAGCGAGTCGGGGTCGGCCGGAGCGAGCTTCGTGATCGAGTAGATGCTCGTGAGGATCTCGGAGCCCTCCTCCGTGTTGGAGAAGTCCTCGAGCGCCTTCGTGATGCGCTCCTGCAGGTCGGGCGACAGGTCGGCGGAGAGCGCGACACCGTCGTTGGGGATCTCCTCGGTCATCGCGAACACGACGACCTTTTCGCCCACGTCCGGGGTGTCCTTCTGCACGATCGTTCGGGCGTCCCAGAAGCTGAACCCGACCTCGGCGTCACCGTTGTAGACCGCGAGGACCGACGCGTCGTTCGCGGTCACCGGGATCTGCTGGATGTCGGCATCGGTGTCGAGTCCCGCCTCCTGCAGAGCGAGGATCGGGTAGATGTAGCCGGCGGGCGAGCCGGGGCCGAGCACGGCGACCTTCGCGCCCTCGACCTTGTCGATGCTGTCGAGACCCGCGGGACCCGTCATCGCATCGGCACCGTTGCAGAACAGCATGCCGTCGCGCTCGACGGGAGCGTCCTCGCAGTACTTGTCGGGGTTGTTCGTCATGAACTGCGCGGGGTAGGTGATGTTCCCGTTGCGCTCGGTCTGCAGCACCACGGAGGCGTCGTACATGTCGTTGGCCTGCCACAGCTGGAGCGACGGCAGGAAGCCGATCTGCGCCTGTCCGGCGCCCATCGCCTCGACGGCGGCCTGGTAATCCTTCGAGACGACGCCTGTGACCTCGATGCCGAGCTCCTCGGTGAGGTAGTCGGTGAGCGGGGACGCAGTGTCGACGAGTCCGTCCTGGTCCTGCGACGGCACGAGGGCGAGGACGAGCGAGTCCGGGTCGGCTGCCGGCGCGGGCGACTCGTCCGGCGCTGCCGTGTCGGTCGAGCATCCGGTGAGGACGACGGCCAGCAGCGCGCCGGCGGCGACGACCCCGGCTGCGGAACGGCGGAAGGGGGTGGAGGGCATGATTTTCCTTCTGTGGGTGGGTGTGAGAGGGGAGGGAGGGTCTAGGCGGCGCGCAGCCAGTCCTCGAGCCGGGGCACCAGCTCGACGAACGTCGAGGCTCGGAACGTCGGGGTCGCTGCGGGATCGGCGAAGCCTCCGATGAGAGCGGTGGCATGACCCCTGGCATGAGCGGGCGCGAGGTCGTTGTGCCAGATGTCGCCGATGCTCAGGACACGGGCGTCGGCGGGGAGCGCGGCGAGCACTTCGTCCAGTCCCGCAGGCTTCCGGGCACTCGTGACGACGCGGTCGAACAGGCCGGCGAGACCCAGCGCGGCGAGCGCCTCGTCGATGCGGATCGCCGGGGCATTGGTCACGAGGACGCGTTCTGCCCGCCCTGCGGCGTCGGAGAGGAAATCGGCGAGTCCTTCGGGCGCCGAGACCGGGGCCTCGACGGTGCCGAGTTGTGCACGGCTGGCGAGGTAGGCGGCGCTGAGGAGAGCGGCGTCCGCTCCCTCCGTCTCGGCGGCGCGGCGCACGGCGTCGTACCCGTCGAGTGCGTCGCCGTCGGCGGCGGCGAGCGCCGAGCGGATGCCGTCGAGAAGCGCTCCCCGGGCCGGGCCGTCGAGGCGGTCGGCGACCTGCCGGGCGTACGCGAGGACCGGGCCGTCGCCGAGTGCGATCGTGCCGTCGAAGTCGAAGAGAAGGATGGAGGTCACGGAGTTCTTTCTGTGTGGACGCTCCGTCCAGCATGGGCAATGACTGTGGACAGAAAGTCCCTGGCGCGTGAACGCCGCGTGAACACTCCGTCCATCAGCGTCGAGTACCGTGAACGCCGTGTCCGAAATCGACGACCTCACCCGCGCGGCGCGATACGCGGCGGATGGCGTTGCAGCAGGAGCGCGCTCCGCAATCGACGCTCTCGCCTGGCTCGATGCCTCGATCCAGGACGATCGAGCAGCCGTACGCTTCGACGAGTGGGGAGCCTCGACGGTCATGGACGAGAACACCGGGACCGCGGTCATCCCCCGCGCGCTCTTCGAGGAGCTTCACCGCCGAGCAGGCCTCAAGGCGACGTGGCCGATCGGGAACGCCGGACTCCTGCACTGCTACGGCTATCTGCTCTCGCTCGAGCGGACGCCGTACGGCCTGAAGCGCGACCGCTGGATCGGCGACGAGCTGGCAGACGCATACGGACTCGGTGCGGGGGCGTTCCTCCCGTGGCGCGCGGGCGCGACACTCCTCGAGCGCGCCACGACCGCGGCATCCGCTCTTCTCGTCGACCCCGCGGTCGAGCGCCCCATCGCGATCGACGGACGCGCGACCCGCGCCGCGCTCAGCGCCGCGTCGGGTCCGGCAGCTCTCGTCTACGCCGTCGCCCCGGCGCCGGGATCGGCCCCGCTCATGGTCACGACGTTCCCCGTGTCGGATGCCCGCGCGATCCTCGCCGAGGTCGACGCCGAGCACCGGATTCGCTGGAACGCCGTCTGAGCCCGTCGACGCCCGTCTATTTCTGCCGAATGACACAAATCGACCGTCTATTCATGCCATTCGGCACAAACAGACGGTCTCGAGGTCAGGGAGGGGGCGGGTTCAGGTAGCGGGCGACGAACTCCTCGAAGAGCGGGACCATATCGACGGACTCGTCCAGGAGCCACTGGAGCTGGATGCCGTCCATCACCGCGCTGATCAGGCGAGCCGCGTGCGCGGGATCGATGTCGTCGCGGACCTCGCCGTCGGCCTGCCCGCGGCGGAGGATCGCCTCGGCCTCCGTCGCCCTGTCTCGGTAGCGGGCCGCGAAGTCGGAGTGTGAGGGGTGGTCGGGATCGGTCGCCTCCGCCGAGACGATCGCGTAGAGCGAGGTCAGCCCCCGCGAGGTCTGGTTGTGCGCGACCACCCGCTTCGCCTGCTCGATCAGCGTGTGCTCCGCGGGATCGCCCGCGGCCTCGCGCACCCTCTCGTCCCGCTGGTGGAGCACCTCGGCGGAGAGCTCCTCCTTGTCGGCGAAGTGGTGCAGGAGGCCGGCCGGGGTCACGCCGACGCGCTTCGCGATCTCCCGCAGGGATCCGCCGTGGAATCCCGTGCGGGAGAACACCGTCAGCGCCTCGTCGACGATCGCCTGCCGACGCGCCTGACCCGTCGCGTATGGTCCGCGAGTGCCGCTCACCACGACGAGCCGAACACCTGCTGCTTCATCGCCGGCCGCAGGCGCTGCTCCATCTCGCGGTCCACGAAGTAGTCCTTGAGCGTGTCCTTCGTGAGCTCGTTGCCGATCGCGGCCATGATCATCGACTGATCGAGCGACAGGTATCGCTCGGCGATCGTGCCGCTCTTGACGGCGACGGCGTCGTAGAACCCGCCGGGACCGTAGGCGCCCAGGTCGTGCTCGATGCCCTCGAGGTTGCTCAGCGCACCCTTGCGGTCATACGGCAGCGCGAGGAATGCCGCGTGGGGAGTCACCACTCCGTCGCCGAACGCGGGTGCGGGATTCGTTCCCGTCGAGCAGCCGGGACGGTCGATATCGACGTCCGTCTTCTCGGCATCCGAGGTGTAGCCGTCCGATCGCATCCCGGCGATGTCGACGCCGTACTCGGCGTATCCGCCGAACGGATCGCTCGCGGGAGAGAAGCCCCAATAGCCGTACCCGGCCTCGTCCAGCCCGTGCTTCTCCTGCACAGCGACCGTGATCGGGTGGTTGAGCCGCCAGGATCGCGGCCCCCACTTCGTCTCGGGGACGAGGAGGTCGGGCATCAGCGACTCGAACATGCTGCCGCCCCAGCTCGGCACGAAGGTCATGCCGTCGTACTCGTAGACGCCCTCCCACACCTCGACGCCGTCGTAGGTCCGGTACTCGCCCTGCGGCAGCTGCTCCTGCCACGCCCAGTCGCAGCCGGGAGGCATCGTGCGATGCGTGCCGTACAGGGCGGTCGCGGGGATCTGACCGTTCGCGATGCCGAGATACGTCGCGATGCGGCTCTCGCTGACCGTCGTGTCGTAGTGGTGGCAGGTGTAGAACGCGGTGGCGCCCGAGCCGTTGTACATCGGGGCCTCGACGCTGCAGTCCGGCGGAGGCGCATCCCAGAATCCGCCGCGGTTCGTGCCCGCGGGGAGGCCGGCGGCACCCGCCGGGTCGAAGAACGATCCGAAGTCCATCGAGTCGTAGAGCGCGTCGGCCTGGGTCGCGAGGTCGGGCTCGGCCTCGCGGACGATGCGCAGCGCAGCGGCGAGCCAGCCGTTGTCGACCGTGCTGAGGAACGGATACACGGTGTCGCCCGAGTCGGGCCAGGTCGTCAGCTTCTCGCCCGTCGTGGGCGAGTACCAGTTGTAGAACATCCCGCTCGCCTCGTTGCGCTCGAGCCCGTCGAGGGTGTCGAGCGTGGTGGCCAGGCGGTCCCGCGCCTCGTCCTCGCCGATGATGCCAAGGTCGCGCGCGGTGACGGTCGACCACAGGTAGCCGCCGATGTTCGTCGGCGAGGTGTACGCGCCGGGCGTCTGCAGATCGCCGGTGATGTTGTCGGACGGCAGACCGGTGCTCTCATCGGTCATCGCGTCCAGGGATCGCCAGGTGTCCACCGCCCAGCGGTTCAGCTCCTCCGTGC
This sequence comes from Actinomycetota bacterium, assembly GCA_037033365.1. Taxonomy (GTDB): domain Bacteria; phylum Actinomycetota; class Actinomycetes; order Actinomycetales; family Microbacteriaceae; genus Microbacterium. The sequence continues at coordinate 8,356 of JAZBLS010000095.1, read as the reverse complement.
CGGGCCTACCGCCTCCGGCCGCCGCCGGACCCGCCAGGGCCAGCCCCGAGACGACCAGTCCGGCCGTCACCACTGCGCTCATCCATCGCTTCATCGTGTCTCCTCATCGAGAACGGCGCCGCCGATCGCAGCGCTCCGACCTGCGAAAACCTAACACCTGTATGGTGTTCGAACAACCCCCTCCTCGTCGAGAGCCGGCGCCGATGTGCGACGATCAACCCGGCGCATGCGCCTCGAGGAACTCGTACACGTCCGTGGTGTCCACCCCGGGGAACGCACCCGTCGGGAGGGTGGCCAGCAGGGTGCGCGGCGTCTTGACGTTGGGCCAGGAGTTCTCGCGCCAGCGCTCCTCGAGGTCGGCCGGCGCGCGGCGGCAGCACACCTCGACCGAGTGCTTCGAGACGCCGCGGTGCGGGGTGTCCCGCCCGACGAACCACTTCGTGTCGTCGAAGCGCACGCCGACGCTGACCGAGTGCAGGCCCTCGCTCGACGCTTCGACCCGCGCAGTGCACCAGTACGTCCCGTTCCCCGTGTCGGTGTACTGGTAGTACGGGTTGAACCGGTCCTCCTCCTCGAACACCACGCGGCTCGTCCACCGGCGGCAGCACATCTGCCCCTCGATCGCGCCGAGCCGGTCGGTCGGGAAGTTCACGTCGTCGTTCTCGTACGCCTTCGTGATGGTGCCCGACTCGTGCACCTTGAGGAAGTGCACCGGGATATCGAGATGACGGGTCGCGAGATTCGTGAAACGGTGCGCAGCAGTCTCGTACGACACCGAATAGGCATCCCGCAGGTCCTCGATCGAGATGGCCCTCTTCGTCTTCGCGTCCTTCAGCGCCGGCACGACGTGCGCTTCCGGGATGAGCAGAGCGCCGGTCAGATAGTTCGTCTCGACCCGCTGCCGGAGGAACTCGGCGTAGCTCTGCGGCTCGGCATGCCCGAGGATCCGACTCGACAGCGCCTGCAGCACCGAGGTGCGCGCGTCGCCCTTCGCCGGCACGCTGCTGGAGAGATAGAGCCGGCCGTTCACGAGATCGGCCACGCTGCGGGTCGTCTGCGGCAGATCGGGCGCGTAATGCAGCGTGAAGCCGAGATGGGCGGCGATCTCGGATGCCGTGCGCTGGGTGAGCGGGCCGCCTGGGTGTCCGACGGCGGCCAGGATCTCGGATGCCGTCGCCTCGAGCTCCGCGAAGTGGTTGTCCTGTCGGCGCATGAGATGCCGCAGCTCCACGTTCGCGCGCCTCGCCTCCTCAGGGGTCGCCGCGCGCTCGTCCTTGAGCCTGTCGATCTCGCCGTGCAGGGCAAGGAGCGCTCGGAGCGCCTCGGTCGGGACGCTCTTCGCGATCCGGAAGGGATCGATGCCGAGCGCCTGGAACGTCTGCCCCTTCATCGCCCGCTCCAGCGCGATCTCGATCGCGCTGCGCTCGTCCAGCGGCTCCCCCTCGAGCAGCGCGTCGAGCGACACCCCCAGAGCCCTCGCGATCGCCTGCAGCTGCGTGAGTTTGGGCTCGCGCTTGCCGGTCTCGATCATCGACAGCTGGCTCGGAGCGCGATCGACCGCGGAGGCGAGGTCCTCCAGGGTCATGCCGCGGGCGGTCCGCAGCCGTCGGATCCGTCGCCCGATCGTGAGGGCATCCGCTTCTTCGTCCACATCGACGTTCGTCATGGCACGCATTCTGTCACAGAAACAGAATTTCGACCGATCTTCTCCTGTGGAAAGTCCTCGGAGGACCGGCTTCTTCACCCACAGTGGATCACACGCCACCCGGCACCGCAGCCGGCATCCGATGGAGGAGACATCATGACCACGAACGCACCCCGCCCCGCAGGCCTCCGAGCCGGCGACCAGGTCCAGACCGCGGCCGAGCTCCAGGAGATCTGGGACACCGATCCCCGCTGGGACGGGGTCGAGCGCACGTACACGGCGGAGGACGTCATCCGCATCCGCGGCTCCGTCCGAGAGGACGCGACCCTCGCGCACCGCGGCGCCGAGAACCTCTGGAACCTCCTCCACACCGAGGACTACATCCGGGCCCTCGGTGCATACACCGGCGGTCAGGCCGTGCAGCAGGTGCGCGCGGGCCTCAAGGCGATCTACCTCTCCGGATGGCAGGTGGCCGCCGACGGCAACCTCGCCGGTCAGACCTACCCCGACCAGTCGCTGTACCCCGCGAACTCGGTGCCGGCGGTGGTCCGTCGCATCAACAACGCACTGATCCGGCAGGACCAGCTGGAGCACGCCGAGGGCGAGGTCACGCAGGACTGGCTCGCGCCGATCGTGGCGGATGCCGAGGCCGGCTTCGGCGGCCCGCTCAACGCCTACGAGCTCGCGCAGTTGCTGATCCAGGCGGGGGCGGCGGCCATTCACTGGGAGGATCAACTCGCCAGCGAGAAGAAGTGCGGCCACCTCGGCGGCAAGGTCCTCGTGCCGACCCAGCAGCACATCCGCACCCTCAACGCGGCGCGTCTCGCCGCGGATGTCGCGGGAGTTCCCACGGTGATCATCGCCCGGACGGATGCACTCGCCGCCGATCTGCTGACGAGCGACGTGGACGAGCGCGACCAGGCCTTCACCACCGGCGAGCGCACGGCCGAGGGCTTCTACCGCATCCGCGCCGGCATCGATTCCGTCATCAGCCGCGGACTCGCCTTCGCCCCCTACGCCGATCTGCTGTGGGTGGAGACCGGCGAGCCGGACATCGAGCTGGCCCGAGAGTTCGCCGCGGCGATCCATGCCGAGTTCCCCGGCAAGCTGCTCGCGTACAACTGCTCGCCGAGCTTCAACTGGAAGCGCCACCTGTCGGATGCCGAGATCGCGACGTTCCAGCAGGAGCTGGCCGATCTCGGCTACAAGTTCCAGTTCATCACCCTGGCCGGCTTCCACGCCGTGAACCACTCGATGTTCGACCTCGCCCGCGGCTACGCCGAGCGCGCCATGAGCGCCTACGTCGAGCTGCAGGAGGCCGAGTTCGCCGCCGAGGCGAACGGCTACACCGCCACCAAGCACCAGCGCGAGGCGGGCACCGGCTACTTCGACGTCATCTCCACCGCGCTCAACCCCGACAGCGCGACCCTCGCCCTCGCGGGCTCCACCGAGACCACGCAGTTCCACTGATCCACACGAAGTCCTGGGTTGCTGAGCCTGTCGAAGCACCCTTCGACAGGCTCAGGGACCCAATCCGACACTCAAAGGACGCATCATGACCATTCCCACCGCTCCCCCGACGCCCACGGCCACCCTGCAGGGGCCGACGATCGAGATCACCGGCCCGCTCCGCGAGCGCTACGCCGAGATCCTCACCCCGGAAGCCCTGGCCTTCCTCACCGAGCTGCACCACCGCTTCGGCGCACGGCGACACGACCGCCTCGCCGACCGCATGCGCCGCCGTTTCGAGATCGGCAACGGCCACGACCCGCGGTTCCGCGACGACACCCGGCACATCCGCGAGGACGCCGAGTGGCGCGTCGCCGGCGCGGGCCCCGGCCTCGAAGACCGACGCGTCGAGATCACCGGGCCGACCGACCCGAAGATGACGATCAACGCCCTGAACTCGGGCGCGCGGGTCTGGCTCGCCGACCAGGAGGACGCCACGAGCCCCACCTGGAAGAACGTGATCGAGGGGCAGCTGTCGCTGCGCGACGCGATCCGCGACGAGCTCTCGTTCACCTCGCCCGAGGGCAAGGAGTACCGCGTCACGGCAGAGCGGACGCCGACGATCGTGATGCGGCCGCGTGGGTGGCACCTGCCGGAGAAGCACATCGAGTTCATCGACCGCTCCGGGCGCCGCACCGCGGCATCCGGCTCTCTGATCGATTTCGGACTGTACTTCTTCCACAACGCGCAGGAGCTGATCGCCCGGGGCCGCGGGCCGTACTTCTACATCGCCAAGCTCGAGTCGAGCGAGGAGGCCAAGCTGTGGGACGACGTCTTCACGTTCAGCGAGCAGTACATCGGCATCACGCACGGCACCGTCCGCGCGACCGTGCTGATCGAGACGCTGCCCGCGGCGTTCGAGATGGACGAGATCCTGTACGAGCTGCGCGACCACTGCGCGGGTCTCAACGCCGGACGCTGGGACTACATCTTCTCGATCATCAAGAACTACCGCGGTCGCGGAGCGCGGTTCGTCCTCCCCGACCGCAGCGAGGTGACGATGACGGTGCCGTTCATGCGGGCCTACACCCAGCTGCTCGTGCAGACGTGCCACAAGCGCGGCGCATATGCGATCGGCGGCATGAGCGCCTTCATTCCGAACCGGCGCGATCCCGAGGTCACCGCTCGCGCGATCGAGAAGGTCTCGGCCGACAAGAAGCGCGAAGCGGGCGACGGGTTCGACGGCACGTGGGTCGCACACCCCGACCTGATCCCGACCGCGCAGGCCGAGTTCGACGCCGTGCTGGGCGATCGGCCGAACCAGGTGGACCGCGAACGCGCCGAGGTGTCGGTCGCGGCATCCGATCTGCTGGACCTGCACATCGGGCGCCCGATCACCGCGCGGGGCGTGCGCGACAACGTCTCGGTCGCGATCCGCTACCTCGAGGCCTGGCTGCGCGGGCTCGGAGCTGTCGCGATCGACAACCTCATGGAGGATGCGGCGACCGCCGAGATCAGCCGGTCCCAGGTCTGGCAGTGGATCCACCAGGACCGCACCACCGAGGACGGCACGCCGATCACCCCCGAGTACGTCGAGGGCCTGATCACCGAGGTGCTCGCGGAAGCCGACCGCCGCGACGGGGATCGGTTCGACGACGCGGCATCCGTGTTCCGCGAGGTGGCGCTGCGCGAGGAGTTCCCCGCGTTCCTGCCCCTCGGGGCCTACAGCCGGTACCTCGTCGACGCGGACTGATCCGCCCCGCACGGAGCCCCTCGGAGGCCGCCGCACCGGCATCCGAGGGGCTCCGTCGTTTCCGCGCCACCGGGCCGAAGCGGGCGTAGCCTGAGAGCATGAGCGACGTCTGGTCCGACATCTCCTCCCAGTTCCTGAGCCACTATCCGCGCGGACGGCGGCTTCTCGTCGTGGCCGGGGTGGATGCCGAGCGCTCGCGCCGTGCGGCCGACGACCTCGCGGCGGCCCTCGAGAGCGCCGGACAGAGCGTAGAGCGCGTGCACAGCGCGGACGGCGACGAGCAAGCGCTCCGCGACGACGTCATCGCCCCGTTCCGTGCGTCCGAGGGCGGGAGCATCCTCCTCGTCTCGGGACCGGCGGCGCTGATCAGCGAGACCGCGCGCGGGCTCTGGAACTTCATCGTCTGGCAGCTCACGGGCGACGAGCCCCCGCACTCTGTCGCGTCGGCGATCGTCGACGTCAGCGACCCGGACAACGCGGTCAGCCGCTTCGCGGACTTCTGCGCACTGCCCGCCTCCTACGGCGCCTGACTCCCGCTCAGCGGAACGAGGCCGCGACCGAGTTGCGGTGATAGTCGAAGACGATGCTGGTGCGCGTCGAGGCGACGCTGCTCTGCGCCGACAGGTGCTCGAGCACGAACTCGCGCATCTCCGAGGAGTCCGCGACAGCGATGTGCAGCAGGAAATCGTCGTCGCCGCCCAGGAAGAACACCTGGATCACCTGCGGAAGCACGCGCACCCGGTCCGCGAACTCCACGATGCTCTCGCGCCGCCCACTGGGTCGCAGCGTGACGCCGATGACCGCCTGGAGGCCCGCACCCAGCTTCCGCTCGTCCACGCTCGCATGGAATCCCGTGATCACGCCGCGGTCGATCAGGGCCCGCAGCCGGGTGTGGGCGGTGGAGGGCGCGACCCCGAGATGCCCCGCGAGCTCGGCATTCGTCATCCGCCCGTCAGCGCTGAGCAGGCGCACGATCCTCTGGTCCACCGCGTCGAGGGCGGGGGCCCGAAGGCTGTTCGGGGACGAGGCCTCTTCTACGGCATCCATGCGAACGATTATGCAGGATTCGCACGCGCTCCGAATATTCTTCAGGGAATCTTCCGCCGTGCCGACGTTTCTGCGAATCTGAGGTCATCCGCGAGCATCACTGGAGGATCGATGAAGATCGGCGTACCCACCGAGGTCAAGACCAACGAGAACCGCACCGCGCTCACCCCCGCGGGAGCAGACCGACTGACCCACGAGGGCCACCGCGTCCTCATGCAGTCCGGTGCCGGAGTCGGCTCCGGGATCTCGGACGACGCGTATCGCGCAGCCGGGGCGGAGATCGTCGAGACCGCCGCCGAGGTCTGGGGCGAGGCCGAGCTGCTCATCAAGGTCAAGGAGCCGATCGCGCAGGAGTACGGCTTCCTGCGGAGCGACCTCACCCTCTTCACGTACCTCCACCTCGCCGCCGACCGCGCCCTGACCGAGGCCCTCGTCGACGCAGGCACGACGGCCGTCGCGTACGAGACCGTTCAGCTGCCCGACCGCAGCCTGCCCCTCCTCATCCCGATGAGCGAGATCGCCGGGCGACTGTCCGTGACCATGGGCTCCTACTCCCTCATGCGCTCAGCCGGCGGCCGGGGCGTGCTGATGGGTGGCATCGCCGGTGCGCCACGCGCGAAGACGGTCGTCATCGGCGGTGGCGTCGCCGGCGAGCACGCGGCCGCGAACGCGCTGGGCCTCGGGGCGAAGGTCACGGTCATCGACATCTCCCTCCCCCGCCTGCGCGAGCTCGAGCACCGGTACGGCGGCGCGCTCGAGACCCGCGCGTCGAGCCGCTACGACATCGCGGAGGAGCTGGCGACCGCCGACCTCGTGATCGGGTCCGTGCTGATCCCGGGGGCGGCCGCCCCCAAGCTCGTCACGGACGAGATGGTCGCGGGCATGAAGCCGGGATCCGTTCTCGTCGACATCGCGATCGACCAGGGCGGATGCTTCGAGGGCTCGCGCCCGACCACGCACGACGACCCGACCTTCGCCGTCCACGACTCCATCTACTACTGCGTCGCGAACATGCCGGGAGCCGTGCCGGAGACCGCCACCCGCTCGCTGACGAACGCCACGCTGCCCTATGTCTCCGCGATCGCGGGCAAGGGCTGGGAGCAGGCGGCCGCCGACGACGCCGCTCTCGCGAAGGGACTCAACGTGCAGGGAGGCCGCATCACGCTCGATGCGGTGGCTCGCGCACACGGGATGTCCGCATCCTGAACCGTCCGTGAAAGAAGCCGCGATCTTGTCGCGCCCTCTCCCGTCATCCGGCCACCGCACCCGAGTACGCTCGATATCGTGACCGAACGCGCACCTCTCTCCCGCAAGCTGTCCGCCATCGCCGAATCCGCGACCCTCAAGGTCGACGCCAAGGCCAAGGCTCTGAAGGCCGAGGGCAAGCCCGTCATCTCGTATGCCGCGGGCGAGCCCGACTTCGCGACGCCGCAGTTCATCGTGGACGCCGCGGCCGAGGCCCTGGCCGATCCCGCGAGCTACCGGTACACCCCCGCGCCCGGCCTGCCGGCGCTCCGCGAGGCGATCGCGGCGAAGACGCTCCGCGACTCGGGCCTGGAGGTCGCACCGTCGCAGGTCATCGTCACGAACGGCGGCAAGCAGTCCGTCTACCAGGCCTTCCAGGCCGTCGTGAACCCGGGCGACGAGGTCCTCCTCCCCGCCCCGTACTGGACGACGTACCCCGAGGCGATCCGCCTCGCGGACGGCACCCCGGTCGAGGTCTTCGCGGGTGCCGACCAGGACTACAAGGTCACCGTCGAGCAGCTCGAGGCCGCGCGCACCGAGCGCACGACCGTGCTGGTGTTCGTCTCCCCGTCGAACCCGACGGGCTCGGTCTACACCGCCGAGGAGACCGCGGCGATCGGCGAGTGGGCGCTCGAGCACGGCATCTGGGTGATCTCCGACGAGATCTATCAGAACCTCACGTACGAGGGCGTGAAGGCGACCTCGATCGTCGAGGCGGTTCCGGCGCTCGCGAACCAGACGATCCTCGTCAACGGTGTCGCGAAGACCTACGCCATGACCGGGTGGCGCGTGGGCTGGATGGTCGGCCCGGCCGATGCGATCAAGATCGCCGGCAACCTGCAGTCGCACCTGTCGAGCAACGTGAACAACGTCGCGCAGAAGGCCGCGATCGCTGCGCTCAACGGCCCGCAGACCGAAGCCGAGCAGTTCCGCGAGGCCTTCGACCGCCGCCGTCGCCTGATCGTGTCGGAGCTGTCGAAGATCGACGGCCTCGTCGTGCCGAACCCGCTCGGCGCGTTCTACGTCTACCCCGACGTGCAGGGTCTGCTCGGCCGCACGTGGGGCGGTGTCACGCCCACGACCTCGCTCGAACTGGCCGACCTCATCCTCGAGCAGGCCGAGGTCGCGGTCGTCCCGGGTGAGGCCTTCGGACCGTCGGGCTACATCCGCATGTCGTACGCCCTCGGCGACGACCAGCTCCTCGAGGGAGTGCAGCG
>JAZBLS010000094.1:0-13008 GCA_037033365.1 Actinomycetota bacterium | reverse complement strand
CGAGGCCCAGCTGCTGGGCCTGCTTCTTCACGTCCTCGTCGTAGAGTGCGGCGCCGTACTCGGCGGAGCGGATGCCGCTGCCGATCTCGACCGTGATGTTCTCGAGGTTCGGTCCCTTGATGGGGGAGAGGAACTCGAGGGCCGGGTTGGTGGTCCCCTCGTCGAAGTAGACCTGCATGTCGGTCAGGAGTCCGGGGACGTCCGAGGGCAGCTCGCACGAGCTGATCGCGTACGGGCCCGAGGGCACCATGGCCGTGTTCTGCACGTCGCAGCCCGCGGGCGAGTTGATGAAAGCGATGAAGGCCTTCGCCGCGTCGAGCTGAGCACCCTCGGTGGTCTTCGGGATGTACACGCCGTTCGGCAGCCACACCGTCAGCTTGGTGTCGTCGGCGTCCTGCGCCGGCAGGGCGAAGACGCCGATGTCGTCGAGGTTGTCGGGGAAGTTCTGCTGGAACGTCGAGACGATGCCGGTGAGGATCGGGTAGTGCGCGCCCTCGCCCGTGGCGACCATGCGTGCGCCGTCGTCATACAGGGCCGAGGCGAAGTCCTGGTTCCACCAGCCCTTCTCGAAGCCCTCCTGCTGGTTCTCGAAGCCCGCGAGCGCCGGTTCGTCGACGTACTTGCGGTCGCCGGACGTGTAGCCCTCCGCCCAGTCGGCATCCTGCGCGAGCACGTTGCCGAAGTCGCCGAGGATGAAGAGCTGGCTGGTCCAGGTGTCGCCGTACGTCTGGATGACGGGGGCGATGCCCGCGGCCTTGATCTTGTCGTTGTTGGCGCCGAACTCGTCCCACGTGGTCGGGATCTCGAGGCCCAGGTCCGCGTAGATCTTCTTGTTGTAGACGACCGCTCCGGCCTGCGTCGCGCCGAACGGTGCGCCGTAGACGCCGTTCTCCGTCGACACCACGTCCTTCATGGTGTCCTGCATGTCGCCGACCCAGTCCTGATCGTCGAGCGCGACGAGGTTCTGGTCGGGGTTGAGCGCCTGGAAGAGCGAGCCGGAGTTGTACCAGAACACGTCGGCCATCTCGCCCGTGGCGAGCTTGGTCTTCATGAGGTTGTCGCCCTCGGTTCCTGCGGGCTGCGACTCGACCTTGACGGTGACGTCCTCGTTCTCCTCCTCGAAGGCCGCGACCATCGCCTCGGCGGATTCGACGTTCGTTCCCGAGTTCGGCACGAGGAACGTGATCTCGGTCTTTCCACCGCTGTCTCCGCCGCCTCCGGTGCTGCAGGCGGCGAGCGGAAGTGCGAGGGCGGCGACGCCGAGGGCGCCGATCATGACCCTGCGCGTACGGGTGCTGTTCATCCTTTACCTCCATGTAAAAGCTGACTCCGGCGCATCTCGTCGTCGAGGAGCGCGGGGTTGAACGGGGGAATTGAATCCATTCAACTTTCGGTAAGATACGACGATCCGGAGCGGGAGTCAACGATTCCGGGAGAACTCGTACGGTTTCTTGACATTGATTGTTGAATGCATTCAATATGGCACTGCGCGTCGATCAGCTCGACCGCGGATGCGACGACGCACCGATCCCGGAAGGACCTCGCCATGACGGCAGCCCCCGACTTCACGCAAGCAGACGAGACGACGAGGGTGGTGTCCGTCCGTTCTCAGCACGGCGCCGACCTGATCGGCGTGCCGGGGGAGGGGCTGCGCCTGTCGTGGCGATGGACGAGCGATCGTGCAGGTGCGACGCAGGTCGCCTACCAGCTCGCGAGCGGCTCGGCGGGCGGCGACCTCGTCGAAGGGTCGGTCGTGGAGTCCTCGGACTCGGTCGCGGTGCCCGTCGGAGACCTGGAGCCGGGCGAGCGGCGGGCATTCGCCGTGCGCATCGCGACGGATCGCGGGTGGGCGGCCTGGAGCGACGAGCTCGTGGTCGAGGCCGGGCCGGATGTCGACAGCCTCGCCGCAGCGGTGATCGGCATCCCGAGCGAAGTCGAGGGCCCGGTGGCTCTCCTCCGCCGTGTCTTCACGGTCGACGCCGTGCCTGCGCGGGCGCGACTGCGTCTCAGCGCGCTCGGCCTGGTCGACGCGTGGATAAACGGGCAGCGGGCGAGCTCGGCACGGCTGACCCCTGGCTGGACCTCGTACCAGGAGCGGGTGCTGCTCGACACCGTCGACGTCACGGATCTGCTGCGCGAGGGCGAGAACGTGCTCGTGCTCGAGGTCGGCGACGGCTGGTACCGGGGCCGCATGGGCTTCGCGCAGCGCACCGAGATCTACGGCGACCGCTCGGGCGCGATCGCGCAGATCGACACGCAGGACGGCGTCCTCGTCGCGACCGACGACACGTGGCGGGGCGGCTTCGGCGCGGTCCGTGGCGCCAGCATCTACGACGGCACCACGATCGACCTCCGCGAGACGGCGGTCGGCGTGCACACACCGGAGTTCGACGACTCCGCGTGGACGGCCGCGAGCGTGATCGAGGCGGACCGCTCCCGCTTCGAGCCCCGTTCCGCGCCGCCGATCCGTGTGGTCGCCGAGCTCGAGATGGCACGGACCGACCGCGCCGCGGGCGTGCAGTTCGACGCCGGACAGAACGTGACGGGCTGGGTGCGCCTGGTCGTGCGTGGCTCCGCGGGAGACACCGTGACCATCCGCCACGCCGAGATCCTCGAGCCGTCGGGAGAGCTGCACACCGCGGCTCTGCGCACCGCGTCGGCGATCGACCGCTACGTCCTTGACCGCGACGGCGAGCACGTTCTCGAGCCGCAGTTCACGTTCCACGGGTTCCAGCACGCCGAGGTCACCGGCGTCGCCGAGGTCGTGTCCGCCACGGCCATCGCGATCTCGAGCGACCTGCCGGCGCGCTCGTCGTTCCGCTCGGCATCCGCGGCGCTCGACCGCTTCCACTCGAACGTCTTCTGGTCGCAGCGCGACAACTTCGTCTCGGTGCCGACCGACTGCCCGCAGCGCGACGAACGGCTCGGCTGGACGGGTGACGCGCAGGCCTTCGCGGCGACCGCGAGCACCCTGATGGACGCCGAGGCGTTCTGGCGCAACTGGCTGCGCGACCTCGAGGTCGATCAGACCGACGAGGGCGGCGTCGCCTCGGTCGTGCCGGACATCATCCGCTTCGAGGACATGCGGATGGGGTCGGACCTCGTCGACAACATGGGCAGGGCCGGATGGGCGGATGCCGCCGCCATTGTGCCGTGGGCGGTGTACGAGTCGTCCGGCAGCGACGAGGTGCTGCGGCAGCAGCTGCGCAGCATGCGCCGCTGGGTCGACCACCTCCGCCGACGAGCGGGCGACGATGTCGTGCTGCCGACCGAGCCGTTCCAGTACGGGGACTGGCTGGATCCGGATGCTCCGGGCGAGCGCCCCTGGCAGGCCAAGGTCTCGAGCGACTACGTCGCGAATGCGTTCTACGTGCACTCGGCGCGCCTGCTGTCGCGAGCCGAGGAGCTGGTCGGGGATGCCGCGGCATCCGTCGAGTACGCCGCTCTCGCGGAGCGAGTGGCCGACGAGACCTGGCGGCGCTGGGGTGCCGAGGCCGTGACGACGCAGACGGGGGCGGCGCTCGCGCTCGAGTTCGGGATCGCGCCCGACGCGGAGCGCACAGCGATCGCCGACGGCCTGGCCGAGAACGTGCGCACCGAGAACGGTCGCATCTCGACGGGCTTCCTCGGCACGCCGCTCGTGCTGTTCGCGCTCTCGAACAACGGTCACCTGGACGAGGCCTACCTGATGCTCCTCCGCCGAGAGGCGCCGAGCTGGCTGTACCAGGTCGACCGCGGTGCGACGACGGTGTGGGAGCGCTGGGATGCGATCCTGCCCGACGGCCGCATCCACTCCGGGTCCATGGACGCGGGGTCGAACGAGGAGGGCGGCAGCATGCTGTCGTTCAACCACTACGCGTACGGCGCCGTGATCGACTGGGTCTACCGCACCGTGGCCGGCATCGCGCCCGCAGAACCCGGGTATCGGACCGTGCGCATCGCGCCGCGTCCGGCCGAGGGCATGGAGCACGCGGCCGCGTCGATCGACACCCCCTACGGACGCCTCGCGATCGACTGGCGACTCGAGGGCGACGAGCTGCGCGCCGAGGTGGAGGTGCCGTTCGGGGCGACGGCCGTGCTGGACCTGCCCGTCACCGATGCTTCGAGCGTCACGGTCGACGGTCACGAGGCTCCCGCGCGGCTCTCGGCCGGGCGGCACGAGATCACGGTCACGGCACCCGCCGTGGCCGCACGAACGGCGGCGACGGCATCCGCTGTCGCCGGAAGCGGAATCTGAGAGGTCTGGAGAGACATGACTCTGACAGTCGCGCGCGTCACCGTCGACGCGCCGCACGGCAGCGATTCGGTCGCGGACGCATCCCCGGTGATCGGCTGGGTCACCGAGACGGATGCCGAGGGATGGACCCAGTCGAAGGCCGAGGTGGAGCTCGAGCTCGACGGCGAGGTGCAGACGCACACGGTCGAGGGGCGGGAGTCGGTGCGGCTGCGCTGGCCTTTCCGGCCGCTGGAGACCCGGGACGAGGCGCGGCTGCGCGTGCGCGTCAGCGGCTCCGACGGTGACGTGTCGGAGTGGACGGAGCGGCGGATCGTCGCCGGCTTCCTCGCAGACGGGGAGTGGCAGGCCGAGACGATCGCGGTCGCCGAGCCCGCATCGCACGCCGAGCCCGCGACCCTGCGCACGACGTTCTCGCTCGACCGCGACGTGCGGCGCGCGACGCTGTACGCCACCGCGGTGGGCGTCTACCAGGCGGCGATCAACGGCGACGACGTCGACGACCAGGTGATGAAGCCGGGGTGGACGCCCTTCCAGGCGCGTACCGTGCACGAGTCCACCGACGTGACCCCGTTGCTGCGGGCGGGGGAGAACGTGCTGTCCGTCCGGCTCGCCGGTGCCTGGGCCACCGAGCGCTACGGCTTCCGCGAGAACGCGGCACCCGTGTACGGCGAGCAGCCGCGCTTCGCGGCGCAGCTGCTGATCGAATACGCCGACGGGTCGAGCGACAGCATCCGCACCGACGGATCGTGGCAGAGCGCGCCGAACGAGATCACCGCGAGCGGACTGTACGCGGGCGAGGATCACGACGCTCGGCGCACGGCATCCGAGTGGACGCCCGTCGCCGTCGTCGAGGACGTTCCCGTGCCCGGCGCGCGCGTGTCGCCGTTCGTCCGTCGCATCGAGGAGCGTCCGGTCGTCGACGTCATCACGACGCCCGCCGGGAAGACCGTCGTCGACTTCGGGCAGAACCTCGTCGGGCGACTGCGCATCCGCGTCGCGGGCCCGTCGGGCACGGTCGTGACCCTCCGGCATGCCGAGGTGCTGGAGCACGGCGAACTCGGCACCCGTCCGCTGCGCGCCGCCGCGGCGACCGACCACTACACGCTGTCGGGTGACGGCGTCGAGGAGTGGGAGCCGGAGTTCACCTTCCACGGCTTCCGCTACGCCGAGATCGAGGGCTGGCCGGGGGAGTTCGACCCGGCGGACGTCACCGCGGTCGTGATCCACAGCGACATGGAGCGCACCGGGTGGTTCGACACCTCGCACGAACTCGTGCGGCAGCTGCACGAGAACGTCGTGTGGGGGCTCCGGGGCAACTTCCTCTCGGTGCCCACCGACTGCCCGCAGCGCGACGAGCGCCTCGGATGGACCGGCGACATCCAAGTCTTCGCTCCGACCGCGAGCTTCCTCTACGACGTGCGCGGGTTCCTGGACTCGTGGCTGCGCGATCTCGAGATCGACCAGGTCGACGGCGTCGTGCCGTTCGTCGTGCCGAACGTGCTGGGTCCCGCTCGCCCGGCGGCCGCGTGGGGCGACGCCGCAGCCGTGGTGCCGACCGTGCTGTACGAGCGGTTCGCCGATCTCGACACGGTCGCGCGGCAGTTCGACAGCATGAAGGCCTGGACCGACGCGATCCTCTCGTACTCGGGAGACCGGCGGCTCTGGGAGGGCATGTTCCAGTTCGGCGACTGGCTCGACCCGGATGCTCCGCCGCAGCACCCCGCGAAGGCGAAGACCTCGGCCGACATCGTCGCGTCGGCGTACGTCTTCCGCTCCGCCGACCTCACCGCCCGCGCGGCCGCCCTGCTCGGCCGGGAGGAGCTCGCCGCGGAGTACGCCGCGATCGCGGAGGAGGTGCGTCAGGCGTTCCTCGCCGAGTACGTGACCGAGTCCGGGCGCATGGTGTCGGATGCGCAGACCGCGTATTCGCTGGCGATCGTGTTCGACATCGTCGAGCCGGGGCGTCGGCAGGCGCTCGGTGATCGGCTCGCCGAGCTCACGCGCCTCAGCGGCTACCGCATCGGCACCGGCTTCGTCGGGACCCCGATCATCCAGGATGCGCTGACCCGCACGGGTCACCTCGACACCGCGACCCGACTGCTGACGCAGACCGAGAACCCGTCGTGGCTCTACCCGGTGACCATGGGCGCGACGACGATCTGGGAGCGATGGGACTCGATGCTGCCTGACGGCACGATCAACCCCGGGCAGATGACGTCGTTCAACCACTACGCCCTCGGCGCGATCGCGGACTGGCTGCACCGCACGGTGGCAGGACTCGCCCCGGCGGCGCCCGGCTATGCGCGCCTGTCGATCGAGCCGCATCCGCTCGAGGGCTTCGACTTCGCGGAGGCCGCACACCTCACGCCGTACGGCCGCGCGGCCGTCCGCTGGGAGCGCGCGGGCGACGGCATCGTCGTCGAGGCGACGGTTCCGCCGAACACCGAGGCGGAAGTCGTTCTGCCCGACGGTGCGCGGCACACGGTCGGCTCCGGCTCTCACCGGTGGACGTCGGCTGCTCCCGTCGAGCGCTCGGCACCCGGCGAGGTCGGCCCCTCGTCGAGCCTCGCCGACGTCGTCGACGACCGGGAGGCGTACGAGGCGATCCTCGAGGTGCTGGGCGAGCTGCGTCCGGCGATCGCCGAGGACTTCCGCGACAACACCGAATGGAGCGACCGGCTCACGCTCGGGGAGCTGTTCGCACGGCTCCTCGGCCCCGAGCCGCGGGCGGCGGTCGAGCGCCGTCTGGAGGAACTGAGCGCCGCGCGGGCCTGAGGCGACGCAGACCGATCATGACCCCGCCCCGCCACAGGCTCCGCGCCCGCCGCGGGGCGGGGTCGCGCCGTCGCTCGGATCGCCCGCGATCCGACAGCCGTGAGTTGGGGCGAGGTGTCGATGAGCGTCGAGCACCGCGAGCGTTCAGTGCGCATTCCGCGCTGAAACGTACGTTTTGCGCTAGACTGCAGGCATGAGGGAGATCGCGATTACTGAGGCTCGTGGCCGACTGGCTTCGATCATCGACGAGGCGCGGACGGAGCCGGTGTACCTGACCCGCCGCAACCGACCCGTCGCGGCAGTCGTGGACTCTGCACTGCTGGAGCGGCTGCTCGAGGACGCAGAAGAGCTCGCGGATATTCGCGCCGTCGACGAGGCATGGGAGGAGACGGAGCGTCTCCAGGAGACCCCGATCCCGTGGGAAGACGTCAAGCGCGACCTCGGACTGGTGCAGTGACCTACACGCTCCAGGTTCTCCCCGTCGCGGCTCGAGCGATCCGCAAGCTGCCCCCGGAAGCGAAACGGCGGATCGAGGGTGTCATCGAAACCCTCGCCGAGCAGCCGCGGCCGCCGGCGGCGAAGAAGCTCACAGGGCGCCCCGAGTGGCGTGTCCGGAGCGGTGACTACCGAGTGCTGTACCGGATCGAAGACCAGATCCTCACCGTCATCATCGTCCAGGCCGGCCATCGCCGCGAGGTGTACCGGTCGTAAGTGACCCCACGTCTCGATCCCTGTTCTCCGCGAGCGGCGCGCTCAGCGTGTCCTGCCGGGTCAGTAGAACTCGACCGTGTCGACGACGTTCTGCAGCGGCTCTCCGTCGAGGAGGCGCGTGGCGTTAGCGGCGAACAGCTCGGCGATCCGGCGCTCCTCGTCGGCATCCGTTCCCGCGTTGTGCGGGCTCACGAGAACGTTCGGCAAGGTCCAGAGCGGGCTGTCGGCAGGCAGGGGCTCGACCGCGAACACGTCGAGAGCGGCGAAGCCGACCCGGCCGCCTTCGAGCGCCTCGATCAGCGCGGGCTCGTCGACAGTCGACCCGCGGCCCACGTTCACGACGGTGATGCCCGGCTGTGCCTGCGCGAGAACCTCGCGCGACAGCATGCCCCGGGTGAGATCTGTTCCGGGGAGGGCGAGGATGACGGCATCCGACACGGCCAGCGCATCTCCGAGCTCCTCGACCGGACGGATCTCGCTGACCCCCTCCGCGTCGACCTGTCGACGATGGATGCCGGTGACGTGCGCGCCAAGGGCGTGAAGCTTGCGGGCGACGGTGCGGCCGATCCCGCCGAGTCCGACGACGACCACGCGGCTCCCGTCGACCTGCGGCACCGGTCGACGGGCTCCCCACTCGCGACGACGCTGGTCGGCCACGAGGCGTGGGACATTCTGCGCGCCCGCGAGCACACCGAGCACCGCGAACTCGGCCAGCGGGCCGCCGTGCACACCGCCCGAGGTCGTGAACACGATACGGGCGAGGTCATCCGACGACAGGCCGGTGTCCTTGATCTGAGCGCCGCCACCGGCGGGGGTCGTGTGCACCCAGCGCAGCCCTCGATTGGCCTCGACCGCCCGGCGGAGCTGGGCCGGGGACTGGTCGGGCACCCCGTACAGCACCTCGGCCCGGTCGATCAGACCCTCGAATCGCGCCTGCTGCTCCGGCGTGCGCCGGAAGTCAGGGTCTCCCAGGTGATCGCCGCGGTAGAGCTGCGGAGGCAGGAGCGACTGGTCGCGGACGAGTTCGATGCGCGGCTCGGTCCGCTCGATGAGTTCGCACAGCTCCTCGGGGAGCGGGGTGGGCACGAACACGCGCAGTGCGCTCACGGATCCTCCAGATGTCGGTATGCGCGTCGCCGAACACGATCGCGATGATGACTCCAGGCTATAGTGGTATCGAATTCATAGACGAATGGATATTCATGCATCCTCTCGTGCTCGGAACCTCCGGCCTCGGAGCCGGCACCCACGACGGCAACGATGCTTCCCTCGAGACCGCGGCAGCGCTGCTGCGCAGCGGCCACCTGGTGGACACCGCGAACGCCTACGCCGGGGGTGCCTCCGAGCGCACGATCGGACGAGCGCTCGCGGTCCTTCCGACCGCCGAGCGTGCCGCCGCGGCAGAACGGATCGTCACGAAGGTCGACGCCGATCCCGTCACTCATGTGTTCGACGGCGACCGCGTCCGCCGCTCGATCGAGGAGAGCCTGGAGCGGCTCGGTATCGATCACGTGCGGCTGCTGCACCTCCATGACCCGTACAGCGTGACCGTCGAGGAGGCCTTCGCCCCCGGCGGAGCCGTAGAGGCGCTCGTCCGCCTGCGGGACGAGGGGGTCGCCGGGTCGATCGGAATCGCAGCGGGGCCGGTGCCGTTGGTGAGACGCTATGTCGACAGCGGCCTCTTCGATGCGGTGCTCTGCCACAACCGCTGGACGCTCGTGGATCAGAGCGCGCGGGGCATCTTCCAGGTGGCTCACGAGCGAGGGATGACCGTGTTCAATGCGGCGCCCTTCGGCGGTGATCTGCTCGTCCGCGGCCCGCGTGACGGCGCGCGCTACGCCTACCGTCCGATCGACGCGGCCCTGTCCGAATGGACCGCGCGGCTCTTCGCGGTGTGCGCCGAGCACGGCGTGCCCCCGGCATCCGTCGTGCTGGCCTTCTCGACGAGGGCGCCCTTCATCGACCACACCGTGGTCGGGGTCTCGTCGCCCGACCGTCTCGACGACCTGCGGACGCTCGCCGAGGAGCCGATCCCCGACGACCTCTGGGCGGCGATCGACGCTCTCGGTGCCGCGCCCTCGCCCATTGACGACCCCGTGGACGGAGGCATCCGATGACCGACCGCTACTGGGAGAGCACGGCGCCGGGTGCGGGCCGCCGCGCACCGCGCGCGGACGCGATCACCGACGCGCCGCGCCTCAGCCTCAACGGGATCTGGCGATTCCGTCTCAGCCCGGATGCCGCGGGCAGCGGGAGCGACTTCCTCGAGGCGGACTTCGACGACTCCGACTGGGATGCGATGCCGGTCCCGTCGCACTGGGTGCTCGAGGAGTTCACACCGCTCGGGGGTGGCGAGCCGCGACGCATGCTCGGCACATCTGAAGGGCCCCTCTATACGAACACGGCCTACCCGATCCCGCTGGATCCGCCCCATGTCTCCGAGGCGAACCCGACAGGCGACTACCGTCTGGCGTTCGACGCGCCCGCGGGCTTCGAGACCGCCGTGCTGCGCTTCCAGGGCGTCGACTCGTGCGGCAAGGTGTGGCTGAACGGAGAAGAGCTCGGCTGGTCGACGGGCAGCCGTCTGCCGTTCGAGTTCGACGTGACGGTGCGTCCTGGGCGCAACGTGCTGGCCGTGCGCGTGCACCGCTGGTCGGCCGGCACGTACCTGGAGGACCAGGACATGTGGTGGATGCCGGGCATCTTCCGCGACGTCGATCTGATCGCCCGGCCGCAGGGCTCGATCGACGACCACTTCGTGCACGCCGACTTCGACCATGCCACGGGCCTCGGAACGCTGCGCGTGGATGCCGATGCCGACGCGGTCGTGGAGATCCCGGAGCTCGACATCTCGGTGCCGACGGGGACGACCGCGACGGTCCCGGTCGAGCCGTGGAGCGCCGAGAGTCCGCGTCTGTATCGCGGGACGCTGCGGTCTGCGGGCGAGACCGTCGACCTCGCGGTGGGCTTCCGCCACGTCGAGATCGTCGACGGCGTGTTCACGGTCAACGGGCGTCCCGTGACCTTCCGCGGGACGAATCGCCACGAGCACCACCCGCGCACCGGTCGCACGCTCGACGTGGCTACCATGCGCGAGGACATCGTGATGATGAAGCGCGCGAACATCGACGCCGTGCGCACGAGCCACTACCCGCCGCATCCGGAGTTCCTCCGTCTGTGCGACGAGCTGGGCATGTGGGTCGTGCTGGAGAACGACCTCGAGACGCACGGGTTCATCTACGAGGGATGGGAGCACAACCCGCCGGCCATGCCGGAGTGGCAGGATGCCGTGCTCGACCGGCTCATCCGCACCGTCGAACGCGACAAGAACCACCCCAGCATCGTGATCTGGTCGCTCGCGAACGAGAGCATGACCGGTGAGGGATTCGGGGCGATGCGCCGCTGGCTCGACCACCGCGACCCGTCGCGCCCCGTGCTGTACGAGCGAGACCCCACCTACCAGGATTCCGACTTCTACTCCGTGATGTACCCGTCGCTCGAGCTGCTCGAGCGGATCGGACGACGCGAGGAGCCGAGCGGGGGCCGCCTCAGCATGCACGGAATGGTGTTCGCAGAGGGGGAGGCGGATGCCGACACCGCGCCCGACCCGGTGGACGAGCGCCGCCGCGGGCTGCCGTTCCTGCTCGTCGAATACGCGCATGCGATGGGCAACGGCCCCGGTTCGCTGTCGGACTACTGGCGCATCATGCGCGAACACGTCCGCATCTGCGGCGGCTTCGTGTGGGAGTGGATCGATCACGGGTTCGCGGCCGAGATGCCCGACGGCGTCCGGTACATCATGCACGGCGGTGACGTGGACTATGAGCCGAACGGCGGACGTTTCTCGCTGCACGGGCTCGTCGACTCCGACCGTCGGCCCACGTCGGGGCTCGTCGAACTGGCGAAGGCGTATGCGCCGCTGCGCATCGAGGTCGGCGACGAGATCGTGGTGCGGAACGACCGGCATGCCGCGTCGACCGCTGATCTGCGGTTCGCGTGGTCGCTCGAGGTCGGGGACGAGTCGCGGGGTGGCGGTGTGCTCGATGTTCCCGTGATCGCGGCGGGGGAGACGGTTCGCGTCGCGGTGCCGGAGGGCGAGGGTCTGCTGACGGTGCGGGCGGTTCTCGCGGGGGATGCGTCCTGGGCGCCCGAGGGGCACGTCGTGGCGTGTGGGCAGCGTGACGCCCTGACTGCCTCGGTTCCGGCGCTCGCCGCCCCGAGGGGAGGAGTCGATGTCTCGAGCGGCGAGGTGCATCTCGGACCGGCGGTGTTCGACGGGCGGAGCGGGCGTCTGCGCTCGTGGAGCGGCGTCGACGTCGACGGCCCGTGGCTCGACCTGCATCGGGCGCCGACCGAGAACGACCGCGGTCAGGGCGACACGAACAACATCGCCAAGGTCTGGCAGCAGACTGGCATGGACCGGATGGAGCACCGGACGCATGCCGTGCGCACCGGTGAGGGATGGATCGAGGTCGAGGGACGCACGGCCGCGTCGACGCACCCGCACGGAGTCACCTGGACGATGCTGTGGCAACTCGACGACGACGCGCTCGATCTCACCGTCACGGCCGACTTCGTGGGGCCGTGGAGCGATACGCCGTACATGCACCGTGACATCTGGGTGCCGCGGCTCGGGCTCCTCTTCGCGCTGCCCGGCCACTACGCCGACGTCGAATGGCAGGGTCGCGGGCCGGGGGAGTCGTACGTCGACTCCTTCGAGGGGGCAGCGCGGGGGCGGTACCGGTCGAGCATCGACGGCTTGCAGGTGGAGTACCCCGTGCCGCAGGAGAACGGCAATCACATCGACACCGAACTGCTGCTGCTGTCGGGCGGCGGGATGCCGGTCCTTCGCGTCGAGGGACGGGATGTCTTCGACTTCACGGCGCGGCGGTGGACCTCGACGGACCTGCAGCGGGCGTCGCGTCCGTACGAGCTCGTCGACAGCGGGCGGGTGTGGCTGAACGTCGACCACCGTCAGCTCGGGCTGGGGTCGGCATCGGTCGGTCCCGCGACGCCGGAGCGCTACCGCATCCCGCGCGAGCGCACGACCTGGCGGGTGCGACTCTCCCGCGGCTGACGCCGCGCGTCGCCGGGTCGCGGTCCCCCCGCAGGTCGTTGAGCTCTCGGTCGTTGAGCGAGGAGCTTGCGACGAGACGAAACGCGGTGAGGGGCGTACGGCGTTTCGTCTCGCTTCGCTCGCTCATCGGGCGGTGGTGGGCGATGCGGGGTCGGGGCGTTTCGTCTCGCTTCGCTCGCTCAACGGGCGGGATTGGCGACGCGTGGTC
>JAZBLS010000093.1:0-13043 GCA_037033365.1 Actinomycetota bacterium | reverse complement strand
CGTTCAGCAGGTCGCGTCCGGTGCCCTCGTACGCGTCCTTGCCCTGGTCGAGCACATAGCCGCGGTCGCAGATCTGCAGGCATCGCCGTGCGTTCTGCTCCACCATGATCGTCGTCACGCCCGCCTTGTTGATGTCGGAGACGCGAATGAACGCATCGTCCTGGCGCACGGGGGAGAGGCCGGCGGAGGGCTCGTCGAGCAGCAGCACCGAGGGGTCCATCATGAGTGCCCTCGACATCGCCACCATCTGTCGCTCGCCACCGGAGAGCGAGCCGGCGCGCTGCTTGAGTCGCTTGCCGAGCTCGGCGAAGATGCCCGTGACGAACTCGAGGCGCTCAGCGTAGATCTTGGGGTTCTGGTACAACCCCATCTGCAGGTTCTCCTCGATCGAGAGCGAGGGGAACACGTTGTTCGTCTGCGGCACGAAGGCGACGCCGCGCTTCACGAGCTTGTCGGCCTTCAGTCCGATGATGCTCTCTCCGTTCACGGTGATCTCGCCGCTGCGGACGTTCACCATTCCGAAGATCGCTTTCAACAGCGTCGACTTGCCGGCGCCGTTGGGGCCGATGATGCCGATGAGCTCGCCCTGTCGGGCGACGAGGTTCGCGCCGTTGAGGATGTTCACACCGGGCAGGTACCCGGCGTGCACATCCTTCATCTCGACGACGATGTCGTCGGCTCGCGACGACGCTGCGGAGGTCTCGGCGCTCATGCGTGGTCCTTCTGATCGGGGTCCAGGGTGCTCGTCGCTTCGAGCTCGGCCTCGGCTTCGGCTTCGATCTGCTCTCGGAGCCTGGCGGCGTCGGCGGTCTCGATCACGGGGATGCGGCCCGTGACGGCACCGAGGTCGAGGTCCTGGTGGGCGCCGAGGTAGGCGTCGACGACGGCGGGATCCTCCATGACCTCGTCGGGCGGGCCCTCGGCGACGACGCGGCCCTCCGCCATGACCACGACCCAGTCGGCGATGTGGCGCACCATGTGCATGTCGTGCTCGACGAACAGCACGGTCATACCGAGTTCCTTGAGGTCGAGGATGTGGTCGAGGAGCGACTGCGTCAGCGCCGGGTTGACACCGGCCATCGGCTCATCGAGCATCACCAGGGTCGGATCGCTCATGAGCGCTCGGGCCATCTCGAGGAGCTTGCGCTGGCCGCCCGAGAGGGCTGCCGCGAAGTCCTTCTCCTTGGCGTCGAGCTTGAAGCGGGCCAGCAGCTCGCGGGCCTTGACCTCGATCTCCTGGTCCTGCTTGCGCCAGAGGAACGGGAACAGGCTCGACCAGAAGCCCTCGCCACGCTGCCCGGGAGCGCCGAGCTTCATGTTCTCGAGCACGGTGAGCAGCGACAGCGACTTGGTCAGCTGGAAGGTGCGCACCTGACCCATGCGCGCCACCTTGAAGGACGGGACGCCCGAGAGGCTCGTGCCGTCGAACGACCAGGTGCCGCTGTTCGGCTTGTCGAAGCCGCAGAGCAGGTTGAACAGGGTCGTCTTTCCGGCTCCGTTCGGACCGATCAGCGCGGTGATGGCGCCGCGGGGGATCTCGACGTGGTCGACGTCGACGGCGGTCAGGCCGCCGAATCGCCGTTGCACGGCATCCGCGATCAGGATGGGATCGACCTTCGCAACGCCGGGGGCCGCGGGGCCCTTGGCGAGTCCGGTGGTCTTCGGACGGCGGATGCTCCCGGTCGCGGGCGCCGTCTGGGCGCTCTCGTCGGGGGTCAGTTCATTTGACAAAGGTCATCTCCCTCTTGTCTCCGAGGATGCCCTGAGGTCGGAAGATCACGAGCAGCATCAGGGCGATGCCGACGAAGATGAACACCAGGGTCGAAGCCTGGCTGTCGGACATGGGCAGGATTCCGGACCGCGCCATCGCCGGGAGCAGGTTCGCCATGAAGGCGAAGACGACCCAGAAGAGGATGGCCCCGAGTGTCGGACCGAACACGGTGGCCGCGCCGCCCAGCAGGAGGATGGTCCACAGGAAGAACGTGAGCGAGGTCGTGTAGCTGCCGGGCACGACGGCTGAGGGGAGCACGAAGACGATTCCGCCGGCCGCGCCGATCACACCACCGACCACGAGTGCCTGCATCTTGTAGGCGAACACGTTCTTGCCGAGCGAGCGCACGGCATCCTCGTCTTCACGGATCCCCTTGAGCACGCGACCCCACGGGCTGCGCATGAGCGACCAGACCAGCAGGATCGCGACGAGCAGCACGATGAGTCCGAACACCCGGTTCCACAGGTCGTTCGCGCTGTAGGTCCACGGTCCGAAGCCATAGGTGCCCGGGGGGAACGGATTGGCGTCGCGGAACCCGCCGTTGAACTGTGCGAGCCCGTCGGCGGAGTTGGTGTACTCGTCGAAGATCTGGGTGGTGAACAGCAGCCGCACGATCTCGCCCGCCGCGATCGTCGCGATCGCGAGATAGTCGGCGCGCAGTCGCAGCGTGGGGATGCCGAGGATGATCGCGAAGACCGCGCCGCCCAGCAGGCCGATGAGCATGCCAACCCACCAGGGGAGTCCGAAGGTCAGCACCGAGATGGCGTAGCCGTAGCCGCCGATCGCCATGAAGGCGGCCATGCCGAAGTTGAGGAGCCCGGCGTAGCCGAAGTGCACGGCCAGACCGGTCGCCGCCAGCGCGTAGGCGAGCGTGACGGGGCTGAACAGATAGACGGCTGTGTTCGAGAAGATGCTTCCGAAGTCCATGGCGATCAGCCCAACCTTTCCCTGCGTCCCAGCAGGCCCTGCGGCCTGACGAGAAGGATCACGATGAGCACGACCAGGGCGCTCGCATACTTCAGATCCGAGGGGATCCAGAGGGTGGAGACCTCGACCGCGATGCCGACGATGAGCGAGCCCACGAGGGCGCCGAAGGCGGTGCCGAGCCCGCCGAGCGTGATGGCGGCGAAGATGAGCAGCAGCATCTGCATTCCCATGTCCCACTTCACGCCGGGGCGGAAGTAGGCCCAGAGGATGCCGGAGATGGCGGCGAGCGTGCCGGACAGGATCCAGACGTAACGCACGACCTTGTCGACGTCGATGCCGGATGCTGCGGCGAGCTGCGGATTGTCGGAGATGGCGCGGGTCGCCTTTCCGATGCGGGTGCGGGTGAGGAAGAACGCGACGCCCACGATCACGACGATGCTGACCACGATGCCGATGAGGTCGATGTACGACAGCGAGATCGGACCGAACCGGAACGGCTCAGGGCTGGCTCCGGGGAGCTGACGTGTGCCGCCGCCGATCATGTACTGGAACGCATAGCGCAGCGCGAGCGACAGACCGATGCTGACGATCATCAGCTGAACGACCCCGAGCCCCCGTCGTCGCAGCGGACGCCAGATCCCGGCATCCAGCGCCCAGCCGAAGAGACCGCCTCCGATCACGGCCGCGATGATGCCGAGCCACAGCGGCAGATGCCAGAAGCTCGTGGTCACGAGGGCGACCAGGCCGCCCCAGGTGACCATCTCGGCGTGCGCGAAGTTCGACAGCCGCGTCGTGCCGTAGATGAGCGCCGCACCCATGGAAGCGAGCGCGAGGAGCAGGCCGAAGTTCAGCCCGCCAACGAGACGTGAGAGGAGCTGGTCGATGAAGGACGTCGTCATCCTCTCGCCCTCTCCGAGGAAGAGGTTGAGGATCTTCGTGCCGGTCAGGCCGAACTCGACCTCGAACGACGCGGTCGTGCCGGCGATGGGCTGAGTTCCCTCGGGCAGCTGCGCCGCGTCGACGATCACGCCGTCGGGGAGGGTCTCCTCGTCGACCGTGAGCGTGTACGTGTCCTTCTCGGGCACGTACAGACGCCACTTGCCCTCGGCGTCGGTCTCGGTCTCGCCTTCGAAGCCGCCGCCCTCGATCGTCATCACGACCCCTTCGACGGGGTCGTCATCGAAGGTGATGACGCCGGCGAAGTAGAAGTCTGTGATCTCCTGGCCGTCGTCCGTTTCGTCGGCGGAAGCCGCAGCCGGAGGCTGCAACCACAGGAAAGCGATGGCGAGGAGCGACGCGAGCAGGATGATGACCCACCGCATTCCGCTTCGATTCGCCGAGATCGTCGGACGCACAGAACCTCCAGCCCAGTACACAGGCCATGACGGAGTTGTTCATCGGCCCTGATGTACGACGGTATGAGCGTAATGTGTCGGCTCTGTTTCAACCAAGGCACGATCTGCTCACGGTGAGAACGATCCCATCACGAAGTTGCGAAATATCGTCAGGTCGACCCGCGCGTCCTGCGCACGATCTCAGCGGGCGCAGGGAATTTCCTCAGCCGCTCCGCACTTAGAATTGGTACACCCTCGCCCCCAGATCGCGCCCGCAGGAGGACTATCCATGGAACAGCACGACCCCTTCGGCTTCGTCGGACTCACGTACGACGATGTGCTGCTCCTTCCCGGGCACACCGACGTCATCCCCAGCGAGGCCGACACCTC
This sequence comes from Actinomycetota bacterium, assembly GCA_037033365.1. GTDB lineage: Bacteria > Actinomycetota > Actinomycetes > Actinomycetales > Microbacteriaceae > Microbacterium. Next base: position 8,621 of record JAZBLS010000093.1, on the reverse strand, counting down.
GTCGCGGATCACTCGCCGCATCTCGGTCGCGACTCCGCTGCTCTCCAGCGCCATGGACACGGTCACCGAATCGCGCATGGCCATCGCGATGGCACGCGAGGGCGGCATCGGCATCCTGCACCGCAACCTGTCGATCGCCGATCAGGCGGCCCACGTCGACCGTGTCAAGCGCAGCGAGTCGGGCATGATCACCGACCCGATCACGACCTCTCCGGACGCGACCGTCGAAGAGGTCGACGCGCTCTGCGCCAAGTACCGCATCTCCGGCCTGCCGGTCGTCGACCCCGACGGCCGCCTCGTCGGCATCATCACCAACCGCGACATGCGCTTCGTCTCGGGCTTCGAGCGTCAGACCACGTTCGTGAAGGACGTCATGACGTCGGAGGGTCTCGTCACCGCACCCGTGGGCGTCGCGGCGGGTGAGGTCATCGCCCTGTTCGCGCATCACCGCGTGGAGAAGCTGCCGCTGATCGACGACGACGGCAAGCTCGCCGGCCTCATCACGATCAAGGACTTCGACAAGAGCGAGAAGTACCCGCTCGCCACCAAGGACGACCAGGGGCGTCTGCGTGTCGGCGCGGCGATCGGATTCTTCGGCGATGCGTGGGAACGCGCGGAGGCGCTGCGCGACGCCGGAGTCGACGTCCTCGTGGTCGACACCGCCAACGGTCAGTCGCAGGGAGTGATCGACCTCGTCACGCGCCTCAAGGCCGACGAGAGCTTCGCGCACATCGACGTCATCGGCGGCAACGTCGCCACCCGCGAGGGCGCTCAGGCACTGGTCGATGCCGGCGTCGACGCCGTCAAGGTGGGCGTCGGGCCGGGATCGATCTGCACGACACGCGTCGTCGCCGGCGTCGGTGTCCCTCAGGTCACCGCCGTCTACGAGGCGTCGCTCGCCGCACGCCCGGCAGGTGTCCCGGTGATCGCCGACGGCGGCCTGCAGTACTCCGGCGACATCGCCAAGGCACTCGTCGCAGGGGCTGACGCTGTGATGCTCGGTTCGCTGCTCGCCGGCACCGACGAGTCGCCGGGCGAGATCGTCTTCCAGTCGGGCAAGCAGTTCAAGCAGTACCGCGGGATGGGGTCCCTCGGGGCCATGCAGACCCGCGGCAAGCAGACGTCGTACTCGAAGGACCGCTACTTCCAGGCCGACGTGCCCAGCGACGACAAGCTGATCCCCGAAGGCATCGAGGGCCAGGTGCCGTATCGCGGCCCCGTGTCGGCCGTCGCATATCAGCTGGTCGGCGGACTGCGTCAGTCGATGTTCTACGTCGGTGCGCGGACGATCGAGGAGCTCAAGCAGCGCGGCAAGTTCGTGCGCATCACCGCAGCCGGGCTCAAGGAGTCGCACCCGCACGACGTGCAGATCGTGGTCGAGGCGCCGAACTACAAGCGCTGAGACGGACGCAGAGGAGGGGCGGATGCTGCGGCACCCGCCCCTCCTCTGCGTCGGGCAGGCATCGTGCAGTCTTCCGGATGCCGGAGCGGCGGCGTAGCGTGCCGGTATGTGCCGCAACATCGTGCCGCTGAACAACTTCGAACCCGCCGCGACCGACGAGGAGTGCCACGACGCAGCGCTGCAGTTCGTGCGCAAGATCGCCGGATCCACCAAGCCGTCCCGGGCCAACCAGGAGGTGTTCGACCAGGCGGTCGCGGAGATCGCCCGCGCCACCCGTCAGCTCGTCGACGGGCTGGTGACGACCGCGCCGCCGAAGCAGCGCGAGGCGGAGGCTGAGAAGCGCCGGGCGAGGTCGGCCGAGCGCTATGAGGCGATCCGGATCTACCAGGAGGAGAAGCGCGCCGCGCGCGCAGCATCCTGATATTTCGCCGGGCGGGGACCGCGCGCTTCCCGGCGCCTGTCCTATGCCACAATCGGAATCACCCCTGCTCGACTTTCCCCAGGCCAGCGATCGTGAAGGACTCGTGACGCCACATCGGTGACTCTCCGATGGGGAACCTCCCCAAGGAGAGCTGAACATATGACCTCGGATGCCCCACGCGTCCTTGTCGTCGATGACGACCCCGACGTCGCCCTGCTCGTCAAGACCGTGCTCGAACGCAGAGCAGGGTGCGAGGTGGTGCTCGCCGAGAACGGACAGGCAGCCGTCGACCGCCTGTCGCAGTTCGCGGTGGACGTCGTCGTCACCGACATCGAGATGCCGGGGCTGGACGGGCTCGAGCTCCTGGCCGAGCTGCGCAGGACAGAGCCGCACGTACCGGTCATCGTCATGACCGCGCACGTCTCGGTCGAGTACGCCGTCTCGGCGCTGCGGGCACAGGCCGACGAGTTCCTGACGAAGCCGCTCGACAACGTCCGGCTCGTGGAAGCCGTGACCAGGCTCGCCGCGGAGGGCCGCGCCCGTCGCGAGGCGCACCGCCCGAAGGAGCACGTGCTGGCGATCGGCGCGCATCCGGACGACGTCGAGATCGGCGTGGGCGGGCTGCTCGCCGCGCACTCCAAGGCCGGCGACACCGTCACGATCCTCACGCTGTCCCGCGGCGCGCGCGGCGGCGATGCCGACAGCCGTCAGCACGAGTCGCTCGCCACCGCCGAGATGCTCGGCGCGCGACTGTTCCTCAAGGACCTGATCGACACGGAGATCTCCGGAGGAGGCGCCACCGTGCGCCTGATCGAGGAGGTCGTGAAGGAGGTCCGGCCGACCATCGTCTACACGCACTCGCCCCACGATCGGCACCAGGACCACCGGGCGGTCAGCGAGGCCACGATCGTCGCGACGCGGCGCGTGGGAACCGTCGCCTGCTACCAGAGCCCCTCGGCGACCATCGACTTCCGACCGACGCGCTTCGTGCGCATCGACGACTACCTCGAGACGAAGCTGCAGCTCCTCGAGCGCTTCGCCTCGCAGACGGCCACGCGCGACTACCTCGACCCGGAGTTCGTCACCGCGACGGCCCGCTACTGGTCCCGGTTCGGCGGCGGCGCCGCGGTGGAGCCCCTTGAAGTCGTGCGCGAGACGGCAGAGTTCGTCGGCGCCCACGAATACACGCGACAGGAGAACTGATGACCACTCGCGTCCTGGTGACCGGCGCCGGCGGACCCGCCGGCGTCGCCGTGATCCGCTCACTGCTGCGCCGCGACGACCTCGAGGTCTTCGCCGCCGACATGGACGGATGGGCGAGCGGCATCTACCTCGTTCCTGCGGAGCGCCGCCGGCTCGTACCGCCCGGGCGGGATGTCGACTTCGTGCCGGCGATCGGGCGGATGGTGGCCGAGGACGGCATCGATCTCGTGATCTCGACGGTCGACGTCGAACTCGTCGCGCTCGCGGGTCGTCGTGAGGAGATCGCTCCCGGTGTGCTCGCCGCACCTCCGAAGGAGACGCTCGACGTCGCGCTCGACAAGCTCGCGCTCTCGGAGCGCTGCGCACCGACGGGACTCACCCCGCGCACCGTGCTCGCGGGTCCGGACGCGGCGGCGATCGACTGGGAGTACCCCGTCTTCGCGAAGCCGCGTCAGGGTGCCGGCAGCAGGGGAGTGCGGCTGGTCCCGGACCGGGCCGCGCTCGACGCGCTGCCGACGGATGAGGGTCTCATCGTGCAGGACTTCCTCCCGGGCGAGGAGTACTCGGTCGACGTGATCGCGGATGCCGAGGGCAACGTCGTCGCGGCGGTGCCGCGGACGCGCGCCCGTGTCGACTCCGGGGTGGCCATCGCCGGTCGGACCGTCCACGACCCGGAGCTCGAGAATGCCGCGGCATCCATCTCCCGCGCGATCGGTCTGATCGGCGTCGCCAACGTCCAGCTCCGTCGCGACCGTGCGGGTCGGGCGGTGCTGCTCGAGGTCAACCCGAGGTTCCCTGGGGCGCTGCCGCTCACGATCGCCGCGGGCGTCGACATCCCGTCCCTCGTGGCGGATCTGTTCCTCGGCCGGGCGATCCCCGACCGCGTGGCGTTCCGCGAGGTCGCTTCTGTGCGCTTCCTGGAGGACGTGATCGTGGAGGTGGACGACATCCTGGTGTCCGCGCACGCCGGTCACCAGGAGGAGCTGTGAGTCACGCCGCGCTGCGTGGAGACCACCACGTCCACTCGACCTTCTCGGACGACGCGGTCTCCACCCTGGAGGAGAACGTCGCGGCGGCACAGCACGCGGGTCTCGACACCCTGCGGCTGGTCGACCACGTGCGGAGCTCGACCACCTGGGTCCCCGAGTACCTCGCGGCCGTGCGGGAGCTCCGGGTGCCCGAGGGCCTCACGGTCCTCACCGGAGTCGAGGCGAAGATCCTCGACGCCACGGGCGAGCTCGACATCCCGACGCTGCCGTCCGGCATCGACCGGATCCTCATCGCCGATCACCAGTTCCCGAGCGTCGAGGGGCCGCTCAGCCCCTCCGCCGTCCTCGAGCGCCTCGAGGCCGGCTGGAGCACGGAGGACGCGCTCGACACGCTCGTCGCCGCACTGACCGGGTCGATGCGCCGGTACCCGGGCAACCAGCTCGCTCACTGCTTCTCGATCCTGCCGAAGATCGGCCTCTCCGAGGACGATCTCGGAGACGAGCGCATCGTGACCTGGGCTCGCACCGCCGCCGAGACCGACACGCTGGTCGAGGTCAACGAGAAGTGGGGGTGCCCCGGCATCCGGCTCATCGACGCCCTGCGCGACGCCGGCGCCACGATCGTCGCGTCCACCGACAGCCACGTCGCCTCCGACGTCGGCCGGTACTCGCGCGTCGCCCGCCTGCTCGGCGGCGGAGAGGTGCGCTGATGCCCGACCTGAACTGGATCGAGCTCACGGTCGTGGTGATCCTGCTGCTGTGCGTGCTGGTGGGCACGCTGCCGGTCATCAACACCGGCCTGCAGTACCTCGCGCTGCCGATCCACGCGTTCCGCAACCATTACCCCCGCGCCGCGCCTTACCATCCGCGCATCGCGGTGCTGATCCCGGCGTGGAACGAGGCCCTCGTCCTCGGGCAGGCCATTGAGCGGCTGACGCAGCTCGAGTACCCGGCGGATCGCCTCCGGATCTACGTGATCGACGATGCCTCCACCGACAACACCCCGGAGGTCGTCGCCGCCAAGGCGGCCGCCTACCCGGGCCGCGTCGCGCACCTGCGGCGTGAGAAGGGCGGCGAGGGGAAGGCGCACACGCTCAACCACGGTCTCGACGTCGTGCTGCAGGACGAGTGGACCGAGGCCGTCCTCATCATGGATGCCGACGTCATCTTCGCCAGGGACTCGCTGCGCAAGCTCAGCAGGCACCTCGCCGACGAGAAGGTCGGCGCAGTCACCGCCTACATCGCGGAGGGCAGCCGCGACCGGAACTACCTCACGCGCTTCATCGCGATCGAGTATGTGATCGGACAGCTCTCGGCGCGACGCACTCAGAACGTGGGCGGCGCGATCGCGTGTCTCGCCGGCGGCGCGCAGCTGCACTCGCGGGCGAACCTCGAGGCGATCGGCGGGCGGATCCCGACAGGCACGCTCGCCGAGGACACGATGACCACCTTCGAGGGCCAGTTGAAGGGGCGCCGGATGGTCTTCGAGCCCCACGCCGTCGTGCTCGCGGAGGAGCCTCGCACGATCGACAGCCTGTGGAAGCAGCGACTGCGCTGGGCTCGCGGCAACGTGCAGCTGACCTCGATCTATCGGAGGCTGTGGTTCCGCCCGAGCTCGGAGCACAACCTCGGCAGCTTCGCGTTCGGCCTCGGATGGTTCACGATCCTGCTCCTCCCGGCGTTCATGCTGCTCGCGGCATCCGCCATGCTCGTGCTGCTGATCCTGCACAGCGAGGTCGCCGAGTTCGTCTTCCGCTTCATGTGGATCGCCGCCGCCTGCATCTACCTGTTCTCGATGCTGTACTCGGTGCAGCTCGATCCGCGGATCGGCAGGCAGTCGTGGCGGGAGGCGATCATGTTCCCCGGACTCGGGGCGCTGATCCTCATGGCGATCGCGCTCTTCCCGTGGGCGTTCGAAGACGGACTGCACGCGCTCGGCCTCGAGCTCACGGATCAGAACCGCTTCTGGTGGGCCGCCGCCTTCTACTTGTGGGGTCCGATCTCGATGCTCGGGATCTGGCTCGCGCGAGCCGTGGAGCCTCTTCCGGGCGGCCGGTTCTTCGCCGGTCTGCTGCTGTACGTCTGCGGATACGGCTCGCTCCTGTGCGCCATCACCGTGGATTCCTACATCAAGGAGTGGCGTCGCGCCGACGCCGCGTGGATCAAGACCGAGAAGGTCGGACGGGTCGACTCATGACCGAAGCACCCTCGCAGCAGGCCGAGGAGGAGGAGATCGCCGCGGATGCCCGTCGCGAGAAGTTCCTCGTCCCGCAGGCTCTCATCGCGCTCGGGATCGTCGTGGTGATCGTGGTCGTCCGAGAGCTGCTGCTGCGATGACCTCCCGGCCGCTCGCCCTGATCGTCGAGGACAGCCCCGATCAGACGGCGCTGCTGCGACGCTATCTCGATCGGGAGGGCTTCGAGGTGCACGCCGCCGCAGACGCGGAGTCGGCGATCGCCGCGTTCCCCGGGATCGAGCCGGCGGTCGCCGTGATCGACCTGCTGCTGCCGGGCATCTCGGGCACGGAGTGCGCGCGGCTCCTCCGGGAGCGCTACCCGAGCTGCTTCCTCATCGTGAGCTCGGTCCTCGACGCGGCCGACTACCCGACGGCGGATGCCGCGCTGCCGAAGCCGATCGTCGGCTCCGATCTGCGCGAGATCCTGCGGGGCCGCGCGCGATGACGACGACGGAGATGGTGAAGGCCACCGTGGAGCGCGGATGGAGCCGGTACTTCGACGACCCCACCCCGTTGATGAAGCAGGGCCCGACCGCCATCGCGGTGGGTATCTCGGCGCTGCTCGTGATCGGGGTCCCGGGGTTCCCCGTCACCAACGAGGTGGTCACGATCCTCGGCATCGCGGCGGTGTTCGCCGTCACGGTGCTCGCGGCCGCCTTCTCGGCGCGCGGCATCTACGACGGGTGGGCCGTGATGCTCATCCCGATGATCGACATCCTCGCGATCGGCTTGTTGCGCGCCGGAACGGGTGGCGCATCCTCCCTCTTCTCGTCGCTCGTGCTGCTGCCCGTCATCTGGATCGCGGCCGCACCGGGCTTCCGTCATGTGTTCATCGTCGGAGCGCTGACGTCGGTCGCTCTGCTCATGCCCAACATCATCGATCCGCCGGACAGTGCTCTCGCGTGGCTGCGCGGAGTGATCGGTCCTCTCGTGTTCGCCACGGTCGGCGCGATCGTCAACGAGCTGTCCCGTCTGCAGCGCATGCGCACATCGCAGGCGGAGGCGAACGCGGCAGAACGAGCCGCGGCTCTGGCCGAGAAGGAGCAGACGCTCCAGCATCTGCGGGAGAGCGAGCAGCAGTACCGTGCGCTCTCGGAGTCGTTCACGAGCCTCTGGAACTCGATCACCGGGCAGGCGGTCATCGCGACCGACAACTGCGGCACCATCACCGCCTGGAACCCCGGTGCCGTGCGGCTGCTGGGGATGTCGGTGGGGGACGCCCTGGACGATGTCACGGTGGACAGGTTCTTCTCGCCGCCGAACCCCTCGGGCGTCCCGGCGGGCGGCACCCAGGAGAGCCCCGCCCTGCGAGCGATGTTCGCGGACGCGGATGCCGGGGAGTCCGTCCTCGCGGACGTGGAAGTCACCACGGCCGCCGGTTCGACGGTTCCTGCGCGCGTGACCGTGTCGCCGTACCAGGATGCCGGGGGAGCGCGTCACGGCTACCTCCTCGTCATCACCGACGAGACGCGGGCCGTGGAGGTGGCGCGCATGAAGGACGAGTTCGTCGGGATGATCTCCCACGAGCTGCGCACGCCGCTCAGCGCCATCATCGGCTTCCTCGATCTGCTGCAGAACGACCCGAGCCAGCCGCTCACGGTCGACCAGGCCGAGTTCGTGGGCATCATCGAGCGCAATGCCCAGCGGCTGCTGAACCTCGTCGGCGACCTGCTCTTCACCGCCCAGGTCGAGTCGGGGCGGTTCCCGCTCGAGCGCGGCGAGACGGATCTCGTGGAGCTCGTGCGCAATGCCGTCGAGTCGTCGGGGCCGCACGCGCAGCGTGAGGGCATCGAACTCGTCGCCGAAGTGCCGGACGGGCGCGTGCCGATCATCGCCGACGCCGGGCGTATCGGTCAGGCGCTCGACAACCTGCTGTCGAACGCGATCAAGTTCACCGGCTCCGGCGGGCGCGTGACCGCCGCGGTCCGCACACGTGACGGCAGTGTGGAGATCGCGGTCCGGGACACGGGCGTCGGAATTCCGGCGGACGAGCAGGGAAAGCTGTTCACGAGGTTCTTCCGTGCGTCCACCGCGACGCGCAACGCGGTTCCCGGGGTCGGCCTCGGACTCACCATCACCCGGGCGATCGTGCTGGCGCACGGCGGAACCATGGACGTCACGAGCGCCGAGGGCGTCGGGACCGAGTTCCGGATGCTGCTGCCGACGTCGCCCCGCACCGAGGCCGTGCAGATCGTCGGCCGCGGCGCCTGACCGCGTTTCGTCTCGTCGCAGGCTCCTCGCTCAACGGGCGGGGGGGCTGTGGTCGTTGAGCGAGCGGCCCTTTGCGGGTCGTTGAGCGAGCGGAGCTCCCCTGCGGGTCGTTGAGCGAGCGGAGCTCCCCTGCGGGTCGTTGAGCGAGCGGAGCGAGAC
>JAZBLS010000092.1:0-13062 GCA_037033365.1 Actinomycetota bacterium | reverse complement strand
GCCGGTGTAGAAGTCGACGTTCGGGTAGAGGCGACGCTCCTTGAAGTAGTCGTCCGCGAGAGCGATCTCCTCGAGCTCCTGCGCGAGGTCGAGGAGCGGGTCGGTGACGCCGAGCTCCGCGAGGACCTCGCCCGCCGCTTCCTTGACGAGCTTGGCGCGCGGGTCGTAGTTCTTGTAGACGCGGTGCCCGAAGCCCATGAGCTTCACGCCCTCTTCCTTGTTCTTCACCCGCTCGACGAAGCGCGAGACGCTCTGACCTGAGTCGCGGATCTGACCGAGCATGGTGAGGACGGCCTCATTCGCCCCGCCGTGGAGCGGGCCGGACAGGGCCTGGATGCCGGCGGAGATCGAGGCGAACTGGTTCGCCCCCGTCGAGCCGACGAGGCGGACGGTCGAGGTCGACGCGTTCTGCTCGTGGTCCTCGTGGAGGATCAGCAGCAGCTCGAGGGCCTTCGACATGACCGGGTTGACCTGGTACTCCTCGGAGTGGACCCCGAAGTTGAGCTTGAGGAAGTTCTCCACGAAGCCGAGCGAGTTGTCCGGGTACAGGAACGCCTGCCCGACGCTCTTCTTGTGCGCGTACGCCGCGATCACCGGGAGCTTGGCGAGCATGCGGATCATGTTCAGCTCGACGTGCTCGGGGTTGTGCGGGTCGGTCTGACCCTCGTAGTAGGTCGACAGCGCGGCGACGGCCGACGACAGGACCGACATCGGGTGCGCGGTGTGCGGCAGCGCCGAGAAGAAGCGCTTGAGGTCCTCGTGCAGCAGCGTGTGCCGACGGATCTTCTCGTCGAACTCCGCGAGCTCTGCGGCGGACGGCAGCTCACCGTAGATCAGGAGCCAGGCGACCTCGAGGTAGCTCGTCCGACCGGCGAGCTGCTCGATCGGATACCCGCGATAGCGCAGGATGCCCTTGTCTCCGTCGATGAACGTGATGTCCGACTTCGTCGATGCGGTGTTGACGAAGCCGTAGTCGAGTCCGGTGTATCCGGTCTGGCGGGTCAGCGTCGAGAAGTCGATGCTGTCGTTGCCCGCCGTGCCGCGCACGAGCGGGAACTCCGCGGTGGTCTCGCCGATAGTCAGCTTCGCGGTCGCCTGCTGCTCTGCCGCTGCGCTCACGCGGGCCTCCTCCTGGGTGTAGATCAAGCCTGATGGGGCGATGTCACGGCGCTGTGCGCCAGGTCGGATCGAGATCGTCGACACGCGACCGAATCGCTTTTACAGCCTAGTAGGCGCCCCGGCCTACTGTGACATCACACAAATGAAGGGGCGTGGGAACAAGGAAACCTACAGGCGACTCGCTCGCAGGCGGCGCGCCGCCTCGGCGACACGCTCGCTCGGCGCGGTCAGCGCCAACCGGACGTGCTGCCCGGAGTGCGCGCCGTAGAACGGACCGGGTCCGGCGAGGATGCCGAGATCGGCGAGCCGCTCCATGCTGGCCCACGCGTCCTGCCCTTCGGTCGCCCACAGGTACAGCCCCGCCTCGGAGCCGTCGATCCGGAAGCCCGCAGCTTCCAGGGCCGGCCGGAGCTCGTCGCGGCGGGCACGGTACAGCTCCTTCTGGGCGGCCACGTGCTCGTCGTCGCCCAGGGCCACGGTCATGGCGTGCTGCACGGGTGCGGGTGGCATGAGGCCGAGGTGCTTGCGCGCGGTCAGCAGCTCTCCGACGATGCGGGCGCAGCCGGCGAGGAACGCGGCGCGGTATCCGGCCAGGTTCGACTGCTTGCTCAGCGAGTAGACACTGAGCAGGTTCGCCCTGCTGCCGTCCGTCACACGCGGATCGAGGATCGAGGGGACGGGCTCTGTCGCCCACTGTCCGTCCCACCCGAGCTCGGCATAGCACTCGTCGCTCGCGAGCACCGCCCCGAGCTCGCGGGCACGGCGGACAGCGGAGGCGAGTTCGTCGACGGTCCAGGTCCGCCCGTCGGGGTTGCCCGGGGTGTTGATCCAGATGAGCTTGGTGCCCGCCGGCCACTCCGCGGGGTCGTCGGCCGCGAGCGGGGTCGCGCCGACGACGCGGGCTCCGACCTCGTACGTCGGGTAGGCGACGCGCGGGTGCACGACGATGTCTCCCGGCTGCAGGCCGAGCAGGGTCGGCAGGAGCGCGACCAGCTCCTTGGAGCCGATCGTGGGCAGGACGTTGTCCACCGAGAGATCGGGCACTCCCCTGCGGCGGGCGTACCAGTCGACGATCGCCTCGCGGAGGGCGGGAGTGCCGACCGTCTGCGGGTACGCGTGCGCATCCGTCGCGTCCGTCAGCGCGCGACGGATCAGCTCGGGCGTGGGGTCGACGGGCGAGCCGACGGACAGATCGACGAGACCGTCGGGATGCTGCGCAGCGCGCTCACGGAACGGGACGACCGAATCCCAGGGGTAGTCGGCCAGGTCGTGGACGCTCACCGATCACTCGCCCTGAGGCGGGAGCGCTGCGATGATCGGGTGGTCATGGGCGATGACGCCGACCTTGGCGGCGCCGCCGGGCGAGCCGATCTCGTCGAAGAACTCGACGTTGGCCTTGTAGTAGTCCTGCCACTCGTCGGGCAGGTCGTCCTCGTAGTAGATCGCTTCGACGGGGCAGACGGGCTCGCAGGCGCCGCAGTCGACGCACTCGTCGGGGTGGATGTACAGGGAGCGTTCGCCCTCGTAGATGCAGTCAACGGGGCATTCGTCGATGCAGGCGCGATCCTTGACATCGACGCACGGGAGGGCGATCACATACGTCACCCCCTCAGTCTACGACTCGCGGACCGTGCGGTCCTCCAGCGGCGGGTTCGGAGCCTCCGTCGTCGTCGGCATCCGGGTGAAGCGCGGCCACGCGACCGCGAGCAGGACGAGCCCCGCCACGAGGTAGACCCAGATGCGACCGGCGAGCGTGTCCTCCACGACGACGGAGCCGCCGGGGCCCACACCAGAGATGAGCACGAGCATGCCGAGCATGCCGAGGCCACAGGCCAGCGTCGCGCCCCTGTCGTGCGTGAGGGCGCGGATCGCGACGAGGATCGCGCCGCACGCGACAGCCCCGACGATCAGTCCCACAGGAACCGGGCCCCACATGAGGCTGTGGCCGATCGTCCCCGCCACCCCGAAGACTCCGCCGACCAGCGCCGCCGCGATCCACGACAGCACCCGGGTGATCCAACCGATACGCACGCTTCGATCCTACGCGCGGGCGCGGCACCCGCACGCCCCGCAGAACGCCCCGCAGACCGACCCGGGCCGCTGGTCAGGCCGCGAGGCCGAGGAGCCGGAGGAGCGCTGCGACGACGGCAGCCGCGATCACGACCACGAGGAACGACTGCCGCATCCACAGGAGCCCGGCGGCCACGAGCACGGCAGGCACCCGCGCGTCGACCACCACGGCCTGGCCGTCGCCGAGCGACTGCACCGCGACGAGTGCGGCGAGCAGGGCCACCGTCAGGAGATCGGAGATGCGCGCGGGCTTCGGGGCCTCGAGCACCCGAGCGGGCACGAGATAGCCCGCGGCCTTCAGAGCGAGGCAGATCACGGCCGCGAGCAGGATCGCGCTCCAGATGCTCATGACGTCTGCTCCCCCGCGCGAGCCCCCGGCGACTCGTCGCGACCGAGCCAGTTGAACCAGCCGACGACGATCGCGACGACCGCCGCGACCAGGACCGGCAGCCCGGGCATGATGAACGGCGTGAGGGCCGCCGCGACGACGGCGGCGGCGATGCCTACGGCGATCGCCTGCCGTTCGCGCAGGCGGGGCCACAGGAGGGCGAGGAACGCGGCGGCCGCCGCGGCATCCAGTCCCCACATCTTGGGGTCGCCGAGCACGTCGCCCACGAGCGCCCCGATCAGCGTCGTGACGTTCCACCCCAGGAAGATCCCGATGCCGGTGACCCAGAAGCCGACCCGACGAAGGCGCGGATCGGACTGCGAGATCGCCACAGCCGTGGACTCGTCGATCGTGAAGTGCGCGGCCCCCACGCGACGGGCGGGCGTCGTGCCGACGATGGGCGACATCCGCATGCCGTAGGCGACGTTGCGCACACCGAGAAGAGCCGCGGACGCTATCGCCGAGGGCAGCGCCGCCAGGCCACCGGCAGCGAACACCCCGACGAATGCGAACTGCGATCCGCCGGTGAACATCAGCAGGCTCAGCACGCAGGTCTGCCACACGTCGAGTCCCGCGGCCACGGCGAGCGCACCGAACGAGACGCCGTATGCACTCGTGGCGATGACGACGCCGAGCGCCTCGCGCCAGACCTCCCGCTCGCCCGTCACCGGTTCGTTCGCTTCACTGAACACACGCTCATCATTCTGAACACTGCGCCGGAGATAGTCAAGCGAACGATCGTTTGGCATGATGAACGAATGGATGATCTCGGCACACGCATCGCCCGCTCCCTCCGCCGGGAGCGCGAGGCCAACGGCCTGTCCGTGTCCGAGCTCGCACGCCGGGCCGGCGTCTCGAAGGCGACGGTGTCCCAGCTCGAATCAGGGTCAGGGAACCCCAGCGTCGAGACGCTCTGGGCCCTCGGCGTGGCGCTCGGCGTGCCGTTCGCGGTCCTCGTCGACCAGCAGACCAGCGCTCCCACGCTCATCCGCGCGGCGGATCTCGCGGGCGTGCCGTCCTCCGCGGCCGCGTACAGTGCCACGCTGCTCTCGGCGAGTCCGCCGGGGGCCCGACGCGACGTGTACCTGATCCAGGCCGAGCCCGGCGACCCGCGTCGCTCAGACCCGCACCATCACGGCACGACCGAGCATGTCGTGCTCATCTCCGGTCAGGCGCACATCGGCCCCGTCGGCGACACCGTGCTGCTGAACCCGGGCGACTACCTCTCCTACCCCGGCGACGTGCCGCACGTGTTCGACGCGGTCGTGGAGGGGACCTCGGCGGTGCTCATCTCCGAACTGCGCTGATCCGAGCCACACGCCGAGCCGCTCCGGATCAGTCCGAGGACGTCCCGGGCGACGGGTCCGGGATCTCGTCCGGCTTGTAGCGCGGGAGCCGCGACGCGGGGACGATGGCCAGAGCGCTGATCCCTGCGAGGATCAGGAGGCCGAGCCGCAGGGTCGCGAGGCGCGACTCCTCATTCAGCTGCACCGCCGCGTCGACCTGCGCATCCGTGGCATCGGTCTCCGACAGTGCGGCGCGGAGGTCGTCGTTGCTGATGAAGTTGAGGTCGTCCATGTTCACCTGCGCGACGAGTGAGGGCGGCAGTTCGGGATGCTCGACGACCGCGCGCCCGATGCTGAGCCCCAGCAGGGACACCAGCAGCGCTCCCGCGAGCGCGGTGCCGACGGCGGAGGCGAGGTTCTGCGTCGTGCCGCGGAGCGAGCCCACGTCGCCCGCCAGCTCGGCGGGCGCAGCCGTCACGAGGACGTTGAACACGAGCGTGACGAGAGCGCCCTGCCCGATGCCGAAGACGATGAGGCCGGCGATGGTCGGCACGGTCTCCCAGTTGTTGTTCACGACGAACGACAGCCAGACGAGGGCCGCGGTGGTGAGGATGAATCCGAAGACGCCGATCACCCGCGGCGGGTACCGCTTGTAGAAGCGGACGACGAGCGTCGCGGTGATGAACACCGTCAGGTTGAACGGCATCATCGCGAGCGACGTGTCGAACGGCGTCCGACCCTGCACGATCTGGATGTACAGCGGGATCGTGAAGTTCACGCAGGCCTCGAGGGCCACCACGATGAACATCGCGTACACCGCTGCGCGCTCGCGGGCCGACCCCAGCACACTGAGGTCGATCAGCGGGACCTTGCCCTCCGCCATGCGCCTGCGGGTCCAGACGAAGAACAGCTGCCCGAGCACGATTCCGGCGACGATGAACACGGGTGCCGGCGACAGTCCCAGGATGCTGAACGGAGCGGCATCCGTCGCGGCGACCGCTCCCCACCCGTTGAGGTTGTTGAAGCCGAGCGTGAGCAGGACGATCGCCACGCCGATCAGGAAGGATGCCACGAGGTCGATGCGGATCGACGCGTCGCCCCTGTCGCTGCGCAGCGTGAAGCTGAAGGCGAAGACGACCACAGCGATCCCGAAGACGATGACGAACATCGGACGCCAGCCGACCAGCGTGCCGAGCGTGCCGCCGATGAGGAACGCCGTGACGCCGGAGATCGCGCGAGCCGAGCCGATCGCACCGATCGCGGTCGCCTGCTGTGCTCCCCGGTAGTTCTCGGCGATGAGCGCGACGATCGACGGCACGATGATGGCCGCCGCCGCTCCCGCCACCGCCTGACCGGCGATCGCCCAGCCCACGCTCGGTGACACGATCATGAGCACGGAGGACCCGGCGAACAGCACGATCACGATGCGGAAGATCAGCACCCACCCGACACGCTGGCCGAGCTTGGCGCCCGTCATCACGAGCGCTGCGACCGCGAGCCCGTACATCACGATCGTGGTGCTGGCGACGGTCGGCGGGACGCCGAAGTCGCTCACGATGCCGCCGAGCGAGATGGGGAGTGCCGCGACATTGAACGACATCAGCACCTGGGCGAGGAAGAGACTGATGAGCGGGAGCCACGAGCGCTTCGCCGTCTCCTGGATCGTGTCTGTCATGTGCGTGCCCTTCGAACGGGATGCCGACGTCAATCGGCGCGGTGCGCCGCGGCGGGAGCCGAGGCGAACAGGTTCAGGCCCAGGGCCCGGGACAGGTGGGCGATCGCGAGCTGCGACCGCACCGAGTTGCCCGCCGAGTCGAGGCGCGGCGAGAAGCCGGCCACGGCGCCCTTGCCCGGCGAGACGGCGACGATGCCGCCGGCGACCCCGGACTTCGCCGGGAGACCGATCTCGAACAGCCACTCCCCCGACCGCTCGTACAAGCCGGTCGCCGCGACGACCGCGAGCGTGTCACGACAGACGTCGGCCGAGACCACGCGCTCGCCCGTCACCGGGTTCACGCCTCCGTCGGCGAGGGTCGCGCCCATCACCGCGAGGTCGTGCGCCGTGACGTTCAGCGCGCACTGCCGGGTGTAGACGTCCACGACCTCGTCCGGATCGCCGTCGAGGCGCCCGTAGCTGCGCAGCAGCCGCCCGAGCGCCCTGTTGCGGTCATTGGTCTCCGCCTCGGAGGCGTACACGACGCCGTCGAGGCTCAGCGCACGTCCTGCGAAGGCCGAGAGCCCCTCCCGCACGCGCTCCCATTGCTCGACCGAGGTCGCGCCGGGCATGAGCGCGGTCGTCGCGATGGCGCCCGCGTTCACCATCGGATTCATCGGGTGGCCGCCGTTGAGCTCGAGCGCCATCACCGAGTTGAACGCCAGGCCCGTGTTGTTCACTCCGACGATGTCACGGACCTTCTCATGACCGTGCTCCTGGATCGCCAGCGCGTAGACGAACATCTTCGAGATCGACTGGATGGAGAACGGATGCAGCGCGTCGCCCGCATCGTGCAACCCGCCGTCGACCTCGATCACGGCGAGACCGAAGAGCTCGGGATCCACCTCCGCGAGGACGGGGATGTAGTCGGCGACGACACCCTCAGCCACTTCGGTGTAGCGTGCATGAGCCTCGCGGACGAGCTCCTCCACCCGCTGCCAGCCGGGGAGCGTGCCGGTCGAGACCTGCTGCGGAGTGTCGGTCAGCGCCACGTGTTCTCCTCGAAGATCGCGACGCCCCAGCCGTCACCGCTCACCGTAGCGCGCAGAGCGCCCCGTGCATAGTGCACGGGGCGCTCTGTGACGCAGGGCCGAGGCCGGCGGCGCTGATCAGTACCAGTTGGTCGCCTGCGAGTGCGACCAGGCGCTGCACGGCGTGCCGTAGACCGACGAGATGTAGCCGAGTCCCCAGGCGATCTGGGTGGTCGCGTTGCTCTGCCAGTCGCTGCCGACGGTCGCCATCTTGCTCCCCGGCAGCGCCTGCGGGATGCCGGTCGCACCCGAGGGGTTGTACGCCTTGTAGTTCCAGCCGGACTCCTTGGTCCACAGGGAGTTGAGGCAGGAGAACTGGTCGTCGCCCCAGCCGTACTCGCTGGCGGCCATGTTCCGTGCGGTGGCCTTGGCACCGTCGGGGGTGTTCGCGGCGGCGAGAGCCGCGGCGGCGGCCGCGGCCTGCTCGGCGGCGACTCGGGCCGCATCGTCGGCGGCCTTCTTCTCCTGGGCGGCGGTGAACGCAGTCTGCAGCGCGGCGGTCTGGTCGATGACTTCGTCCGTGCCGGTCACGGTGTCGGTCGAGATGCTCGCGAGGAGGAGCGCGGGCATTGCGGCGCGATTGCCGCTGAGGCGATCGACCGTGGCGGTCAGCTCGTCCGTGGGCACGGCGACGGGAGCACCGGCGAGGTCGAGTCCGGAAGCGGCGACCTGCGCGTTGAGAGCCTCAGCGGCATCCATCGCGTCCTGTGCGAGCGCGATCGTGATGGCCGAGTCGTCCGAGGTCTTCGCCAGGGGCTCGCCACCCGTGACGAACGAGGCGACGTCGGCGACGGCATCCGGGACCTCCGCACCGGCAGCGGGGGCCGACACGACGCCGACGGTCAGGGCGAGGCCGAGCACGGCACCTGCAGCGGTGCCGAAGATGAGACGGGGGCGGCGGCCGGTGACCGCGGCGCGGGCGGATGCCGCTTCGGAGGCGCGCCGAAGCGCACGGGAATGGTGGAGCATGGGTTCGACTTTCGGGTCGTCGTACGCCCCTCACGGGAACACTCATCGGGAGATCGTTCCGGGCGCAAGGTAACGATTCTGCAACGGGGTACCTGTGCGCTCCATGAGAAAAGGGCCCTGCACCGGCCGTTTCGGCGGTGCAGGGCCCTTTTCTCAGAGGACTCTCAGACGTTGGCGTCCTGGCGCTTCAGACGAGCGGTCTCGCGAGCGCGGGTGCTCGCATCGAGGTTCACCTTGCGGATGCGGACCGCCTCGGGCGTCACCTCGACGCATTCGTCGTCGCGGGCGAACTCGAGGCTCTCCTCCAGCGTGAGCTGGCGCGGCGGAGTCATCGACTCGAACGAGTCGGAGCTCGCTGCACGCATGTTGGTGAGCTTCTTCTCCTTCGTGATGTTCACGTCCATGTCGTCGGCACGGGAGTTCTCGCCGATGACCATTCCCTCGTAGACCTCGGCGGTCGGCTGGACGAAGAACGACATGCGCTCCTGCAGCGCGATCATCGCGAACGGCGTCACGACACCCTGACGGTCGGCCACGATGGAGCCGTTCTGACGCGTCGTGATGGAGCCGGCCCACGGCTCGTAACCGTGCGAGATCGCGTTCGCGATTCCGGTGCCGCGCGTGGTGGTGAGGAACTCGCTGCGGAAGCCGATCAGGCCGCGCGACGGGACGATGAACTCCATGCGCACCCAGCCGGTGCCGTGGTTCGTCATGTTCTCCATGCGGCCCTTGCGGTTCGCCAGGAGCTGCGTGATCGCGCCGAGGTGCTCCTCCGGCGTGTCGATCGTCAGGTGCTCGAACGGCTCGTAGGTCTTGCCGTCGATCTTCTTCGTGACGACCTGCGGCTTGCCGACGGTGAGCTCGAAGCCCTCGCGGCGCATGTTCTCGACGAGGATCGCGAGCGCGAGCTCGCCACGGCCCTGGACCTCCCAGGCGTCGGGACGCCCGATGTCGACGACCTTGAGCGAGACGTTTCCGATGAGCTCCTTGTCGAGGCGGTCCTTGACCATACGAGCCGTCAGCTTGTGACCCTTGACCTTGCCCATGAGGGGCGAGGTGTTGGTGCCGATCGTCATCGAGATCGCGGGGTCGTCGACCGTGATCGCGGGAAGAGGACGGACGTCCTCGGGGTCGGCGATGGTCTCGCCGATCGTGATGTTCTCGAAGCCTGCGATGGCGACGATGTCGCCGGGGCCGGCGGACTCGGCCGGGTAGCGCTCGAGCGCACGGGTCTTGAGCAGCTCGGTGATGCGCGCGTTGCTCGTGGTGCCGTCGGAGCGCACCCAGGCGACCGTCTGGCCCTTCTTCAGCGTGCCGTTGAAGACGCGGAGCAGCGCGAGACGACCGAGGAACGGGCTGGAGTCGAGGTTCGTGACCCAGGCCTGCAGCGGAGCCTCGTCGTCGTACGCCGGAGCGGGGACGTGCTCGAGGATCGCGCCGAAGAGCGGCTCGAGGTCGTCGTTGTCGGGCAGCGAGCCGTCGGCGGGACGGTTGAGCGACGCGGCGCCCGCGCGACCCGAGGCGTACACGACGGGCACGTCGAGCAGCGCGTCGACGTCGAGGTCGGGCACGTCGTCGACGAGGTCGGACGCGAGGCCCAGCAGCAGGTCGTGGGCCTCTTCCTCGACCTCGGCGATGCGCGCGTCCGGGCGGTCGGTCTTGTTGACCAGGAGGATGACGGGCAGCTTGGCCTCGAGCGCCTTGCGGAGCACGAAGCGAGTCTGCGGAAGCGGGCCCTCGCTCGCGTCGACGAGCAGCACGACGCCGTCGACCATGGACAGGCCGCGCTCGACCTCGCCGCCGAAGTCGGCGTGGCCCGGGGTGTCGATCACGTTGATCGTGATCTCCTCGCCACCTGCGTGCTCACCCTTGTAGGTGATCGCCGTGTTCTTGGCGAGGATCGTGATGCCCTTCTCACGCTCCAGGTCGTTCGAGTCCATGGCGCGTTCGTCGACGTGCGCGTGCTCGCCGAACGAGCCCGTCTGGCGGAGCATCGCGTCGACGAGGGTGGTCTTACCGTGGTCGACGTGCGCGACGATAGCGACGTTGCGGAGGTCAGAGCGGAGGGCGTGCGCCATGCAAGTGTCCTAAAAGTGTGGGATTTTGTCGAGAAGCCGACGTTCCAGACTATCGTATGCCGCGGCGTCGTTCCTGAGCGCGAGAAGTACGATCGGGAACGTGACCCTTCGACAGGCTCAGGGACCCAGCCCTTTCGACGCTTCCGCCCCTTCGCGCACCCGGATCTGGTGGGAGATCGCGATCGTCCTGGCCCTGGGCCTCGGCCAGTCCGCCGTGTACGCGATCGTGCAGCTCGTCTATCGGCTCACGGACTCCACGCCGCTCGCGGACCAGACCGCCGTGCTCAACCCGTCGCGCAGCGACCGCGAGCTCTTCGACCTGATCTACCAGATCCTCTCGATCGGCTTCTCGATCGTCCCGGTGCTGCTCGTGTGCTTCCTGCTCTGGCAGTCGTCGCGCCCTCATCTCGGTGTGCTGGGACTCGACGGCGCGAGGATCGGAGGAGACATCGGACGCGGTGCACTGCTCGTCGTCGCGATCGGCGTCCCGGGACTCGGCCTGTACCTGGCAGGCCGCGCGCTCGGCCTCTTCGTCGCGGTGGATCCTGCGGGCCTCGACGCGCACTGGTGGACCGTGCCGATCCTGTTGCTCTCGGCTGCGCGCGCCTCGATCCAGGAGGAGTTCGTGGTGCTCGGCTACCTGTTCGCACGGCTGAAGCAGCTGGGATGGGGGCCGTGGCCGATCATCGTCGCGACCTCGGTGCTGCGCGCCAGCTACCACCTGTATCAGGGCCCCGGCGCGTTCGTCGGAAACCTCGCGATGGGGCTACTGTTCGGCTGGCTCTTCCAGCGCAGCGGCAGGCTGATGCCGTTCCTCGTCGCGCACTTCCTGATCGACGCTACGGTGTTCGTCGGCTACCCGTGGGCGGCGGCGACGTTCCCCGAGCTGTTCGGCCTCCCGGGCTGAGCGGAGCCGCGGCGAGTCGAACCGAGCAGGATCGCCCCACCGCTTAGCGTGGGCCCTTCGATGCAGTACCGACGGAGGGAATGCAGGATGAGGAAGTCGACGAAGACGAAGATCGGTGCCACTCTGGCGCTCGCGGCGGGCCTGACGCTCCTGAGCGTCGCACCGGCGTCCGCTGCGATGTTCGGCCCGTACACCTCGGCCGCGCAGTGCAATGCGGATCGGACGGAGTACGTCCGCGGCGGCGGAAGCGCCATCCCCTGCATCCGCGGCGTGGGCGGCTGGTACTTCCAGACGTATTGAGCGCAGGGGGGCGACCCGGTTCGGTCGTCGCCCCTCCGATCTCCGGCCTCAGGCGCCGGCGATGAGGAGGGCGGCGACCGCCCACACCGCGATCACGACGAGTGCGATGACGGCGGGACGATCCCAGGAGCGCAAGATAGGAGCATCCGCCGTCGACGGCGCCGCCTCCCAACGCGCCTGGATCTCGTCCAGCGCGCGGAGCCCGCTCGGGACCCGCTCCTCTCCCCCGTTCGGCCGGAACCGGCGGGGCTGGCCTTGGCCGGCCCTCCATAGCAGGAGAGCTCCTTGCCGTCTTCGAGCGAGAAGGTGAGCTGCCAGCGGAGGTCGACCCCGCGCACACGCGACCAGCCGAAGGTCGTGCGGCGCAGCAGGTTCTGGACCATGGCACCCTGATCGTCGATGCGCACGACCGAGGCGAAGGTGTTCACGTAGACGACCCAGAGCACCAGCAGCACCCACGGCGCGAGGAGCAGCATCTGCCCCCATCCGGCCCTGGCGACCGCGTCGCCGAGCAGGAACAGCGACAGCGCGACGCCGATCACCATGGCGACCGGCCCGGAGGGCGCGCGGAAAGTCCGCACGCCCTCCGGTCGAGTGTCGTCCGTCACGCTCAGCGACCGCCGAGAGTGATGGAGGCACCGGGGATCGCCTGCAGCAGGCGCTCGGTGTACTCCTCCTGCGGGTTGGCGAAGATGTCGTCGACGGTCCCCTGCTCGACGACGCGCCCCTTCTCCATCACGCAGACACGGTCCGCGATCACGCGGACGACCGCGAGGTCGTGCGTGATGAACAGGTACGTCAGGTTCAGCTCGGACTGCAGCTCCGCGAGGAGATTCAGCACCTGAGCCTGCACCAGCACGTCGAGCGCCGACACCGCCTCGTCGAGGACGACGATCTCGGGCTTGAGCGCCAGCGCCCTGGCGATCGCCACGCGCTGACGCTGTCCGCCAGACAGCTCGTTCGGGTAGCGCTCGGCCACGCTCGACGGGAGCGCGACCTGATCGAGCACTTCGAGCACACGAGCCCGCCGCGACGCAGTGTCGCCGACGCCGTGCACGCGCAGCGGCTCGGCCACCGTGTTGCCGATGTTGTGCAGCGGATCCAGCGAGCCGTACGGGTCCTGGAACACCGGCTGCATCTGCCGACGCAGCGCCTGGAGGGCGGGGCGCGACAGCTCGTCGGTGTCCTGACCGTTCACGA
>JAZBLS010000091.1:0-13213 GCA_037033365.1 Actinomycetota bacterium | reverse complement strand
CCGCATGGACGCGAGCCGCGTGCTCCGCGGCCACGAGCGCGCGCTCGGCGTCTGCGACGGCATCCCGGTATGCGGCGAACTCGGCCGCCGACAGCGTGCCGGTCGCCGCTCGTCGGGTGTCGGCCGCGTGGCGCGCCGCGCGCAGGTAAGCCGCGGTCGCGGGCTGCTTCACGTCGGTCATCGCGGGGTACGCGATCTGCATCGCGGTGTCGGTCTCGTACCGCATCCAGCGGGCCGTGATCGCATCGTGCTCGGCCTGCAGGCGCTCAAGCGGCCGAGGGGCGGACGCCGAGGGGATCGCCGACCGCTCGGCGTTGAGCCGTACGTGCTTGGCTCGGACGTCCGCACTCGCGGCCTTCGCAGCATGCTCGCGATCGCGCAGCATCCGCTTCGCTCCCGCCAGCTGATCCGGCGTCGCTCGACGCGCGGCACGCTCGGCCGAGACGCGGGTGACCTCGGCTCTTGCGATCTTCAGCGCCATGCGACGCTCGGCCAGATGCTGCTGCGCGGCCTTGAGGTCGCGCTTGGCGGCGTCATAGGCGAGTCGTCGGCCGCTGCGGGTGCTGCGTCGCCGGAGCCCGACGGCGCCGGCGGTCACGCCGCCGATTCCCACGGCCGCGGTCCACCACCACTCCCCCAACAGGATCAACGGGTCCATCCCTCGATGCTACCCAGTGCGCGCCCGGCCCGCGCCGTCTGCCCCTCGCGCCCCACTCCTGCCCTGCCCGCCCAAACCTCGGCGCCCCTTTCCCCTGCCTGCCCCAACTTCTGCGGCCACGGCGAACTTCTGCGGCCTCGACACGCGAGCCGGGGCCGCAGAAGTTCGCGAAGGCCGCAGAAACACGCGTGGCCACTCCCTCTGCACCACGGCAGCACCGGTGCGACCATCCCCCGTCGCCGGGCTCACACCCCAGTGGCGTCACACCCTGGACGCATCCTTGCGGGATGGATCTGATCGAATGGCTCACGAAGCGCGGAGGCATCGCCCACAGAGCGGATGCCGCGGCGAAGCACTTCTCCGCGAATGACGTCCGGCGAGCGATCCGCGAAGGGGCGGTCAACCGCGTCCGGGGAAAATGGATCGCATTGGACAGTGCTCCCGCCGATCTGAGCGCCGCCGCCGCGGCATCCGCTCGCCTCACGTGCGTGTCCCTCGCGAGGCAGCGCGATTGGTGGATACCTGAGAGCGCGCCGCCCGGGATCCACCTGCACGTCGGGACGAATTCGAACACTCCCGATGGCGTCAGCGTCCGGCACTGGTCGACTCCGCTCGTCGCGCGCGGACCGCGCGAGCTGACCGCTTCCCTCGAGGACGCTCTCGCGCATATCGCCAGCTGCTGCACAGGTGAGGACGCGCGGATCCTCTGGGAGTCGGCCGTCCGGATGGAGGGCATCGACATCGCGTCTCTCCGCAGTGTCCGATGGCGGGACACTCGCTCCCGAGAGCTCGCCGACTCTGTCGAGGGACTCTCGGATTCCGGCATCGAGACGATCTTCATCGTGCGACTGAGCGGATGGGGCGTGCCGCTGCGGCAACAGGTGCTTCTCGGAGGCCACCGAGTGGACGTCGTGATCGGCAGCCATCTGGTCGTCCAGATCGACGGCTTCGAGCACCACTCCTCGTCCGCGCAGCGCGGGCAGGACGTCGCCCACGACGCCGAACTGCGGATGCGCGGATACACCGTACTCCGTTTCACCTACGCCCAGATCGTGCACGGATGGGAGGAGGTGGAGCGGATCGTCGGATCGGCGATAGCGCGGGGTTTGCACCTGGCACCGGCAGAGGTCAAGCGGCTGCGGGAGCCCGCGCTTCTGCGGCCATGACAAACTTCTGCGGCCCCGACACGCATGTCGGGGCCGCAGAAGCTGGAGGAGGCCGCAGAAGTTGGAGGAGGCCGCGAGAGTTGGACCGCGCGGGGCCCAACCCGCCCGGCCCCAGACCGACCTAGACCAGCGTCTCCTGCCAGGCCGCGTGCAGCTGCGCGAACTTGCCGGTGCCGCTGATGAGCGCCTCGGGGCTGTCGTCCTCGATGATGCGGCCGTGCTCCATGACGAGCACGCGGTCGGCGATCGCGACCGTCGACAGACGGTGCGCGATGATGATCGCGGTGCGGTCCTTGAGCAGCGTCTGCAGCGCATCCTGGATCAGTCGCTCTGACGGGATGTCGAGCGATGCCGTCGCCTCGTCGAGGATCAGCACTGCGGGGTCCGCGAGGAAGGCCCGAGCGAACGAGATCAGCTGACGCTGCCCCGCCGAGACTCGGCCACCGCGCTTGTTGACGTCGGTGCCGTATCCGTCCGGAAGCGACGAGATGAACTCGTCTGCGCCGACCGCCCGCGCCGCGGCGCGGATCTCGTCGAGGGTCGCATCGGGCTTGCCGAGGGCGATGTTGTCCGCCACGGTCCCGCTGAACAGGTACGCCTCCTGCGTGACCATGACGATCGCGCGGCGGAGATCCTTCGGGTGCAGCGAGCGCAGATCGACGCCGTCGAGCGTGACCTTACCCACAGAGGGGTCGTAGAACCGCGAGATCAACTTGGCGAGAGTGGACTTGCCCGCGCCCGTCGTGCCGACCAGCGCGATCGTCTGCCCCGCGGGGATGTCGAGCGAGAAGTTCGGCAGAATCGTCTTCTCGCCGTTGTACCCGAACGTGACCTCGTCGAACCGGACGTGTCCGCGGGACTCCCACAGGTCGACCGGCTTCTCGGGGTCCGGAACCGTCGGGACCTCCTCCAGCACGCCGGACACCTTCTCCAGGGCAGCCGTCGCCGACTGATAGGAGTTCAGGAACATCGCGATCTCCTGCATGGGCGCGAAGAAGTTGCGCACGTACAGGACGGCCGAGAGCAGCACACCGACGGTCAGCGCACCCTCGGACACTCGGATGCCGCCCCAGAGGACCACGATCCCGAGCACGAGAGCCGCAACACCCATCAGCCCCGGCTCGAACGTGCCGAACAGGAGCATGGAGCGGCGGTTCACATCGCGGTACTCGCCCGCGATCTTCTGGAACTCGACATCGTTGCGCGGCTCCTTGCGGAACGCCTTCACCGCACGGATGCCGGTCATGGTCTCGACGAACTGCACGATGACCTTGGCGCTGATGACGCGGGACTCGCGATACACGAGCTGCGACCGCGAGTAGAACCACCGCATCAGGAAGAACAGCGGGATCCCGCCGATCGCGAGGATCAGACCGGACTGCCAGTCCCACACGCACAGCGCGATGAACGTGAACAGGCCGAACAGCACTCCCGACACGAGCTCGTTGAGCCCGCCGTCGAGGAGCTCCTTGATCGAGTCGAGGTCGCTCGTCTGGCGCGAGATGATGCGGCCCGACGTGTACGACTCGTGGAACTCCAGGCTCAGACGCTGGGTGTGCAGGAAGATCCGCTTGCGCAGATCCAGCAGCACGGCCTGCGTCAGCTTCGCCGCGATGATCACGTACCAGGCGATCATCACCGCCGCGACCGCACCCGCGAGCAGGTACACGCCGCCGATCATGAACGTCGGCATCCAGTCGGCGCGGTCGAGCACCGCCGGCAGGGCGCGGTCGAGGCCGATGCTGATCAGGATCGGCCCGGCCACCTGCAGGGCGGTCGAGATCACGAGCACCACGGCCGCGAGCACGATCTGCGGCTTGAGCGGGCGGACGAGCGATCCGAGCAGGTGCAGCGAACGACGGCGGATCGCGCGACTCTCCTCGCGCGTGTAGCGGGAGCGGTCCTCGTCCTGGGTTCCGGTGATCGCGGAGCTCATCGCTGCACCTCCTTCTCGGTGATGATGTCTTCGTCGGCGGACTCCGCACGGACGCCGTCGGCGACGGTGGCGTCGATCTCGGCCTCGGTGTCGCGGATGATCGGGATCGCTCCCGTGCGCGCGGCCTCCTCAGCCTCGAGGCTCGAGATCACGTGGCGGTAGTGCCGGCTGGTCTTGAGCAGTTCGGCGTGCGTGCCGACCGCCGTGACCCGCCCTGCCTCGAGCAGCGCGACGCGGTCGGCGAGTGCGACGGTCGACGGCCGGTGGGCGACGATCATCGCGGTGGTGTCGGACAGCACGTGCCGCAGCGCCTCCTCGACCAGCGCCTCTGTGTCGACGTCGAGCGCCGACAGCGGGTCGTCGAGCACGAGCACCTTCGGCTTCGCGGCGACCGCACGGGCGAGCGCGAGGCGCTGCCGCTGCCCGCCGGAGAGGCTGAGCCCCTCCTCGCCGATGATCGTCTCGACGCCCTCGGGCAGCGAGTCGACGAACGCGGCCTGCGCGACCTGGAGCGCCTCGCGCAGCACGCCCTCGGCCTCCTCGCTGTGGACGTCGAGGTCGGCGCGTCCGAGCAGGACGTTCTCCCGCACGGATGCCGAGAACAGCGTCGCGTCTTCGAAGGCCATCGCGATGTGCTGACGCAGCTCCGCGAGCGGAAGGTCGCGCACGTCCACGCCGTCGAGGGTGACGCGGCCACCGGTCACGTCGTACAGACGGGCCGGGAGCGTGGTGAGCGTGGTCTTGCCGCTTCCGGTGAGGCCGACGAGCGCCATCGTCTCTCCGGGGCGCAGGACGAGGTCGATGCCGTCGAGCAGGTCGCGCTCGTGGGCGCCGGCGTCCTGGTAACGGAAGTGCGCGCCCTCGAAGGCGAGCTGACCGCGCGGGTCGGCGATGTGCACGGGGTTCTCGGGGTCGGTGATGGAGTTCGTCTCCGAGAAGATGTCGAACACGCGGTCGGTCGCCGTGCGCGCGTCGAGCATGAACGAGAACAGGAACCCGATCGACTCGATGGGCCAGCGCAGCACCGTGGCCATCGCGAAGAACGCGAACAGCTCAGGCAGCTCGATCGCGCCCTGCGAGATCAGCCAGATGCCCGACATGAGGCTGAGGCCGAACGCGATCTGCGGCATCAGGTCGAGCCAGAACCAGATCGACGCGATCGCGCCCGCCTTGCTGAGCTCGGTCTCGCGCAGCGTCTCGGCCTGGCGGCTGAAACGGCTGAGCGCGTGCTTGCCGCGACCGAAGGCCTTGAGCACACGGATGCCGTGCACGCTCTCCTCCACGCTGGTCGCGAGGTCGCCGGCCTGATCCTGGCTGCGACGGGTGAGGGCGCCGTAGCGCTTCTCGAACAGGTAGCCGCGGATCCACAGCGGGATCGCCGTGACGATGAAGATCGTGCCGAGGAGCCAGTGCCAGCGGAAGAGCAGCACGGCGCCGATGACGATCGTGAGCACATTGACCACGAGCAGCACGAGACCGAAGGCCAGCCAGCGCCGGATCAATCCGATGTCCTGCATCATGCGGCTCAGGAGCTGACCCGACTGCCAGCGGTCGTGGAAGGCCACCGGAAGGGTCTGCAGGCGCGAGTAGAGCTCGGTGCGCATCCGGTACTCGACCTCGGTCGAGGGGTTGAGCACGAACTGTCGGCGGAGCCACACCATCAAGGCCTCACCGAGACCGAGCGCGAAGACCGCGACCGCACCCCAGATGATGGCCACGATGGCGCCGTCCTGCACGGGTCCGCGGATGATCTGCTCGAGGACGATCGGGATCATCAGCGCGATCAGGGCAGCCACGAGCGCGCTGGCGGCACCGCCGGCGAGCCGCCAGATGACGGGCTTGACGAAGGGCTTCAGCCGCCACAGTGCGGCCGGAGTGGAAAGGGACGACGAGGGTGAGCTGTTCTGCATGGAAGGCGAGGAAGACATGTCTCTCAGACGAGTTTCGTATGGGATGCGGTTGCGGAGGGGGCGGATGCGTGAGCGAGCTCTCGGAGCTCGGCATCCGGTGCAGTGCGGGGAGAGGCTCTAGTTGAGCGGGCGCGCCGGGGTCGAGCCGAGAGTGGCGATCCGCGCGTAGGCGATCGTTGTCATGGTGTCCTCCTCAGGGGCTCGGCTATGTCGTCCGGTCGGCGCGACAGCCCACCAGCCTATTCCTGTGAACAAGCTGGGCGCAAGGGAGATTCCCGATTCGTCGGATCTTTGCCGTGTACCGGGATTCCGCCGGAGAGCGGTCAGCGCGCGACGGCCTCGCGTGCCAACAGGCTCTGCTTGACGTCGAGTCCCCAGGCGAAGCCACCGAGACTGCCGTCGGAGCGCAGCACGCGGTGGCACGGGACGAACAGCGCCGGGGCGTTGCGCGCGCAGATCGAGGCAGCGGCGCGCACAGCTCGCGGGTTCCCCAGCCGCACCGCGAACGAGGTGTACGTCAGGGGAACGCCGGGATCGATCCCCCGAAGCGCCGACCACCCGGTCAGCTGCAACGCGGTACCCGACTGACTCACGGCCACGCTGTCGATCGCCGACAGATCACCGTCGTAGTACGCGAGCGCGGCAGCGGCGGCATCCGTCTCGCCCTCGACGACCGCCTCCGGTCGGCGGGTCTCGGCCAGGCGACCGAGAATGGCGGCCTGGTCGGCGGTCCACCCCGAGGCCAGCACTCCCTGACGGTCGTCGGCGAGGATCGTGAAGGGGCCGTCGGCCGTGTCGATGGTCTGGATGATGGCGGTCATGCTGTCTCCTTCAAGGCTGTTCTCGCGGCGCGTGAGGGCCGCACCGGCGCGGCGCGCCAGAGGTGGGCGCTGAGGTAACTGCGCCAGGGGGCCGCGCGTTCTGCCCACTCCACGAGCGCTCGCGGTTCAGAGGTGAGCCCGGATGCAGCCGCCCCCGCCCGCAACGCGACATCACCCGGCAGCAGGATGTCGGGATCGCCGAGCACGCGCATCCGCACGTAGTCCGCCGTCCAGGGCCCGATCCCGGGCATCGCGAGCAGCGCCGCGCGCTGTTCGCGCCCGTCGTCCCCCACGGTCAGCGTGAGCGAGCCGTCTGCGAGGGCGGATGCGGCGCCCACGATGGCGCGGATGCGCGCCGCAGGGCCCCGCAGCACCTCGGCACCGTGCTCGGCGATCGCGGCCATGGTCGGGAACAGGAGTCCGTGCTCCGTGCGCTCCCCCAGAGCCTCGGTCAGCGCGGTGAGGGCAGTGCGCGCGGCGACGACCGTGATCTGCTGGCCGATCATGGCTCGGATGAGCATCTCGTGCGGGTCGGCCGACCCCGGCACCCGGATCCCCGGCGTCGTGGCGACGAGCGGGGCGATCTCGGGGTGCATGCTCAGCGCCTCGTCGATCGCTCGCGGGTCGGCATCGAGGTCGAAGATGCGGCGGACGGTCGACACGAGCGGCGCCAGATCGCCGAGCTGCGCGACCCGCGCTCGCAGGTGCAGCCGTCCGTCGAGCGCCTGCCTGACCTCGAACCAGGCCGGCCCGCCGGACAGCCGGAGGTGGCGGGAGAACGTGGTCGCGGTCGCCTCTTCGACGCCCGACACCGCGCGCGCGGCCATCCACGTGAAGACTCCGGCTGCGTCTATGGGATCTCGATGCGGCAGGACGAGATCGATCGCGCCGGAGGTCGTGGATGCCGACACCCTGCGCCTCGCGCGGAGCTCTCCCGGCGTCAGCCCGAACACCGCGCGGATCGTGTCGTTGCACTGGCGAATGCTCGCGAACCCGGCGGAGAACGCGACGTCAGAGATCGCCATGTCGGTGCCGACGAGCAGCATGCGCGCCGTGTGCGCACGCTGCGCGCGGGCCAACGCGAGCGGCCCCGCTCCGAGTTCGGTCGACAGCAGTCGCGTGAGGTGTCGCGAGGAGTACCCGAGTCGCGTGGCGAGACCGGAGACCCCCTCGCGCTCGACCACGCCGGAAACGATCAGCCGCATCGCCCTGGCCGCCACGTCGCCGCGGAGATCCCACGCGGGCGAACCGGGTGCGGCCTCGGGCAGGCAGCGCTTGCACGCCCGGAACCCGGCCTCGTGCGCGGCAGCGCTCGTCGGATAGAACGTGACGTTCTGCGGCTTGGGGGTGCGCGCGGGGCAGCTCGGCCGGCAGTAGATGCCGGTCGACCGCACGGCCGTGACGAACTGGCCGTCGAAGCGAGTGTCGCGCGCGCTGATCGCGCGGTACCGCTCGTCGAAGTCGGTCAGGGGAAGGCTCATGCCTCCACTCTGTCACGCCCCACCGACATCGACTGGCGGGAATCGGACATGGCTGTGGGCGCCGGCGATGCCGACGCCCACAGCTCGAATCGACGAGCGGTTCGTGCTCAGTGGAAGAAGTGACGCTCTCCGGTGAAGAACATCGTGACGCCCGCCTTGCGCGCAGCATCCACGACCTCTCCGTCGCGCACCGATCCGCCGGGCTGCACGATGGCCGTGACGCCCGCGTCGATGAGCACCTGGGCGCCGTCGGCGAACGGGAAGAACGCGTCGGATGCCGCGACGGAGCCGGTCGCGCGGTCACCCGCGCGCTCGACGGCCAGACGGCACGAGTCGACGCGGTTGACCTGGCCCATGCCGACACCGACGGTGGCGTTGTCCTTCGCGAGCACGATCGCGTTCGACTTCACCGCACGGCACGCCTTCCACGCGAAGATGAGGTTCTCCATCTCCTCGTCACTGGGACGCTCGCCCGAGACGAGCTCCCAGTTCTTGGCGACCGACACGATGTCGTCGGGGAAGCGGTCGGCGTCCTGCAGCAGCAGACCGCCCGACACGAGGCGCACATCCATGCGCTCCTGCTGCCAGTCGACCGGCAGCTGCAGGAGGCGGAGGTTCTTCTTGGCCTTGAAGACCTCGAGGGCCGCGGGCTCGAACGCCGGCGCGACGATGACCTCGGTGAAGATGTCCTTGAGGTTCTCGGCCATCTTGAGGGTCACGGTGCCGTTCGCCGCGATGACCCCGCCGTACGCCGACACCGGGTCGCACTCGTGCGCACGCAGGTGCGCGCTGGCGATCGGGTCGAGGGCGTTCGGCGCCGTGGTCGCGATGCCGCAGGGGTTGGCGTGCTTGATGATCGCCACGGCGGGCTTGACCATGTCGTAGGCGGCGCGCAGCGCGGCATCCGCGTCGACGTAGTTGTTGTACGACATCTCCTTGCCCTGGAGCTGCGTCGCCTGCGCGATGCCGTGCCCGCCGGTGCGCGTGTAGATCGCACCGCGCTGGTGCGAGTTCTCGCCGTAGCGGAGGGTCGCGAGGCGCTCGGCCTGGATCGTGAGGTGCTCGGGGAGGTCTCCCCCGTCGGTCAGCGTGCCCTCGGCGAACCATGCGGCGACGGCAGTGTCGTAGGCGGCCGTGTGCGCGAACGCCCGGGCGGCCAGCTCGCGGCGCTGGGACAGGCCCGTGCCACCGGCCGAGATCGCGGAGATGATGCCGGGGTACGACTGCGGCGACACGACGATAGCGACGTTGGCGTGGTTCTTGGCCGCGGCGCGCACCATGGCGGGGCCGCCGATGTCGATCTGCTCCACGACGTCGTCGCCCTCGGCACCGGACGCGACAGTCTCGACGAACGGGTACAGGTTGACGACGACGAGCTCGAACGGGGCGATGTCGAGCTCGGCGAGCTGGCGCTCGTGGTCCTCGAGACGCAGGTCGGCGAGCAGGCCGCCGTGGATCTTCGGGTGCAGCGTCTTCACGCGGCCGTCGAGCATCTCGGCGACCCCGGTGACCGCGGCCACGTCCGTGACCTCGTAGCCCGCCTCGCGGATCGTCGCCGCGGTCGAGCCGGTCGAGACGATCTGCACACCTGCGCCGGCGAGCGCCTCGGCGAGCACCAGCAGGTCGGTCTTGTCGCTCACAGAGACGAGCGCACGGCGGATCGGGACGACGTCTCGATCGCGGTACAGCGAGTGGTCGTGGCGGGGGCCGGCCATGGGGGACTCCTTCGTGCGTAGTCGTGCGGGGCGTGCGTTACAGGTTCAGGATGCGGCGGTGAGGGTCAGCTCGCCGGTCGCGATGCGGCGCACCACGTCGATGAGCAGCCGCCGCTCGACGGGCTTGATGCGCTCGTGCAGGCTGTGCTCGGTGTCGCCCTCGAGCACCGGGATGCGCTCCTGCGCGAGGATCGGCCCGGTGTCGACGCCGTCGTCGACGACGATCACGCTCGCGCCTGTCTCGGTGACACCCGCGGCGAGGGCATCCCGCACGCCGTGCGCACCGGGGAACTCGGGAAGGTACGCCGGGTGCGTGTTGATGAGTCGCGGAGAGAACGCGGCCACGAGCGACGGAGGCAGCAGGCGCATCAGGCCGCTCAGGACGACGAGGTCGGGGTTCCAGACATCCAGCTGGCGGCCGAGCTCGGCTCCCCACGCCTCACGGCTGTCGTGCTGGTGCCACGGGACGGTGAAGCTCGGGATGCCGAACTCCTCGGCGTGGGCGAGGCCCTCGGCTTCGCGGTCGGCTCCGACCACCACGACCCGTGCAGGGAAATCGGGGTGTCGAGCAGCCTCGAGGAGGGCGCGAAGATTCGAGCCGGTGCCCGAGATGAGAACGGCGACCGTGAGCACGCGCCCAGTCTACCGGGGCGCCGGGAGCGCCCCGAGCCGTGAGTCAGGCGACGGGGTCGTCCGGGTCGCGCTTCGGGATGCGGAAGTCCGCCGGCACGTCGAGGGGCACGGTGTCGTACGGGGAGCGCTCCTCCGTCTGCGCCCGATCGAAGGGCGCGACTCGGAAGGGCTCGCCGAAGGACGGATCGGATGCCGACATCTCGGCGATCCAGCGATCGGTGCGCTCCTCCGCGACCTCGTCACGGTGTCGAGGCGACAGCAGCAGGATCGCCGCGCCGAGCAGGACCTCGCCGCCCAGGGCCAGAGCGAACGGAAGAGGCGCGGGGCCCGCCTCCGAGAGCCGGCCGGGGCCCATCGAGCCGCTGCCGAGCACTGCCGCGACGGCCGCGACACCCGCCGTCAGCACGCCGATGCCGACGGCGATGGCCGCGCGCGGGCCGATTCCGACGGCCGTGCCCTCCCAGACCAGCCTCGATCGAACGGCCCAGCCGGCGAATGCACCCGCCCCGACGGGCAGCAGGATCACGATCAGCATCCAGATCGACGCACCCTCGGGGAGCAGCCCGAGGACGGGGATGCCCGGCACGACACCGAGCTGCGTGCCGGCGGGCGAGACCGCGGTGCCGACACCGACAGCGAAACCAGGACCCGCGAGCCACGACGCCGCCCACACGATGATCGTCGGCAGGTAGGCGAGGTGCCCGAGGGTCAGCACCGTGGCACCCAGCGCGTCCACTCGCGCGGCCTGGAAGAGCGCGACGACCTCTCCCCCGCGGAACAGCGTCATGACGGCGACGGCCGCCGCGGAGACCGCGGTCACGCCGACGAGCGCGAAGGCGGCACCGCGGACCGCGGCCCCAGGCACGGGATGCCAGTCTCCCCACGAGTCGACGACGTCGTGGACGCGGTCGAGCACGCCACCGTCGCCGTCGTCCCAGGCGACCCGGATAGCGCCGCAGAGCGCGCCCGTGAGGTAGACGACGGCCGGGAGGATGATCGCGAGCGCGAGGGGCGTCTGCACGCCGGCGATGCGAGACGTCAGCGCGACGCCGACGGCGATGAGGGTGAAGGCCGCCGACCCCGCGAGGGAGCCGAGGAGCCATGCGCCGGCGCGGGCGGCGCGCGCTCCGGATCGAGCCGC
The DNA here is from genome assembly GCA_037033365.1 of Actinomycetota bacterium. GTDB lineage: Bacteria > Actinomycetota > Actinomycetes > Actinomycetales > Microbacteriaceae > Microbacterium. The sequence continues at coordinate 1,752 of JAZBLS010000091.1, read as the reverse complement.
GAACAGCAGCGTGAAGACGAGGAACGCCAGCGGTGTGACCGACAGGGTGAAGGCCGCGGCATCCGGCGCGATGCCGATCGCCCGCACGATCTCGTCCGAGATGTCGAGGTCCAGAGGCGCGCCATGGCCGTACTGCCACAGCGTCCCCGTCAGCGGCCAGAGCGCGCCCCAGTCGGCCGTCACGCCGAAGGCGAGCGTCCAGAGGAGGGTGAGCGGCGCGAGCAGGGCCACGAGACCGACGGCCGCGGCGATGGCGGCGTCGAAGGCGGCGAGGAGCGCGACGAGGAGGCGTTGCATATCGATTCGAGACTACGACGAGAATCTCGGGGTCGCCTGCGGGCGCGCGCGGCCTCTCCCACACGATAATCTCGCATGCGGAGGTTTCCCGATGTCAACTGCCCCGTCCCCCACCCAGACCAAGGCCGCTCCCGCGAACGCCCTTGACCGCTTCTTCGAGATCAGCAAGCGCGGATCCACGATCGGCACCGAGATCCGAGGCGGTCTCGTGACGTTCGTCACGATGGCCTACATCGTGATCCTCAACCCGATCATCCTGTCGACGCCCGACGTCGACGGCAACACGCTGACCGGCTCCGCCGTCGCCGCCGCGACCGCCCTGACCGCCGGTGTCATGACGATCCTGTTCGGCCTGATCACCCGTCTGCCGTTCGCGTTCGCCGCGGGCCTCGGCATCAACGCCTTCATCGCCTTCTCGGTGGTCGGCTCGGTCACCTGGCCCGAGGCGATGGCCCTCGTGATGATCAACGGCGTGATCATCGTGCTGCTCGCCGCGACCGGCCTGCGGAAGATGATCTTCGACGCCGTTCCCGTGCAGCTGAAGCTCGCCATCACCGTCGGCATCGGCCTGTTCATCGCCTTCATCGGCTTCGTGAACGCCGGATTCGTCACCGCCACGGGCAACGCCTCGCCGCCGGTCGACCTCGGCATCGGCGGATCCGTCGCGTCCATCCCGACCCTGCTCTTCGTCATCACCCTGCTGATCGGCGGCGTGCTGACGGCTCTGCGGGTGAAGGGTGCGATCCTCATCGCGCTCGTCGGCGGCACCGTGCTCGGCGGCATCGTCAACCTGATCTGGCCGTTCGGCCTCGACTTCGGCTTCACGGGTTCGATCGTCGGCATCCCCGATCTCAGCCTGGTCGGTCAGGTCGACTTCGGGTTCGACCTGTCGAAGGTCAGCGTCGTGGCTCTCGTCATGTTCGTGTTCACCCTGCTGTTCTCAAACTTCTTCGACGCCATGGGCACCATGACAGGCCTCGCGAAGGAAGCCGGCCTGGCCGACGAGAAGGGCGACTTCCCGCGGATCAAGTCGGCTCTCGTGGTCGAGGGCATCGGCGCTATCGCCGGTGGTGGCACGTCATCCTCCTCCGCGACCGTGTTCGTCGAGTCGGGCGCCGGCATCGGCGAGGGCGCCCGCACCGGGTTCGCGACCGTCATCACGGGCGTGATGTTCCTGATCGCGATGTTCTTCACGCCTCTCACCTCGCTCGTCCCCAGCGCCGTCGCGGCTGCCGCGCTCGTGCTGGTCGGAGCGCTGATGCTCGCGCAGATCAAGAACATCGACCTGAGCGACTTCCGCGTGCTGCTGCCGGTGTTCCTCACTGCAACCGTCATGCCGATGACCTACTCGATCGCCAACGGCATCGGCGCGGGCTTCATCAGCTGGATCGTCGTGAACGCCTTCTCCGGGCGCGCCAAGACGATCCACCCGCTCCTCTGGGCGGTCGGCGTCGG
>JAZBLS010000090.1:0-13409 GCA_037033365.1 Actinomycetota bacterium | reverse complement strand
GCGGCATCCGTCGTTCCGGGATCCGGACGGCGCCCGTCAGCTGAGCTCGCCACCCTCCAGAAGCTCGGTGACGAGCGCGGCGATCGCCGAGCGCTCGGAGCGCATGAGCGTCACGTGCGCGAACAGGTCGTGGCCCTTGAGCGTCTCGATCACGCTCGCGATGCCATCGTGGCGACCGACGCGCAGGTTGTCGCGCTGGCCGACGTCGTGCGTGAGGATGACCCGCGAGTTCTGGCCCATGCGGCTCAGCACCGTGAGCAGCACGTTCCGCTCGAGGGACTGCGCCTCGTCGACGATCACGAAGGCGTCGTGCAGCGAGCGCCCACGGATGTGCGTGAGCGGCAGGACCTCGAGGAGCCCGCGTTCGACGACCTCCTCCATGACGTTGCCCGAGACGACCGAGCCGAGCGTGTCGAAGACGGCCTGGCCCCAGGGTCCCATCTTCTCGCCCTGGTCGCCGGGGAGGTAGCCGAGCTCCTGGCCACCCACCGCGAACAGGGGGCGGAAGACGATGATCTTCTTCTGCTGCTGGCGCTCGAGCACGGCCTCGAGACCGGCGCAGAGGGCCAGCGCCGACTTTCCGGTGCCCGCCCGACCGCCGAGCGAGACGATCCCCACCTCCGGGTCGAGCAGGAGGTCGATCGCGATCCTCTGCTCGGCGGAGCGTCCGTGCATCCCGAAGATGTCGCGGTCGCCGCGCACGAGCTTGTACTCGCCGTCGCCGGTCACGCGGCCGAGGGCGGAACCCCGCTCGGAGTGGATGATGAGCCCCGTGTTGACCGGCAGGCCCCGTGCATCCTCGCTGATCCCGACCTCGCTCTCGTAGAGGTCGCTGATCTCGTCTCCCGAGAGGTCGAGGTTCGTGATCCCGGTCCAGCCGGAGTCGACGGCCTGCTCGGCGAGGTACTCCTCCGCCCGGAGTCCGAGGGACGCCGCCTTGACGCGCATCGGCAGGTCCTTCGAGACGATCGTGACGTCTTGGCCGTCATTCGCGAGATGCATCGCGACCGCGAGGATGCGGCTGTCGTTGTCGCTCAGGCGGATGCCGGCGGGGAGGACCGAGGTGTCCGCGTTGGACAGCTCGACCCGGAGTGTGCCACCGTCGCCGACCTCGACCGGGAAGTCCAGACGGCCGTGCTCCACACGGAGGTCATCGAGGTGACGCAGGGCCTGGCGGGCGAAATAGCCGATCTCGGGGTCATGGCGCTTGCCTTCGAGCTCCGTGATGACCACCACGGGAAGGACGACGGAGTGCTCGGCGAACCGGAAGAACGCCTGCGGATCGCTCAGCAGGACCGAGGTGTCGAGCACATAGGTGCGCAGATCCTGATCGGGATCCGCGGACGTCGCCCGCCTCGTCGTCTTACGGGTGGACTGCTGCGCGGTGCTGGTGATCTGCTGCGCTGTACGTGAGGTCACGACCCACTCCCGACCCGGGGAATCCCGGCTATTCGAACGAGTCGACCAGGGGGTCACGAGTCGTCATCCTGAGGCCGACTCGACGGGCGCCTTGCCCGTTGCCTAGAACGTACGACCGGCCGCCGACATCCGTCGGATTCGACACGCCAGCAATTCGTTACGTGTTGATGAACGGAATGTTGCGCGCCTGATCAGCGATGCAGGGCTCAGCGTCCGAAGCGACGGTCCCGGTCGGCGAAGTCGCGGATGGCCCGCAGGAAGTCGACCTGTCGGAGGTCGGGCCCGAGCGCCTCGACGAAGTAGAACTCGCTGTGCGCGCTCTGCCACAGCAGGAAGTCGCTGAGCCTCTGCTCGCCGCTCGTGCGGATCACGAGGTCGGGATCCGGCTGCCCCCCGGTGTAGAGGTGCTCGCCGATCATCTCGGGGGTGAGATGCGCGGCGAGGTCCTCGATCGTCCCGCCGGACGCCTGGTGCGCCGTGACGATCGAGCGGACGGCGTCGACGATCTCGTTGCGCCCGCCGTAGCCGACGGCGAGATTGACGTGAAGGCCCGTGTGATCCTTCGTGCGCTCCTCGGCATCCGCCAGGACGCGTGCGAGCTCGGGAGGGAGGATGTCGGAGCGCCCGACGTGCTTGACCCGCCAGTTGCCCTCGTGCGACAGGCCGTCGGCGAGCTCGGCGATGATCTCGATGAGGTCGGCCAGCTCCGCCGAATCGCGCTTTCGGAGATTGTCGCTGGAGAGCAGATAGAGCGAGACGACGCGGATGCCGAGCTCATCGCACCACGCGAGGAACTCCCGCATCTTGGCGGCACCGGCACGATGTCCTTCGGCCGGGGTCTCGTAACCGAGCTGACGCGCCCAGCGACGGTTGCCGTCGATCATCATGGCTACGTGATGCGGCACGGTCGCCGGATCCAGGTGGCGGCGGAGCCGGCTGGTGTAGAGCCGGTACAGCGGCCCTCGCCCCTGGCCATCTCGTGACATCACCTTCCTACGCTACCGTGCCGCCGGTCGTCACCCCAGTGGCGGGCGCTCAGGAAATGTACGTCGGACGGAATGTCCTCCGCCTTAGAGTGAACTCGTGAGCACTCCCGAGTCTTCTGCACCAGATGTCCCGCAGCTGCCTCTCCTCGACGAGGCGGCCCACGATGCCGCCGTCGAGATCAAGCCGACCTGGCGCGGCTGGATCCACGCGGGCACCTTCCCCGTGGCGATCGTCGCGGGCGTGATCCTCATCGTCGTATCGCAGGGCGGTGCCGCGAAGTGGGCTGCCGCCGTGTTCATGGCGACCTCGCTCCTGCTGTTCGGGAACTCCGCGCTCTACCACCGGTTCGACTGGAGTACGAAGGTCAAGGTCATCCTCAAGCGGATCGACCACGCCAACATCCTGCTCCTGATCGCCGGAACGTATACCCCTCTCGCGGTGCTCGCTCTACCGCCCGAGAAGGGCGCGCTGCTCCTCGTCCTGGTGTGGAGCGGGGCGCTGCTCGGCATCCTGTTCCGCGTCTTCTGGATCAACGCGCCGCGCTGGCTGTACGTCGCGCTGTACCTGCTCCTCGGCTGGGCCGCCGTGATGTACCTCGTGGACCTGCTGAACGCGAACGTCGCGATGATGGTCCTCGTGATCGTGGGCGGTCTGCTCTACACGGGCGGTGCCATCGTCTACGCCCTGAAGAAGCCCAACCCGTGGCCCGGGAAGTTCGGGTTCCACGAGATCTTCCACGTGTGCACGGTCCTGGCATTCCTCTGCCACTGGACCGCGTGCCTGCTCATCGCCCTCGAGCCGCTCTCCCCCTCACTCGGGGCCTGACGACTCGGGGCCTGACGACTCGGCGCTCGGCGAATCGGCGCCTGGCGACTCAGCGCTTCTCGGCCTCGTCGTCGCCCTCGCGCGTGATCGGCAGGTCGGCGTCCGTCTCGGTCGCCTCGTCTGCCGCGAGTGCCGCCTCCTCGGCGTCGAGCTCATCGCGGACCTCTTCGCGGTAGCGCACGCGACGGATCCGCCGGTTCATGTCGAGGATCAGCAGGATGACCGCGATGAGCAGGAAGACCACCACGGCGAAGCCGACGAATCCGGGCGTCACGAGCTCCGGTGCCACCGTCATGGTGGGCGTCGGCATCGGGGTCTCGGTCAGAGCGAGCATGTGGTCAGCCTTTCCTGCGCAGGTCGCATAACCTGGAGTTACCAGCCTAACGACCGGAAGACCCACCCCGTGACGACCGCGCAAGAGCTCGACGACCGCTATGGACGCACCCGCAGAGGGCGCACGCCCTGGATCGTCGGCATCGCGATAGCGGCCCTCCTCGTCGGAGCCTTCGGGTGGATGACCGTCACGAGCCAGATGAACGCGGTCGACTCCGACGACCTCGGGTACGAGCTGGTCGACGAGCACTCCGTCACGGTGCGCTTCCAGGTGACGGGCGTCGCCGGCAAGGACGTCGCCTGCGTGGTCGAGGCACTCGACGAGGAGTTCGGCGTGGTCGGCTGGAAGGTCGTCGAGATCCCCGCCGGAGACAGCCACTCCCAGGCCGTGTCGGCCACGGTGCCGACAGTAGCCGCGGCGACGACAGGTTTGGTGAACAGCTGCTGGGTCGCCTAGAATCGACGCAGACATACGACGCCCTGGCACCTGCCGGGGCGTCTTGGCATATCCCCCGCGGACTCTCGGCGGGCACGGAAAGAAGGAGCTTCGTCATGTCTACTGACGCTCAGGTTCCCTTCCTCACGCAGGAAGCATATGACCGGCTCGTCGCCGAGCTGGAGCACCTGTCCACGACCGGACGCGACGAGATCGCCAAGCGCATCGAAGCGGCGCGCGAAGAGGGCGACCTCAAGGAGAACGGCGGCTATCACGCTGCGAAGGACGAGCAGGGCAAGCAGGAGGCGCGCATCCGCACGCTGGAGGGTCTGCTGAAGACCGCAAAGGTGGGCGAGGCGCCCGCGAGCCGGGGTATCGTCGAGCCCGGCACGGTCGTCACGGCGATCGTCGCGGGCGGCGGAGAGGTCTTCCTCCTCGGCAGCCGTGAGATCGCCGCAGGCGACGACCTCGACGTCTACAGCGAGGCCAGCCCGCTCGGCAAGTCCATCCTCGGGCTCAAGGTCGGCGAGAAGTCGTCGTACGAGGCTCCGAACGGTCGGTCGATCTCGGTCGAGATCGTGAAGGTCGAGACGTACACGGGCTGACACCGCGCACCCGCAGACAGAAGCCCCGGCTCCCTCGAGGAGGCCGGGGCTTCTGTCATGACGGGTCGGTCGGACGTGTCAGTCGGCGACGACCATCGGGTGGAAGCCGGCGCGACGCAGCGTGTCGAGCGTGAGCTCGGAGTGCTCGACGCCCCGTGTCTCGACGCTGAGCTCGAGGATCACGTCGCTGATCTGCAGTCCGTGACCGTGGCGGGTGTGCATCGCCTCGACGACGTTCGCACCGGCGTGCGCGATGAGCTCCGTGACCTGCGCGAGCTGGCCCGGACGGTCGGGCAGCGGGATGCGGATGGTCAGGTAGCGCCCGGATGCCGCGAGCCCGTGCGAGACCACGCGCTGCAGCAGCAGCGGGTCGATGTTGCCGCCCGAGATCACCGCCATCGTCGTGCCCGTGGCCTTCACCTTGCCCGCGAGGATGGCCGCGACGCCGGCGGCGCCTGCGGGCTCCGCGACGACCTTGGCCTGCTCGAGGAGGATGAGGATCGCGCGGGCGAGATCGTCGTCCGAGACCGTGACGACCTCGTCGACCAGGTCCTTGATGATCTCGAAGGGCACGGCGCCCGGACGGGCGACCAGGATGCCGTCGGCGATGGTCGGCTTCGTCTCGATGTCGACGGGGTGCCCCGCGTCGAGGGACGGCGGGATCGCGGCGGCGTTCTCGGCCTGCACGCCGATGACCCGCACGGATCGACCCAGCTGCGCAGCACGCGCCTTCACGGCTGCCGCGACACCGGCGATGAGGCCGCCGCCGCCGATGCCGAGGAGGATCGTGTCGACCTCGGGGGCGTCCTCGAGCAGCTCGAGCCCGAGCGTTCCCTGACCGATCACCACGTCGCGGTGGTCGAACGGGTGGATCAGCACGGCGCCCGTGCGTTCCGCGAACTCGGCGGCGAGGCGCAGCGAGGTGGCGACGGTCTCCCCCTCCAGCACGACCTCGGCGCCATAGCCGCGCGTCGCGAGCAGCTTGGGCACCGGCACGCCGAGCGGCATGAAGATCGTGGCGGGGATGCCGAGCGCCTGCGCCGCGAGGGCCACGCCCTGTGCGTGATTGCCGGCGGACGCCGCGACGACGCCGCGGGCCCGCTCCTCGGGGCTGAGGCGGGAGAGACGGTACGCGGCGCCACGGATCTTGAACGAGCCGGTGCGCTGGAGGTTCTCCATCTTGAGCAGGACCGGCGCTCCGAGGAACGCCGACACGGCACGCGACGGCAGGGTCGGCGTGCGCTCGATCACCTCAGCCAGACTCAGAGCAGCGTTCTCGAACTCGGCCAGGCTGGGGACTGCGCTCATCGATTCCTCCGTCTCCGCTCGCGCGGAACTGTACTCCAGATAAGGTCTCCGGCCGGTTGGTCACCGGTGCGCCAGGCACCGCTGCTGACCGTGACGGCCGCGACGTTCACGAAAGCTGCGAGCGGCACCGCGAACAGGGCACCGGGGATGCCCCCGACCATGGATCCCCCGGCCACCACCAGGACGACGGCGAGCGGATGCACCTTCACCGCCGAGCCCATCATGATCGGCTGGAGGATGTGCCCTTCGAGCTGCTGCACCGCCAGGACGACGCCGAGCATGGCCAGGGCGATCCACGGGCCGTTGTAGACGAGCGCGAGCAGCACGGCGAACGCGCCGGTCACGACGGCACCCACGATCGGGATGAAGGAGCCGAGGAACACGAGCACGGCGACCGGGATCGCGAGCGGGACCCCGAGGAGCGCGGCACCCACGCCGATACCGACCGCGTCGATCGCCGCGACGAAGAGCTGCGTGCGTGCGTAGTTGACGAGCGTCGCGAAGCCGTTCGTGGCCGCGGCGTCGGCCGCGGGGCGCGCGGCGCGCGGAAAGAGGCGCAGCGTCCAGCGCCAGATGCCCGCGCCGTCGGCGAGCAGGCAGATGAGGATGAAGAGAGCGAGCACGGCGCCGGTCACGATGTGCGCGGCCGTCGTGCCGACGGCGAGCGCGCCGTTCAGCAGCAGCTGCGCCTGCTCGTTGATGATCTGCAGCGCCTGGTCGACATAGCCCTGGATCTGCGACTCGCTGAGATGCAGCGGCCCGTTCAGCAGGAACTGCCGGAAGTCCTCGATCGCCTGGGAGCTGCGCTGCTGCACGTCGGGCAGCTGCGCGCGGACCTGCCAGATCACGAGCCAGAACAGCACCGTCACGATAGCGAGCGTGCCGATGATCGACACGGCGACGGCGGCCCAGCGCGGGAACCGGTGGCGCAGCATCCACTGGAACGCCGGCCACAGGAGGGCGGTGATGAGGATGCCGACCATGAGCGGGATCACGAGGAGCTTGAGCTGGATGACGATCCAGATGATGCCGGCCACGACGGCCGCGATCACGAGCACACGCCAGGCGTAGCTCGCGGTGACGCGCAGCCCGATCGGCACGGCCTCGTCGGCCTCGGTGGTGACCGTGCGATCGGTCGGGATCGGGCGCGGACGGAAGAGATCTCTCAGCCGTGTTCGCTGCTCGTCGCTCATCGCCCAAGTCTACGGCGCTCCCGCAGGCGCTCGAGACGCGGCGTCCCGATGTCCGACCCCGGCGATACGCTGACGACGTGACCGACTCCCTCAGCTCTGCGCAGGCCCGACGCGTCGCCCTGGCCGCTCAGGGGTTCACCCGTGCGCGGCCCCCCGTCGCGACGCCCCGGCACATCCACCGGGTGATGGATCGACTCGGCGTGCTCCAGATCGACTCGGTCAACGTGTTCGCCCGTTCGCACTACATGCCGCTCTTCTCGCGGCTCGGCGCCTACGACCCCGCTCTCCTCGACAGGGTGTTCCTCTCGCGCACGACCCACTACGTGGAGTACCTCGCTCACGAGGCGACCTTCATCCCGATCGACGACTGGCCGCTGTGGCGCTTCCGCATGGACTGGTTCCGCGACCGCTGGGCGGAGCCGGGGTCCTGGGCGAGCACGAACGAGCGGACGATGGCCTGGGTGCAGGACGAGCTGCGGGCCCGCGGGCCGCTGCGACCCGCCGACATCCGTGCGGATGCCCCTCGCGAGCGCGGCACCTGGTGGGACTGGGACGACGTCAAGCTCGCCCTCGAGCATCTCTGGCGCACGGGAGACGTCGCCATCAGCGGACGCAAGGGGTTCGAGCGCACGTACGCGCTCGCCGAGCACGTGATCCCCTCCGCGACGCGGGAGCAGGTGATCCCCCGTCAGGACGCGATCCGCGAGCTCATCCGCCGCGCCGCCCGATCGTCGGGGGTCGCGACCATGGCGGACCTCGCCGACTACTATCGCATCCGCGATCGTGCCGCGATCGCCACGGCCGTCGCGGATCTGGTCGACGAGGGCGAGCTTGTCCCGGTGCAGGTCCGAGGGTGGGAGCGCGGCGGGAGGCCGCTGCCCGCATGGCGGCATCGCGAGGCCGTCCTCCCCCGGCGCATCTCCGGGGCGGCGCTCCTGACCCCGTTCGACCCCGCCGTCTGGTTCCGCGACCGGGCGCTGCGCGCGTTCGAGCTCGACTACCGCATAGAGATCTATGTCCCCGCGGCCAAGCGCCGCTATGGCTACTACTCGCTGCCCGTGCTCGCGGGCGATCGGGTCGTCGCCCGCGTCGACCTCAAGGCCGATCGCGCGGCATCCACGCTGCAGGTGCAATCGGCCTGGTGGGAGCCGCAGGCCGATCCGCGCGGTGACGCCGAGAGCATCGCGGGCGAGATCGCGCTGGCGGCATCGTGGCAGGGTCTCGAGCACGTGTCGGTCTCGGGATGGGGCACGGCAGCCGAAGCGCTGCACTCTGCACTCGTGAGTCGCCCGGACGCATCGGTGCGCCGGCACGTCCACGCGAGGGAGGTCGCGGCGTGACCAGGCGGGGGCGCGCGCTCGCGATCGGCATCCTCGTGATCGCCGTCGTGATCGCGGCGGGCGTGGGTGTCTGGCTCGCCGTGGGACGGAGTCCTGCACCCGAGACGTCCGCATCTCCGTCGCCCACGCCGATCGCATCGACCGACTCCCGGGCCCTCGCGCAACGCGCTCTGGAGCAGCATCTCGAGGAGTGCACCGCTCCGCTGACGGACGGCGTCGTCCCCGAGGGCTGCGGTATCCGCATTCCCTGGGGAACCGAGTTCGCCGCGGTGACGACCGTCACCTTCCGCATCGAGCGGATGCCGCAACTCGACACAGGCGACGGCACCTTCGTCGCCGAGGGGGGCGAACTCGTCGCCACCGTGTCCGGCACGGGGCAGGACGGATCTCCCCGGACCGAGACCTACCGCACCGACTCGTGGGCGGTCCGCGGCGACGTCACCGTCGAGGGCGACGAGGTCGATCTGACCGTGTGGTGACCGCCGTCAGAACTGCACGCGTGGGGGCTCCGAGATCGCGCCGCTGTCGGCCACCTCGAAGAACTCGCGCTCGGTGAAGCCCAGCCCCTTCGCGAACAGGTTGTTCGGGAACACCTTGATCTTGGTGTTCAGCTCGCGCACACCGCCGTTGTAGAAGCGTCGCGCGGCCTGGATCTTGTCCTCGGTGTCGACGAGGGCCTGCTGAAGCTGCAGGAAGTTCTGGCTCGCCTGGAGCTGCGGGTACGCCTCCGCCACGGCGAAGAGGCTGCGTAGAGCCTGCTGGAGGTGCCCCTCGGCGATGCCCGCCTCGCCGGGGCCGCCGGCGGAGAGGGTCTCGGCACGTGCGCGTGTGACGTTCTCGAAGACGGCCTTCTCATGGGACGCATACCCCTTGACCGTCTCGATGAGGTTGGGGATCAGGTCCGCTCTGCGCTTCAGCTGCACCGTGATGCCGCTCCAGGCCTCGTCGACACGGACGTTGAGCTGCACCAGCGAGTTGTACGTCGCCCAGAGATAGATCCCGATGAGCAGAATCACACCGACGACGATCAATACCGGCACGAGCCATTCCATCAGAGGCCCACCCTTCCTCGTGTTTGTCCCATCCTATCGGCGCAGCCTGCGCGTCGACTGGGTGCGGTACCCGCTCGTTCTCCGTGTCCGGAGCCGCGTCAGGAGCCCAGCACGCGCTCGAGGTAGCGGTTGGTGAAACGCCGTTCGGGGTCCAGGCGGTCGCGCAGCGCCGTGAAGTCGTCGAAGCGCGGGTAGCGTTCGCGGAGCTGGGCGGCGGTGAGGGTGTGGAGCTTCCCCCAGTGCGGGCGGCCGCCGAACTCGAGCATGATCTGCTCGACGGCTTCGAAGTACTCGGTCGGGTCGGCGCGCCAGTACCGGTGCACCGCGATGTAGCCCGCCGCACGGCCGTGAGCGGTCGACAGCCACCGGTCGTCCGCGGCTGCGAAGCGGACCTCGATCGGGAACTCCACACGCCACCCGCGCTGCTCGATCAGCGCGCGCACGGCGCGGAACGCCGGCACGACGTTCTCCGCCGGCACTGCGTACTCCATCTCGCGGAAACGGACGGTGCGACTCTGGGTCAGCACGCGGTGCGAGCGATCGGTGTACTGCCTGTCGCCGGTCAGCTTCACGGCCAGACGGTTGAAGGGCGGGGTGATCGCGGGCGCCGCCTGCCCCGCGGCGCAGACGACTCGGTACACGCCGTTCGAGAGCAGGGTCTCGTCGATCCATTTGCCGACCACGGGCAGCGGCTGCCGCCTCGTCGACTCCGGCATCCGCTGCTGCCTCTTGGTCAGGGCGACATCCGTATGCGGGAACCAGTAGAACTCGTAGTGGTCGGCGGCGTCGACGCGGTCGGCGAGGGTCTCGAGCACGTCCTCGAGGGGCGCCGGCTCGTCGATCGCGGCGAGGACGAACGCCGGGACGCACTGGAGCGTGACGTCGACGATGATCCCCAGGGCGCCGAGCCCGAGCGCCACTGCAGGCAGCATCTCGGGGTTGTGCTCCTCGTCCACGCGGAGGAACTCCCCCTCGGCGGTCACGAGCGTGACGCCGACGACCTGTGCTGCCAGCCCGCCGAACCCGGATCCCGTGCCGTGCGTTCCCGTGGAGATCGCGCCGGAGATGGACTGCCGATCGATGTCGCCGAGGTTCTCCATCCCCAGACCGAAGGGAGCGAGCAGCGCCGGGATGCGGTGCAGCCGTGTGCCCGCGAGCAGCGTCACGCGCCCGGTCGCGGGGTCGGCGGACACGAGTCCCTGCAGGTCGTCCAGCTCGAGAAGCACGCCCGGCGCGATGGCGATCCCGGTGAAGCTGTGCCCGGCGCCGACCGCCTTGATCGTCAGCCCCTGCCGCACCGCGGCCTTGACCGCGCGCTGGACGCCCTCCGGAGACCGCGGCCTCTCGACCCGCAGCGGCTTCACCTGTGCCGAGCGTCCCCAGTTCTGCCACGTGCCGCCGATCCTCGTCACAGGAAAGCCTTCCCCTCGCCGCGATACGTCGGCAGCTCGTCGATGACCTCATCGCCGGAGACGAGGTGATACAGCTCGATGCGCTCCGCGGGCTCGCCGCTCTTGGAGTGCCGGAACCACACGCGGTCGCCGAGGCCGAGCGCACGCGCCGCGCGTCCCTGCAGCGGCGTCTGCACTTCGCCCGCGGCCTCGCGCGGGAGGGTCTTGAGCCCCTCCGGCCAGACCGGTAGCGGCTGACGTGAGGCGATGGGCGGCCCGGAAGCGATCCATCCCCCGCCGAGCACCGTGGCGATGTCCGCCGCCGGCCGCCGCACGACGTCGAACGCGAAGGCCGCGGCAGGAGCGGGCCGGAAGGAACGGTAGCCGTCGAACAGGTGGCCGCCCAGCAGTCCGCTCCCCGCACTGGCCTCCGTGAGCGACTCGTCGCTGCCCGTGAACTCCAGCGAACCGGTGCCTCCGCCGTTGAGGAACTCGAGAGGCGCGACGGTCGTGAGCGCGTCGACGATCGCGGCACGTCGTTCACGCAGCTCCGCGCGGGACCGGGCCTGCATCAGTCGGATGACGGGAGCATCCCGCCCGGCGTCGTCACCCTGACCCGCGATCTGCGCCTCGTACATCTGGAGCCCCACGAGCCGGAAGCCGGGCCGACGGACGATGAGCCGCGCGAAGGAGGCGACCTCCCCCGCCGTGAAGAGTGCCGAGCGTCGCACACCGATGTGCCCCAGAGCCGCCGAACGCAGCGAGGCGTCGGCGTCGATCGCGACGCGGATCTCGGGGCGTGATCCGGCAGAGGCGACGCTGTCGATCAGATCGAGCTGCGCGGGGTCGTCGACCATCAGCGTGATGCGGCTCGCTGCCTCCTCCGAGGCGAAGAGCTCGGCGAGGGCGATCCGGTCGACGGTCGGATACCCCACGACGATGTCGTCGTGGGTCTCGGCGAGCCAGAGCGCCTCGGGCAGAGTGAAGGCGAGGATCCCGCGGTATCCGGGAAGGGCGAGGACCGCATCCAGCACGGCGCGCACGCGCACCGATTTGGACGCCACGCGGATCGGCAGCCCGCCCGCGCGCACGAGCATGTCCAGTGCGTTATGGCGGAGGGCCTCGCGATCGATCACCGCGACGGGCGCCGGCAGATGCCCGGTGGCGGCGGAGAGTCGGGGCCAGTACCGGGCCGGGTCCTGCCACTCGGGGGCGATGGAGGAGCGCCCAGCGTCGGGGCTCAGTTCGTCGATGAGATCGAGCACTCCCCCACCCTAGGGCTACGAGGACTCGGAGTCATGCGTCCCGGTACCGGGTCGCACGCGGCATCCGTCGATAGGCTTGCTGCGGCCCCCGTAGCCCAATGGCAGAGGCAGGCGACTTAAAATCGCTTCAGTCTGGGTTCGAGTCCCAGCGGGGGCACCGACCTACATCCCGTCGACCGCCGCAGCGTCGGCCTGACTTCCCCGCGACCGCGGCGCCCTGGCCTCGCGGATCCGACGGAGGACGAGCACGACGAGTGCGATCGCGAGCGCACCGTAGACCACGTAGTCGAGGTAGCCGAGGTACTGCTCGAGCTTCTCGTGCTGCGTGCCGAGGGCTGCGCCGACGCCGATCAGCATCGCGTTCCACAGGCCGCTGCCGACGATCGTGTAAAGGCTGAAGCGCACGAGATTCATGCGCGAGGCGCCGGCGGGGAGAGAGATGAGGCTGCGCACACCGGGCACCATGCGCCCGACCAGCACGGTCCATCCACCACGGCGCACGAACCACTCCGACCCGCGGTCGAGGTCCGAACGGCTGACGAGGCGCGTGGCGGCCAGGAATCGCACGGCCCTCTCCATGCCGATCGCGGCCCCCAGCCCGTACAGCAGGAGTGCGCCCAGCCACGAGGCGAGGGTGCTCCAGAAGATCAGCCACCCGAGGTTCAGGTCGCCGCTCTGGCTGAGATATCCCGCGAAAGGCAGGATCACCTCGCTCGGGATGGGCGGGATCAGCACCTCGATGAACACGAGGATGCCGACCCCGATGTCGCCGAGGGCGGTCAGGATGTCGGCGGCGAAGCCGGTCAGGCCGCTGAAACCGTGGTCGGCGCTGGTCGATATGGCAGTGGCGGGGCTCATCAGGGTCTCGTCTCTGTCTGGTGGAGTCGCGGCTCATCGTAGACGAGCCTCATGACACGCCCCTGAAGGGGTGTGCGGCGATCACTTGCGGAAGAGGTCGCCGACGCCCGGGATCCCGAGGTCGCCGAGACGCTCGCCCCAGCCGCTGACCGTCTCGCCGAGGCCCGACATGGACTCACCCGCAGAGCCCATGAGCCCCTCGGCCGCGCCGGTGAGGTCCTCGGCGCCGAATCCGTTCGCGATGCCCTCGAGATCGACTCCCTGCGCGAGCGCGTCGAAGTCCACACCCAGTCCCGCGGCCTGCTCGAGGAGCGGGGCCGCGACCGCGCTGGTGACGGCGCCCGCCGCGACGACGCCGAGCAGTCCGACGGCGGCACCGCCGACCATGCCCGCGGCA
>JAZBLS010000089.1:0-13442 GCA_037033365.1 Actinomycetota bacterium | reverse complement strand
GCCGCGCCCGCGTCCGCCGTGGTCTGCGCGGTCCCGTCGTCCGCCCCGGGGGCGGTCTCGCGCTCGGCATCCGGCTTTCCCTCGTCGGTCGTGCCCTGCGCGAACAGCCGACCGGCCGCGGTCAGAGCCGCTCCGAACGCCGAGCCGTCGTCTCGCGCGGTGCGACCGGGCTCGGCGCCATCGGTCGATGCACCGGCGAGGACGCCCACCAGGCTCACGGTGCTCATCGCAGGAGCTCGGCGATCCTCGACAGCGTCGAACTCTGATCGGCACCCGACGTGTTCACCGCGAACAGCGTCTGCAGAGCAGCCACCGCATCGGCGCTGCTCGCATCCGTCGTCGTCGCCGTCTCCGTCGCGGGGGTGACGGAGCCCGCCGACGTCGCCGCCTCGAGCGCTTCCGCGAACGTCGCGGCGGACACCGCGCTCGTCGCCTCGGACTTCTCAGCACCTGCGACCGCGGTCGCTGCGGCGGGCGCCTCCAGGGAGACGATGCGGCTCTGGATGTCCTCGACGCGGGCGATCACGGCCGACAGCCCGCTCATGCGGCGCTCCCCTCGCGCTGACTGCGGACGACGGCGATCTCGTCGAGCGAGGTCTGCTCCGCGTGCAGCTCGGCCTTCGTGCTCTCGACGCGGTGAGTCTCGGCCAGGCGCTCGAGGCCTTTGAGATCGCGACGCGCCTCGACGTGCGCGGCCTTCGCCCCCGTCTCCTCGGTGCGGCACATCTCGACGAGCGCCTGCAGGTCGCTCAGCGTGCTCCGGCCGGCTGCGCGTGCGGCCGCCATCGCGAGGAGAGTGCCCGCATCGTCGATGCGATGACTGATGTCGGCGAGGCTCGCGGCGGCCGCCTGCCGGGCGTCCTCCGCACGGGCGCGCTCGGCGCTCGCCCGCGAGAGCTGCTCGGCGGCCACCCGCTCCTGCGCGCCGCGCACGCGCAGCAGTCCTGCCAGGGGGAAAGTCATGAGGTCGCTCCTCCGAAGGGGGTGGTGAGGGTGGTCAGACGCCGCCAGGAGTCGTCCGCCGTACTGAGGTCGTCCATGCTCTGCGTCAGGAAGGCCGAGATCGCGCCCTCATGGGTCAGCGCGGCGTCCACGAGCGGATTCGCCCCCGGCCGATACGCGCCGATGTCGATCAGGTCGTTCGCGCTCTTGCGTGCGGCGAGCACGCTGCGCAGCGCGACGGCCTGCGCCCGCTGCTCGGGGGTCGTGATCTTCGACACGACGCGCGACACCGATCCGAGGACGTCGACGGCCGGGAAGTGGCCGCGGACGGCCAGGGCACGATCGAGCACGACATGGCCGTCGAGGATTCCTCTGGCGGCATCCGCGATCGGCTCGTTGTGGTCGTCGCCGTCCACCAGCACGGTGTAGAGACCGGTGATGGATCCGACGCTGCCCGTCCCGGCGCGCTCCAGCAGGCGGGCGAGCGTCGAGAACGTCGAGGGCGGGTATCCGCGCGTGGCGGGCGGCTCCCCCGCGCTCAGACCGATCTCGCGCTGCGCCATGGCGACACGGGTGAGCGAGTCCATCATGAGCACGACGTCCTTGCCGTCGTCGCGGAACTGCTCCGCGATGCGCGTGGCGACGAACGCCGAGCGGAGTCGGGCCATGGCCGGCTGATCCGACGTCGCCACGACCACGACAGACCGGGCGAGACCTTCCGGCCCCAGATCATCCTCGAGGAACTCGCGCACCTCGCGGCCGCGCTCGCCCACGAGGGAGATGACGTTCACATCGGCGGTCGATCCTCGGGCGATCATCGACATGAGCGACGACTTGCCGACGCCCGAACCCGCGAACAGTCCGAGTCGCTGGCCGACGCCCACCGGGGTCATGGTGTCGAGCACGCGCACGCCCATACCGAGCTGGCGGTCGATGCGCTGCCGGTGCATGACGCTCGGCGGCTGGTGGTCGAGCGACACGAGCGGCGCTGCGCGTCCGATCGGGCCCTTGCCGTCGATCGGGCGGCCGAGACCGTCGAGCACCCGGCCGAGCAGTGCGGGCCCGGTCGGCACCTGCATGGCGGCGCCCGCGTGCAGCACCCGCGCACGGGAGGTGACGCCGTCGAGAGGCCCGAGCGGCATGCATCGCGCTGAGGAGCCGTCGACCGCGACGACCTCGGCGTCCACGCGCCGTCCACCGGCGCCGTCGATGCGCACACGGTCGCCGACCGCGGCGTCGATGCCGCTGACCTCCACACCCAGCCCGACCACAGCCTTCACCGTGCCGGAGCGCTCGGGCTTCGCCGCGTCGAGGACGCGCCGCCAGGATGCCGTCGCGACCGTCATGCGAGGGCCTCCGTGTCACCGAAGACGTGAGAGTCGCCCGTCCCACCGTCACCCGTCTCGCCGACCAGCGCGGCTCGCGCGCGGGTCAGCGCCCGCATGATGCTGGTGTCCACCGCGCCGGCCTCGATCTCGACGACCGCCCCTCCGGGATCGACCGCAGCCGAAGCCACGACGTCGACTCGTGTGGGCCACGCATCGGCGAGGTCGCCGGAATCCGCTTCGGCCTCGAGCAGCGCGGCATCGCGGTCGTTCAGCGTCACGCGGGTCCAGCGATCGACCGGCATCTCGGTGGCCGCGCGTCGGACCGCGTGCGCTGCCGAGCGCGCCGGGTCCGAGAGCTCGACGCCGAGGATCGCGGTCGCGAGTTCGACGGCCAGCTCCTCGATGCGCTCGATCGATGCCGTGCTCACATCGTCGACGCGCCTCGTCAGCTGCGTCTCCGCGGCCTGCAGCGCCTGCAGAGCCGCCGTCCACCGCATCCGATGGTCGCCGAGCATCGCCTCCGCGCGCTCCTGCGCGACGACCTGCTGCCGTCTGCCCTCGTCGAGCGCGATCCGCCGCCCCTCGGCGAAGCCGTCGGCGTATCCACGGGCCCGGGCGCGCTCCGTCTCCTCGCGCACGTCCGGCGCCGGCTCGCCGACGCGCGGCACCACCAACGGTGTGAAGACGGAATCGGACACGGTCGGTGCCCCGGTGACCTCAGCGGGAGCGATCATTCGATGAGCTCGTCCTCGTCCTCGCGGGAGATCGTGATCTCCTCCGCCGCCTCGAGCTCGCGGATGATGCGCACGATCTCCGCGCGGGCCTCGTCGACCTGCCGCATGCGCACCGGGCCGAGCACCCGGGTCTCCTCGGCGAGGTTCTCCTGGTTGCGCTCGGTCATGTTCGTCCTGACCTTCTCGGAGATCTGCTCGTCCGCGCCCTTGAGGGCGACCGCGAGCATCCGGAGGTCGATCCCGCGGAGCACGCGCTGGGCGTCCCGATCCTCGAGGCGGGAGATGTCGGCGAAGGTGACCATCCGGCTGCGGATGTCCTCTGCGAGGGCGATGTCGCGGTCCTCGAGGCTCGCCAGCAGCGACTTCTCGAGCGCGGTGTCCGAGCGGTTGATGATGTCCACGAGCGGCTGCACTCCGCCGATCGACTCGTGGCTGTCGCGCATCGCGAAGACTCCGGTGCGGGAGCGGAGGGAGTCGGCGACGATCGAGATCGCCTCCTGCGTGGCGGTGCCCATCGTGGCGATCGCCTGCGCGACGTCGGTGCGCAGCGGATCCTGCAGCGCTGCGAGAACGGCGGCGGCACGATCGGCGCGGAGGTTCGCGAGGACGACCGCGACCGTGGTCGGCAGCTCCCCCTCGAGGATCGTCGCGAGCTGCGCGGGGTCGGCGGCGTTCAGGAAGTCGAAGGACACCGAGCCCTGGGACATCACGCGGCCCACCATGCCGACGGCCTTCTCGCGGCCGAACGCGGTCTCGAGGAGCCCGGTGGCGAGCTCCTGACCGCCGCGCGACGGCACCGCGCCGCCGTGGGCGATCCGGCGGAACTCGCCGAGCGCTCTCGCGGTCGCTGCGACGTCGACGCCGCCGAGCTGGGTGAGCTCGGCCGCGAGCATCTCGGCGCGCTCCTCCCCCAGGTGCCTGAGCACCTCGGCGCTCGCGGCCCAGTCCATGTTCATGAGCACGATGGCTGCCTTGCGCAGCCCGCTCATCTCCGGGGCCGGCGCGGCCTGCACCGCGGTCGTCGAGACCTCGACGGTATCGGCCTGCGCGTCCAGCATCTCGGTCCGCATGCGCATACCGTCGCCTCGTCCATCAGGTTCGCGAGCGCCTTCGCCGTGACCTCGGGCTCGCGCTTCGCCAGATCGTCGATCTCGCGGCGGCGACGTTCGACGAGCACCTTGTCGGGCTCCGGCTCGTCATCGATGTCGACGACGGCCGAGGGCAGCGGTCGGGTCGGCGCGGCTGCGGTGATCGCGACGGGATCCGTGAGGCCCTTGAGCGACTTGAGCTTCTCCTCCTCGCTCTCCGACATCGTGGCGAGGTACTCGATCGGTCCGTCGTCGGTGTACAGCACGCGACGCTTCATCTTCCGCTGCATGGCGAGGAACACGACGAGGATGAACACGGCGAGCAGGATCGACCCGCCGATGATGGCCGACCGGATGAGCTCCTGCTGCATCTGCGCCGCCCGCTCGGTCTCGGCGGCCTGCAGAGCGTTCTGGGCGGCCGTCGCGCCGGACTCCGTGAACTCGACGAACTCCACGGCGATCGTGTCGCCGCGGTCGACGTCGATGCCGGCGGCGGAGGCGACGAGCGCCTCGACCTGGGCGGCCGTGACACCCGTCACCGCACCCCGGTTGAGGGCGATGCTGATGGTCTGGCGGGTGACCTCGCCAGCCGGGGTGATCGTCTTCTCGGTCGTCTTGTTGACGGCATTGTCGCGCGAGGTCTCCTCGAACTCGTACGCCCCGTTGCCGTCGGCACCGTTCGGGACGGCGATGTTGTCCGGTCCCAGCACGCCCGTGCCGTTGGTCTGCCCGCCGCTGTAGGTCTCGGTCTTGGTCTGTTCAGAGGCGCTGAGCTCTCCGTCGGGCGCCGAGTAGGTCTCGTCCATCCGCTCGGACGTCGAGTTCGCGACGTCGGCCGACACCGTGACGGTGGCGTTCCCCGCGCCGACGATCGTGTCGAGCATCTGGCTCACGGAGGCCGCGACCTTCGCCTCGTGCTCGGTGGCCTGCTTCGACGAGTTCCCGGTGATGCCGGCGCCGACCGCGGAGAGCACCTTGCCGTTCTGGTCGGTGACCGCGACGTCCTCCGGCGTCATGCCGGGAACCGAGGCGCTCGTGAGATGCACGATGGCCTCGATCTTCTCGTCGCTCAGCGTCGACCCGTTGCGGGTCTTCACGAACACGGATGCCGTCGGGTTCTGCTTCTCTGAGACGAAGACGCTCTCCTCGGGGATCGCGAGCTGCACCGATGCGTTGGAGATGCCGTCCATCGCGCTGATCGTGCTCGCGAGCTCACCCTCGATCGCCCGCTTGTAGGTGACGGACTGCTGGAACTCGCTCGCGGTCACACCCATCTTGTCGAGCAGGGTGTAGCCCTCGCTCGTGTCGCCGGGCAGGCCTGCGGATGCCGCAGCGAGGCGCTGCGCGTACACCTGGTCGTCGGGCACGAGGATGGTCGCGCCGCCCTCGGTCAGCTCGTAGCCGACGCCCGCCGACTTCAGCTGCTCGACGACGGCGGAGGCGTCGCTCGCGCTGAGACCCGTGAACAGCGGACTCATCTGCGGACGCGTGAGCCAGGATCCGAGGGCGATCGCGCCCATGACCAGGAGCGCGACGCCGATGATGGCGATCGTGCGCTGGGCGACCGTGAAGCCGGAGACGACGCGACGCGCGCGGTCGTAGTAACTCGTGAGCACCTTGGGCATGGGTTACGCCTGCATCCTCATGATCTCGTTGAACGCCGAGACGCTGCGGTCGCGCACGGCGACGACGAGGTCCAGCGTCACGGACGCGCGCGACGACGCGATCATCGCCTGGTGGATGTCCTGGAGGTCGCCCGTCACCGCCTGCACGGCCAGCTCATTCGACGTCGACTGCAGTTGCTGGAGGTTCTCCATCGCGCCCGAGAGCGAGGAGGCGAAGACGCCGGGGGCCGCCGGGGCACCCGCGCCGTCCTCGAAGCTCAGGGACGACAGCGGGGTGACGCCGACGGCGCCCACACCCTCGACCGACATCAGCCGCGTCCGATCTGGAGAGCGGCCTCGTAAGTGGTCTTGGCACGATCCACGACCGCCGCGTTCGCCTCGTAGCCCCGCTGCGCGAGGATGAGCATGCTCATCTGGTCGCCCAGGTCGACATTGGGGTACTGCACGTAGCCCTCCGCGTCGGCGTAGGGGTGCTCGGGGTCGTAGACGAGCTTCGCCTCCGCGTCCGACTCGACGACGCCCGAGACGTAGACGCCGGGACTGTCGGTGCCGGCCTGCACGGTGACGAGCCGCTCGCGGAACGCCTCCTGCCCTGCCGGGGTCGCGGTGTTCACGTTGGCGATGTTGTCGCTCAGCGCATCCAGCCACTTGCGGTGGGCGTTGAGTCCTGTGCCGGCGATGCCGATCGCGTCGAAGGTCATGCGGAGGCCTGGCCGATCGCCTTGGTGATCGACGCCGCCTGGCCGCCGATCGCCTGGCTGGCGAACTGGAACCGCAGCACGGTGTCGATGTTCGACAGCGTCTCGGTGTCGAGGTTCACGTTGTTGCCGTTGAGCCTCGTGGGTTCGAGCGAGCGCTCGACGGTCGGAGCGACGGATCCGGACCCACCGGCGACGGCCGAGCGCAGCTCGTCCTCGAACTGCACGCGCTTCGCCTGGTAGCCGGGGGTGTTGATGTTCGCGATGTTCTCGGCGATCGAGCGCTGGCGCAGCGCCAGACCGTCGAGCGCGCTGATCAGCGCACTGGAGGTTACGGATTCGAGCACGGCGGCACTCCGGACGTAGAGGAGAAGCCGATCCGTGGCCAGTCGACGAGCTATCCGTGCTCAGCGGGGACTATCGCGACAGCGCGGCATCCGCGTAACCACTCCGGTATCCGTTGCGGGGTCGATTTCGCACCGCATCCGTTCCGGGGTCGATTTCGCACCCTCAACCGGCCATCGGGATGCGTATTCGACCCCGCACCGACTCCGAGATGCGTTTTCGGCCCCGCATCCGGCAGCGCGGCCCCGACCCGGGCTATCCCTCGACGTCGAGGTAGGCCGGAGCATCGCCTCGGTGCGTCGGCACCCGGCGGAGTGCTGCCATCTCGCGCGCCACGTTCGCTCGGGATGCCGTGAGGCCGCCGATCATGAGCTGCTGCCTCGCGAGCACCGCCTCGGCCCGCGCGCGCAGCTCGTCGGGGATCGGCCCCTCCGGTGCGGCGAACCCGGGGTCCAGCTGCTCGTCCGCGGCGTCGAGCGCGTTCTCGAACCGGTCGAGGACCGCGAGCCACGCGGTGAGGTTGTCGGGCACGTCGCTCAGCCGACGGCCGCGGTCGGCCGCGCCGCACTCGCCGAGGTCAGCTCCGCGGCGGCGTGCCAGGCGTCGCGCAGCGGGGCGACGAGTTCGCGGCTCTCTGCGGTGGCCCCCCTGTCGCGCGAGATGTTCGCGGTGATGAGGCGGCTGGTGAGGTACGTGTACACGCCGCGAAGCTCCTCCGCGCCGTCCCACACGTCGGTGAGGGAGCCGTGCAGCTCGGACACGATCCACTGCGCGTGCGTCAGGTGGGTGGCGGCGGCCGTCCAGTCCTCGGCGTCCTGAGCCGTGCCCGCACGGTCGATGTCCACGAGGAGACGGTCGTAGAGCAGAGTCAGCAGTCGCTCGGGCGACGCCGAGGCGACCTGCTGCTCGAGGTACTGCTGCTTCGCGCGGTCGAGGGATGTGAGTGCCATGGGTGAGACTTCCTCTGCGATGTGCGACGCCACGGGACGTGGGTCACGATTCCTTGGTCGTCAGACCGGCGAGCTGGCCCTCGAGCCACGATGACTGCGACTGGAGCTTCGACAGCTGCACCTCGAGCTGCGCGTAGGTGCGCTCGAGGGTGGCCCGACGCTGCTCGAGACGGACGTCCCAGCGTTCGACCTGGGTCTTGAGGCTCTTGACCTCGGTCTCCTGCCCGGTGATGCGCTGGGTCAGGATGCCGTCGTACTTGTCGGAGTACTGCGTCGACACCTCTCCGACGCGCGCCGACACCGCCGCGAACAGCTCCTGCGTGGCCTCGGGGTCGTCCGCCAGAGCGGTCGCGAACTTCTCGGCGTCGAAGGACAGCACGCCCTTGTCGTTCACGGTGATGCCGATGCTCGAGGGCGAGACCCCGTCGATCGGATGCTGGACCGCGCTCGCCAGCGCGTTCCGGAGACTGCGCACGGCGCTGTCCCCCGTGAAGACGCCGAGCGTGGTCGTCTCCCCCACATCACCCACGGTCGCCTTGGAGCCGTTGTCGATGCGGGTGAGGAGAGCTGCGATCTCCTTGATGAACGCCTCGGCGGTCGATGTCTGCTTCTTGGCGTCGCGGGCCACGGTCACCGTCACCGGATCCGCGCTGACCTTGCTGACCGTGACATCGATGCCCTCAGCCACCGTGATCGTGTTGCTCGCGTTCGTGATCGTCTGCTCGGCGGCGGTGCCGGCGTACAGACGGATGCGCGCATCCGCGCCCTGCGTGATCACCGCGGCTCCCGGAGCCGCGCCGAGGTCCGTCGAGGTTCCCGCCGTGACGTCCGCAGCGGTGCCCCGGTGCAGGGTGAACTCCCCCGCCGCGCCGGTCTCGGTGGCGGTCAGCTGGATGCGCGACAGCGGGTTGCCGTCGGCATCCTTCCCGGCCGGGACCACCGTCGCGGTCACGCCGGTCTTGGCGTCGTTGATCGCCTTCGCCAGGTCCTGCGGCCCGTTTCCGACCGGGGCGACCTCGACGGCTTCGCCCGCCGAGTCCACGATCGTGAAGGTTCCGCCCCAGGCGGACGAGCCTGCGGAGGCGGTGACGACGGAGTGCGCGGTCGCGACGGCATCCACGACGATGCCCGTCGAGAAGGCGCTGGCCTTCGCGCCGGCGGCGACCGTGACGCTCTCCGACGACGACGTCGCGGTGAAGGCGGCGAGGGACGCGGGCGATGCCGCGGCCTTGGCCTTGTCGACCAGCTGCTGCATCGAGGTGTTGAGCGACTGGAGGTTCGTGATGATCGAGGTGCGATCGGTGATCTTGTTGGAGATCAGCGTCTTCGGGATCGCGGCGACGTTCATCAGCGCCGTGATGAGCTCGTCCGTCTTGAGCCCTGATACGAGTCCGTCGAGTTTCATCCCGGTCGTCTTCCGTGAGATGCGGTCAATGATGTCTATGGGAAGGCGCCCGAGCGGAGGTGACCCCGCCCGGACGCCCGATGCGCCTCAGGCGCGGCGGCTCAACGGAGCAGCTGCAGAACGCCCTGGCCCGACTGGTTCGCCTGCGCGAGCATGGCGGTACCGGCCTGCTGAAGGATGTTCGACGCGGTGTACTTGACCATCTCGGCTGCCATGTCGGTGTCAGCGATACGGCTCTTCGCGGCAGCCAGGTTCTCTGCCGAGACCTGCAGCGAGTTGATCGTCGACTCGAAGCGGTTCTGGACGGCACCGAGGCCGGCACGAGCCTCCGAGACGTTCTTGATCTGCGCGTCGACCGCGGCGATCGTGGTGAGCGAGTTCGCAGCGGTGTCGACCGTCAGCGCGCCGATCGCGGCGCCCAGGCCCGAGAAGTTCGTCAGGGTGACGTCGATCTGGTCCTGTGCGGCGACCGAACCGGCACCGACCTGGAACGTCAGCGTGTTCGCGCTGTCGAGCAGCTTGATCCCGTTGAAGTTCGTGCTGGCCGCGACGCGGGTGAGCTCCTCGCCCAGCGAGTCGATCTCGGTCTTGATGGCGCTGCGCGAGTCGGCGTTGTTCGAGTCCGAACCCGCCTGGACCGCGAGGTCACGGACGCGCTGCAGGATCGAGTGCACCTCGGTGAGGGCACCTTCTGCGGTCTGGATGACCGAGATGCCGTCCTGAGCGTTGCGGGCTGCGACGTTCAGGCCGTTGACCTGCGAACGCAGACCCTCGGAGATGGCGAGACCCGCAGCGTCGTCAGCGGCACGGTTAATGCGCAGACCGCTCGACAGCTTCTCGAGCGACTTCGACATGTCGTTCTGGTTGATGGACAGGTTGCGGTAGGCGTTGAGTGCGCCGACGTTGGTTGCGATCTGAAGACCCATGTTGTTCCTCCGTGGTTATGGGATCGAATGCGGGTCCATCCGTGGACCTGCACAGACCACAATCGCGACAATCAGTGGTCGCGTAACCAGGAGCGGGGCATGAATGCGCCCGGAGCCTCAGACGGCGGCGAGGAGCTCGCGCGCGGGGCCGAACAGGGTCTCGAAGAACTCTGCCTTCGCCTTCGTGGAGCGGTCGCCGTCGGTGCCGTTCTCCCAAGCCTCCATCGCCTCGCGCATGAGCGTGAGGCCCTTCCCGCGGAGCTTCGACACGTAGGCGTGGCTGACCTGCAGCTCCTCCGCCAGGTCCTTCACCATGCGGTCCTCGAGGTAGATCCCGCGGACGATCTGCTGCATCGCGGCGGGCAGCGCATCGATCACACGGTGCACCATCGCGCGCGTCTCGGACTGCTCGACCGCGTGCTCGGGCAGGATCACGCTGTCGGTGAGGTCGGCGGCCTGCCGTCCGGTCTCGGGGTCGAAGTGCTCCTCGAAGCTCGTCGCGCTGCGGACCATCTCGTCGAGCTGCAGCATCTCCGCCACGGCGTCGACGGCCAGCCCGCTCTCACGGGCGAGCTCGGCGTGCGATGCCGGACGTCCGACCCTGGCGAGGAACGCCTCCCCCGCCGCACGGACGAGTTCGATCTTGTCTCGACCGCGCTCGCCGGCGGGGTCCGCTCGGCGCATCTCGGAGAGCATGGCCCAGTTGATCTGCCCGCGCGCGAATGCGCCGAACGGGATGCCGCGTTCGGGCTCGTACGTCATCGCGGCCCTCGCGAGGCCGAGGCGTGCGGCCGAGAGCAGGTCGTCGAGGTCGAGGTGCGTGGCGGTCCGTGCCTTCTCGACGGCGAGGAACGTCGCGAGCGGCATGTTGTCGCGGGCCAGTCTCTCCGGCGTGACGGAGTCGCGGGGCGCGTCGTCAGCGAAAAGGGCAGAACTGCTCATCATCGTGACTCCGTGTTTGTTTTTACTGGTTTACGCGTGAATCTAGCATGTTCATCGCATTTATCAATACGCCTGATTTCGCCGCGCGCGCCCGGGTGTCGCGCGGGTGCGTCGGCGGGGGTAGGCGACGACGCCGGTGTAGGCCGATTCGGCCCGAATCGGCCTCCCTGCGCCGCATCGCCTACCCCGGCGACACCCCCGCGCCCTAGACTCGGTGGCCCGAGCAGAAAGAAGACGAGCATGGGTGTGATCTCCCGCGGATTCGGCGCACGCAGACGAGAGTCCGACAGTCACCTGCCTCCCGGGCAGTACCTCACGGAGGACTTCCCGGTCCTCTCGGCCGGCCCCACTCCCCGCGTGTCGACCGACACCTGGGAGTTCGCGGTCGTCGGCCTCGACGGCATCCGTCGTACCTGGTCATGGCAGCAGCTGCAGGAGCTGCCGATCGACGACATCACGACCGATATCCACTGCGTAACCCGGTGGTCCAAGCTCGGCACCAGCTGGCGCGGGGTCTCCCTCGACCACCTGCTGCAGGATGCCGGCGAGGGCGACTACACGCGCGTCTTCTCCTACGGCGGCTACACGACCAACGTCCCGCGCGCCGATCTCACGGGCGGCAAGGCCTGGATCGCGTTCGAGTTCGACGGGCAGCCGCTCGCCGCCGAGCACGGCGGACCGGCCCGGCTCCTGGTCCCGCACCTCTACTTCTGGAAGTCGGCGAAGTGGGTGCACGGCCTCGACCTCCTCGCACAGGACGAACCGGGGTTCTGGGAGCAGAACGGCTACCACATGTACGGCGACCCGTGGAAAGAGGAGCGGTACTGGTGACCTCCAGTCCTCTGTGGCTGGCCGCGACCGTGGTCGACGCACGGATGGTCACGCCACACGGTCGGGTGCTCGATCTGCGGGTCGAGGGCTGGCCAGGCAACCTGGCCGGACAGCATGTCGACGTGCGCCTCACTGCGGAGGACGGCTATCAGGCCGTCCGCTCGTACTCGCTCGCCTCATCGGGTGACGCCGACATCCTCGAACTCGCGGTCGACGAGGTGCCGGACGGCGAGGTCTCCCCCTATCTCGTCGAAGACGTGCGCCCGGGCGACGAACTTGAGGTCAGAGGCCCTATCGGCGCGTACTTCGTCTGGACGCCGGACCGACCGGAGCCCGTGCAGCTCATCGCCGGAGGCTCGGGCATCGTCCCCCTGATCGCGATGGCGAGGGTGCACGCGCTCGGCGCCAGCACCGCCCGAATGCGGATGCTGTACTCGGTGCGCTCCGCGGAGGACGCCTTCTACGCCGACGAACTCGACGCCCTGTCCGACGACCTCTTCCGCGTCGACTGGGCGTACACTCGCTCGGCACCCGACGGATACGCGCGACCCGCAGGGCGCGTGGACGCCGCAACGATCGCCGCAGCCAGCATCCCGGCATCCGAGAACCCCTCCGTCTACGTCTGCGGGCCGACCGGCTTCGTCGAAGCCGTCGCCGACCTGCTCGTCGCCGCCGGGCACTCGCCCGACCGCATCCGTACCGAGCGCTTCGGAGGTGCCTGATGGATTCCCCCCACCCCGGCCATCGAGAGAGGGTCGACGGCAACGCCGCCGGCGGACTCCTGCTCGAGCTCTTCGGCCAGGACATGACGGGCGCACGCGCGACGTGTGCGCACTGCGATCACGAGGCGGCGCTTGCCGACGCCGTCGCCGAGATGGATGCCGCGGGCGTCATCCTGCTCTGCCGGGGATGCGGTCACACACTCGTGACCTATCTGCGTGCCGAGGGGCGGAGAACTCTGTCGATCGGAGGGCTCGCGAGCCTGCAGTGGTCGGCGGACGAGGCGTGACGAGCCTGTCCCCGTCCGCCTCGGAGACGCTGTCGCGCTGGACCCCGACGACGGGCGACGAGCGCGCGCTGCATGCCGAGTACCTCGCGTTCGCGGCCGACTCCGACCACACGCACCGCGAGACCTCGGTGGCGGAGCACCTCACGGCGAGCAGCTTCGTCTTCAGCCGCGACCTCGACAGGGTGCTCCTCTGCCATCACCGGAAAGGTCAGTTCTGGGTGCAGCTCGGCGGGCACATCGAGCGGGACGACGACTCGCTCCTGGATGCCGCGCTGCGCGAGGCCGGGGAGGAGAGCGGACTCGAACGCATCGAGCCGCTGCTGCCCACCCCGGTCGATCTGAACCGTCACGCCCTGTCGACCCGGTTCGGCACGTGCCGAGTGCACTGGGACATCGGTTTCGCCTTCACCGCGGATGCCGCGGAGACACCGACGACGAGCGACGAGAGCGAGGATGTGCGCTGGTGGCCGATCGATGCGCTCCCCGCGGATGGCGTCGACGGCCTCGCCGACCGGATCGCCCGGGCGCTGCGGGAAGTGCGCGATCGCGGTGCCGACGGAATGACGGTGGGCCCTGCCGGGATCGAACCGACGACATCCACGGTGTAAACGTGGCGCTC